>JBBIMX010000014.1:0-36354 GCA_037444165.1 Deltaproteobacteria bacterium | reverse complement strand
CATTCGATAGGTCGGTCTTCCTTCCTTTTTATCCGATTTATCCGAGGCCCCCAGGATGACAGGTTTATACGGCATCTCAAGGCAATCAGGCATATGGCAGGTAAAAGAGACATCAAGAATCGCCGTTTTGATCCCTCCGTTTTCGACGATATCTAATACGGTTGAGACTAAATAGCCGGTTCGATAGGTAAAGGCCGTTCCAGGTTCTAATATTATTTCAAGAGGATACTTCTTTTTGAACTCTTTAAGGAGTCTGATCAGGTGCCCAATATCATAATCCTCTTTTGTGAGGAGATGTCCCCCTCCCATATTGATCCAGCGAAGACCGTTTAAATACTTACCAAATTTTTCCAAAAAAGCAGAGAGGGCTCTTTCAAAGGCATAGGAATCTGCTTCAAAAAGAGTGTGAAAATGAAGGCCATCTATCCCTTTAGGGATCCCGTCCTCCAATTGTTCAGCCGTTACTCCTAATCTCGAACCGTATCGACATGGATTATATAGATCGACGGGAGAATTGGAATACCCCGGATTGACTCGAAGCCCTACCTGAAGACCCTCTTGTTTAGCTCTTTGACCGAATTTTTCAAATTGAGCCAGGGAGTTGAAGGAAATATGACTGCTATATTTAAGAATCTCTTCGATCGTTTTTTCATCATAGGCAGGACAATAGGTATGGGCCTTTTGACCCAGTTCCTCCGTAGCGAGTCGCGCTTCGTAAAGGGAACTCGCTGAAGCGCCAAAACCGTATTCCTTAAAGATAGGGAAGACCTTCCAATTGGCAAAGGCCTTAAAGGAGACCAGGATTTGAATGTGTGCTTCTTCTTCAATCCTTTTTATTATACGGAGGTTTTTCCGCAAGAGAGGTTCATCAATGACATAGCAGGGACTTGGAATTTGACGAAAGTCAATGGGCATGGGGTTTATAATTCGAGATCGATATCGTGGAGTTCATGCCATGGGAGGCCATGAATGTTTAACTGTTCCATAAAAGGATCTGGATCAAATTCTTCTAAATTGAAGACTCCAGAGCCCTTCCATTTTCCCGTAAGAATCATCATCGCTCCAATCATTGCCGGAACTCCAGTGGTGTAACTCACTGCCTGGGTACCGGTTTCCCGATAGGCCTCCTGGTGTTTACAATTATTATAGATATAATACGTTTTCTCCTTCCCTCCTTTTATTCCTCGAATACGACAGCCAATGGACGTCTCTCCACTGTAGTGTTCCCCGAGTTCGGCAGGATTGGGAAGTACCGCTTTAAGAAATTTTAGAGGGACGATCTCCTTTCCTTCGTAAAGGATGGGTTTGATACTGGCCATTCCGATATTTTGGATCACTCGAAGATGGGTCAGATATTCCTCTCCAAAGGTCATCCAGAAGCGAGCCCTTTTGAGCGTGGGAAAATGTTTGACTAAGGATTCGAGTTCTTCATGATAGATTAAATAGGATTCCCGGGGACCGATACCAGGATAGGTAAGCGTTCGATGGATTTCATGAGGTTCCGTTTCAATCCACCTTCCCTCCTCCCAGTATTTCCCTTTCTGAGTCACCTCTCGAATATTAATCTCAGGATTGAAATTGGTGGCAAAGGGTTTTCCGTGCTCTCCTGCGTTACAGTCTACAATATCGAGATAATGAATCTCATCGAAATGGTGCTTAGCCGCATAGGCGGTGAAAACATTTGTGACCCCGGGATCGAATCCACATCCCAAGAGGGCCGTAAGGCCAGCCTTTTGAAACCGCTCATGATAAGCCCACTGCCATTTGTATTCGAACTTAGCCTCCTCTGGGGGTTCGTAATTGGCCGTATCCAAATAATGGGCTCCCACTTTGAGACAGGCTTCCATAATCGTCAGATCCTGATAGGGGAGGGCGACGTGGATCACGAGATCCGGCTTGAAACGATTCAATAGGTTTAAAAGGGATTCAAGGTCATCTGCGTCGACCTCCGCCGTCTGAATGCGATGGGTTCCTATCGCCTGGGCAATCAGGTCACACTTCGATTTAGTTCGACTGGCCAGCATGATTTCAGAAAAGACTTCCGGGACTTTTGCAACTTTATGGGCCACCACTGTCCCAACGCCTCCTGCACCGATGATGAGCACCTTAGCCATGGTTTTCTCTCCTTTTTAAACAGAAGAGAGTGGATCAAAAGTAAGGGGGAGAGGTAATCCAGAGGACCACAGCATTACGAGGGCTCGTATTTTGAAGCCAATGCTCCTTCTCCGCCCAGAAATAGAAACATTCCCCTTTTTTGAGCTTAATAATTTCCCTTCCGAATCTGAGACTGATTCTCCCTTTGAGAACAAATCCAAACTCCTCTCCCTCATGAGGTTTCTCTCTGGGAGTCGATTGTCCCTGCTTTAAGGTCAGAAGCACCGGCTCCAGACGACGGTTGGTAGAGCCTGGAACAAGAAGTTCGAATTTGTGAATTTTCTCTTTTTCAATGGGGACCCGTTCTTTTTCACGGAAGGCAATCTTCTCTTGGGAGGTTTCTCTGAAGAAATCTGAGATATTTTCATCCAGGGCATCGAGAATCTGGATGAGGCTGTCGAGGGAGATGGAAGTAAGATCCCTTTCCACCTGGGAGATGAACCCCTTCGTCAAATTGGCCCGAGCCGCCAGTTCTTCCTGGGTGAGATTGCTCCTCTGTCTCAAACTGCGAATTCTTTCACCAATCTTCATTCACTTTCCTATGAATCACACTTCCTCCTCAAAGAGGAGGGTTTCAATTGGGAGAATAGTATAAAAAGAAAATTGTTTAATAAAATAAACTTATGTAGAGTATAACCTTATTTTTTCGTTTGTCAAGCCCTCCTCCTCTTGAAGATTTAGATGACATCGTATATGATTTAGGGCAAAACTCAACAAGAAATTTTGGAGAGGAAAGAATGGGTTGGACAGGTATAAGGAGAAGGGTGTTGGCGGGTGAATGTGTTTACGGGACCATGATCAGACAGGCAAGGGATCCGGGAGCCCCCTCGGTGTTTGCCTCTGCAGGGTATGATTTTGTCTTTATTGATATGGAACACGGGGTGTATCATATGGAGACGGTGGCCGATCTCATTCGAGGGGCTAACTCTTCTGGAATTGCTCCGATCATCCGGGTTCCTCGCTTGGAGACATTTTTTATCTCTCGGGTTCTTGATGCCGGAGCGGAAGGGATTATGGTTCCAATGACTTCCACCCAAGAGCAAGCTGAGGCGATTGTCCGTTATTCCAAGTATCCTCCTTTAGGCCAAAGGGGATTCGGTGCTCAAACCGGCCAGACGGATTACAGACCTTTGAAGGCCTCCGAATTTATGAGAGAGGCAAATGAACATACTCTTGTGATTGCTCAAATCGAAACGGAAGAGGCCATTGAGAACATTGATCGAATCCTGGGAGTCGAAGGAATTGACGTCGGATTGATTGGCCCCAATGATCTTTCCATCTCCATGGGGATACCAGACCAGTTGGATTCAGAAGAATTAGCAAAGGCCATAGAGAAGGTCATTGAATCAGCGAAAAGGAAGGGTAAAGCGACCGGGATCCACATCGGGAGTACGGGAGCCATTAAAAAGTGGCGTTCAAAAGGGATGACTGTTCTTGCGATCTCCACGGACATTGGATTCATGTATCATGCCTCTAAATCCACCCTCGAAGAACTGAAGAGATCTTGACTGATGATCCTCCAGAATCGATTTCTTCCTCCCCATCCCTACCCTTTCTAAGAATCGATAAATCCTGGGTCAACCTAAAGTGGGCGGTCTTGAAATAGTTGTTGGCCCTGCATAAAAGCTATATCATGGATCCGCGTTCTAAGATTTTCGACGGAATGGGTTTCTCCAATCCCCCTCTCGGGCTTATTCCTCATCTGAGTGAGGGATACGGAGAACCCTCTTGAGAGCTCTGAAAAAATCATAGAAAGACTGGGGAGGTAGGGTTCCAAATCCTTCGAATGCGGGCATTGAGAAGTTCATTTGCTAACCATCGTTTAATAGAAAAACAAACGTTTTCAGGGAATTCATCCATAGTGCCAAACGGTTAAAGGTATCCGCTCGAAGGCTTTTTCCACCCCACCTCCCCAGTCTATAAAACTTATTTTAAATACTTTTTCAGAGGTCTCCTCTTGGTGAATTGACAAGGAGGGTTAATTTTGTTAGTTTTTAAAACTTAAAAGTACCTTTGTGTTGAAAAGATGAGCTGGTTTAAGAAGAAAGAGGAAGAAGACAAAGACAGACCCACAAGCATGGAAAGGCCGAAATCCTTTGATCACCTTTGGGTAAAATGTAATTCCTGTAACGAGATTATTTATCGAAAGGTGATTGAGAGAAATCTTCTGGTCTGTCCCAAATGTAACTATCATTTTCAGCTTCCTGCCCGTAAAAGAATTGAATGTGTCGTTGATCCAGAGACTTTCGTTGAATACGATGCCCATCTTGCCCCGGCCGATCCTCTCTCCTTCAAGGATTCTAAAAGGTATCCTCAGAGAGTGAAAGAATCCCAAGAAACAACGGGACAGAAGGATGCCATCATCTGTGGAGAGGGACGGATCGAAGGAGAGCCGGTGATGTTAGGAGTTTTTGAATTTAATTTTATGGGGGGAAGCATGGGTTCTGTCGTAGGGGAAAAGATTACTCGTCTAATTGAGCGGGCCATTGAAAAACGAGTGGGGGTGGTGATTTTCTGCGCCTCCGGAGGAGCAAGGATGCAGGAAGGCATTCTCTCTTTGATGCAGATGGCCAAAACGAGTGCGGCCCTGGCCAGGCTTCAAGAGGCCAGACTCCCTTATATTTCTGTCCTTACGGATCCTACAACCGGTGGGGTCTCGGCGAGTATTGGGATGTTGGGAGATGTCATTATCGCAGAGCCAAAGGCCATGATTGGATTTGCAGGCCCAAGAGTGATTAGGGATACGATCAAGGCAGAGCTTCCGGATGGGTTCCAGCGCGCCGAATACCTTTTACAACATGGAATGGTGGATCTTATTGTAGAACGAAGAGAGTTGCGACATACCTTGGCCCTCCTTTTGAGAATGTTAAAACCTGACTCATAAGGAGCGCTCCAACCATGGACCGAAAAGACTACCAACACTCCCTCGATTACCTCTACAGCCTTGAAAAATTTGGGATGATCTTTGGTCTCGAGAAAGTAAAGGCCATTTTAGAGGCCATCGGGAATCCCCATCATGAGATTCAAACGATTCATATCGGGGGAACCAATGGAAAAGGATCTACGGCCGCCATGATGGCTTCTATCCTTCAACAAGAGGGCTATCATGTGGGACTCTATACCTCCCCCCATCTCATTCGCTTCACCGAGAGGATCAAGGTGGACGGAAAGGAGATTGATCAGGAAGAGGTAGCTGAACTGACCGAGTGGATTCGGGAAAGGATAGAAGCCTATGGGGTTACGCCCCCCTTTACCTTCTTCGATTTTACCACGGCCATGGCCATCCTCTATTTTAAACAGAAGCGAGTCGATTTAGCCATCCTGGAAGTGGGGTTAGGAGGGAGACTCGATTCCACCAACGTGGTCGATCCTCTCTTATCCATTATTACCAATGTGAGCAAGGATCACGAGGAGGTTTTGGGGAAAACCTTGCAGAAGATTGCCTATGAAAAAGCAGGGATTATCAAACAAGGACGCCCCTTGATCACAGCCACCTCCCAGCCCTCCATTCTTCGTCTCTTTTCAAGGATCTGTAAAGAGAAGGGTTCCCCTTTTTATCGGATGGGGAAAGAATTTTCTTATATTCCATGCGAGGGAGGACACTTTCATTATCAAGGGCTCCACCGGAAATTTTGGGATCTAACGGTCAATCTCCACGGATCCCACCAGATTCTTAATGCCGTGACCGCCCTCGGAGCTTTGGAGGTTTTAGATGAGTTGGGATATCTGGTATCCAATGAGGCGATGATTACCGGGTTAGCCAAAGTGGAGTGGCCTGGCCGATTGGAGATGGTCTGTTCCTCCCCAAGGGTCTTTCTCGATGGGGCCCACAATCCTGCAGGAGCTCACGTGTTGAAAGAATCCCTTCAGAAGGAATTCGAATATAAACGTTTGATCCTGATCATTGGAATTATGAAAGATAAAAATTATAAATCCATCCTTCAAACTCTTGCTCCCATAGCTGATCATCTCATCCTCACTCAGCCCAATATTCCGAGAGCGGCTTCACCCGCTGTTCTTCAAAAGGCCCTTGAACAGAATGGAGAAAAAGCGGAGATTGTGGAAGGGGTTCAACGGGCTATTGATCGGGGGTTATCCATGGCCTCTTCGGAAGACCTTCTTTGTATCACGGGTTCTCTCTACACGGTGGGAGAAGCAAGAGCCTATTTTCTTCCCAAAGAGAGATTATGAGGTACTGGCTATCCCTGATCTATTCCCTTTTTATTTTATTTTTCCTCTCTTCCTTTTCCAGTGCTGAAAAAAAGATGATGGAACCGAAGATCACAGGTGGAGAAGGGGCGGTGGAGATCGAGGCAGATTACCTTTTCTATCACCGGGAAGACCAGCGCTATGAGGCCCATGGGAGGGTTGAAGTCAGACGGGGGGATTTTTTACTTAAAGGGGATCACATCCAGTGGAATAGCGTCACAAAGGATCTTATCGCCTGGGGAAATGTGGTGTTCACCGAAGGGGAGGATCGACTGGAGTGTGAACGGTTAGAGGTGAACCTGACGACCAAAACGGGAAAGGTCTATCAGGCCAGACTTTTTTTAAAAGAACAGAATTTTCACATTACAGGCAGGGAAGCAGAGAAACTGGGAGAGGACCGATATCGGATTCGAGAGGGTTCTTTTACAACCTGCGACGGGGAGAAACCTCCCTGGAAGTTTACGGTAAAAGAATTGGAGATCACTCTCGAAGGATATGGAGTGGCTAAAGGTTGCGCCTTCTATCTCGAGGAGATCCCTGGCTTCTATCTTCCCTGGGCCATTTTCCCGGTAAAGAGGGAGAGACAGACAGGATTTCTCCTGCCTCGAATAGGGTATTCCCAGAAGTATGGCCCAGAAATGAAGACGGCCTTTTTCTGGGCGATCCGGAAGGATATGGATTCCACGATCTACCTTGACTACCTGGGGAAGAGAGGCTTTAAAGAAGGGGTGGAATTCCGATATGCCTTTGCTCAGGGAACGGAAGGGCAGGCCAATTTTTATTTCATTGATGATCAAGAATTTCCTAAAAACCGCTACGCCTACTTTATTCAGGGCCAACAAACGTTACCCCTCCAATTTTATTTAAAAGGAAGCATCAATCGGCTCAGCGATCGAAGCTATCATCGAGATTTTGATGAAGACCTTCCGACCATGGCCAAGATTGATTCCCGGAGCTTAGGAGAGCTTCGATCCACCCTTTTTGGTGGAAGGAATTGGAGCCAATTCGTTTTTCTGGTGGAAGGGGTGGTCTATCAGGACCTTACGAAAAGCAATGATGAAACCACAGTGCAAAAGCTTCCCCAGATCAGCCTGTATGCCCATCCCCAATCCCTCTTTCAAACCCCTCTCTTTTTTGACCTTTCCTCTTCCTACACCCATTTTTGGAGAGAGGAGGGACTAAAGGCTCATCGAGGAGACCTATTCCCGAGGCTCTCTCTCCCACTGAGAATCTTTCAAGGATTAAAACTGAATCCGAGTATCGGGGCAAGGGAGACTCTTTATAAAACTTATGATCCTTCCCCAACCGAGAGGGAAGGTTGGGAATCGAGAGAGACGATCGAGGCGGGGATAGATCTCTCTGTCGAATTTTACCGTATCTATGAGACCTCTCAGCTCTCAAAGCTTTCCAATGATGTTCAGGTTTCTAAATGGATGCATACGATTGAACCTATAATTGGGTATTATTATCGTCCTCGAGCGAATCAGAAAGATTTACCCCTATTCGATGAGCTGGATCGACTCCCCTATGTGAATCAGATCACCTATGGAATAACCCAGCGATTGGTCGGAAAACCAAAACAGGAAGGACTCTATTCAGGTCCTTTTGAATACGCAAAAATAAAAATGTTTCAATCCTACAGCCTCGGAGACCCTTTCCGTCGTGATTCCAAAGGAAGGAGAAGGAATTTTTCGAACCTCTATGGAGAACTCTGGTGGAATGTTGTTCCTTTCCTTCAAGCGAGATGGGATGGAGCCTTTGACCCATATGATGGGAGTTTTGAATCGTTCAATTTTTTGCTCCATCTAAAAGATCGCAGGGAAGACGGGCTTTATATTCAATATCGTTATACCCAGCCCAACATTGAGGAACTCAATGTAGGAGTGAAGATCAAGCCTTTTTCTCCTCTATCCCTTTACGGAACAATGAGGTATAATTTGAGGGAGGATTGGCGGGTGGAAAATATGTATGGGGCAGAGTACCAATCCCAGTGCTGGACCTTAGGAATCGGATTGGAGGATAAAGGTCGTTCCCCTGATGGAACCCAAAAAAAGGAGTTTAAATTTCATCTCTACCTCAATCTATTAGGAGTCGGATCATTGGGCAAGAGGCCTTCTTATATGAATTTATGATTTCATCGGATGAAAATAGGTGAGGGGGTAAAAAGATGAAAGGAGTCATCCTCGCTGGTGGATTAGGAACTCGCCTCTATCCTTTAACCAAAGTGACCAACAAACACCTTCTTCCAGTCTATAATAAACCGATGATCTATTATCCTATTCAAACTTTGATCAACGCTGGAATCGAGGACATTCTTATTGTCACAGGAGGGAATCATGCAGGGGAATTTTTAAGACTTTTGGGCAATGGAAAGGAGTTCGGGCTTAAGCACATTAACTATACCTATCAGGAGGGAGAAGGGGGAATTGCCGAGGCCCTTGGGCTGGCCGAATTCTTTGCCGATGGGGATAAGATTTGTGTGGTCTTAGGGGATAATATCATCGAGAAAAACATTCGAAAGGCCGCAGAGGCCTTTGAGGCACAGAAGGAAGGAGCAAAGATTCTTTTAAAAGAGGTTCCGGATCCTCACCGATTTGGTGTACCGGAGTTGAAGGGGAATCGAATTCTGCGAATCGAAGAGAAGCCCAAAGCACCAAAGTCGAAATACGCGGTGATCGGGATCTATTTCTATGATGCCAAAGTCTTTGATATCATCAAAACCCTTAAGCCCTCCAATCGTGGAGAACTGGAGATTACGGATGTCAACAATCGATACATTGAAGAAGGGACAATGACCTATGATATCCTGGAAGGATGGTGGACCGATGCAGGGACGTTTGAATCCTTGCTTCGAGCCAATCAATTGGTTGCCCAAACCGGAGCAAATCGATTAGATTAAGAGAGGAGGAGAGAGATGATTCAAGGAGTTCGGACCAAGCGATTAAGGGTTATCCCAGATGAGAGGGGAAGGGTGATGGAGATCCTCCGTTCCGATGACGATCTCTTTTTGAAGTTTGGACAGGTCTATATGACCACGACCTATCCTCAGGTGGTGAAGGCCTGGCATTATCATAAGATCCAATCTGACAACATTGCTGCCATTTCAGGGATGATCAAACTCGTTCTCTACGATCCCAGAGAGAACTCTCCGACCAAAGGCGAGATCAATGAATTTTTTATTGGGATTCATAATCCTTTGCTCGTCCAGGTACCCAAGGGGGTCTATCACGGATGGAAGTGTATCAGTGAAGAGGAGGCCATCATTATCAATATTCCCACCGAAGTCTACAATTATGCTCAACCAGATGAGTTTCGTCTCCCTCCTCATGGGAAAGAAGTCCCCTATGACTGGTCGAGGAAGGACGGCTAAGAAGGAGTAAACGATGAGAGTATTAGTCACGGGAGGCTGTGGATTTATCGGAAGTAATTTCATCCACTATTTTTTAAAGACCTATCCTGAGGCCTCCATTATCAATGTTGATAAGTTGACCTATGCCGGGAATTTAGAGAACCTTTCCGATCTGGCTCGATCCCCTCGATACCATTTTGTTCGGGGAGACATAGCGGATGGCCCATTGATCGAAAGCTTGGTCAAAAAAGGATTGGATGCCATTGTCAATTTTGCCGCGGAATCCCATGTGGATCGCTCTATTGAAGATCCCTCGGCCTTTATCCGGACGAATATCTTCGGGACCTTTGTCCTCCTGGAGACCCTGAGGAGGGTCTATCCTCAGGAAAAGATTCGATTCCTTCATATTTCTACGGATGAGGTCTATGGTTCTTTAGGAGAAACAGGACTTTTTCGGGAGGAGACTCCTCTTTCGCCGAATAGTCCCTATTCTGCCAGTAAGGCGTCTGCGGATATGATGGTACGGGCCTACCATCATACCTATGGGCTTCCAGTCCTGATCACCCGCTGCTCCAATAATTATGGCCCCTACCAATTTCCAGAAAAGCTCATTCCTCTGATGATTTCCAACGCCCTGGAGGATCGGGAGCTTCCTATTTATGGAGATGGCTTGCAGGTTCGAGACTGGATTTATGTGGAGGATCACTGTCGAGCGTTGGATGTGGTGCTCCATAAAGGAAGAGAAGGGGAGATCTACAATATTGGAGGGAGATGCGAGAAGACCAATCTCTCTGTCGCTAAAACCATCTTGGATCGATTGGGGAAACCCCATTCCTTAATTCGATTTGTGGCGGATCGGCCCGGACATGATCGTCGCTATGCGATTGATTTTTCAAAAATCGAAAGGGAGTTGGGGTGGGCCCCCAAGGTCTCCTTTGAAGAAGGAATTGATCTCACCATTCGGTGGTATCAAGACCATCAGGAGTGGTGGCAAAAGATCAAAACCGGAGAGTATCTCGAGTATTATCGTCGAATGTATCAAAATCGTTAAAATGGGGAAGATTCTCGTCATCGGTGCGCAGGGAATGTTGGGAAGAGATCTTCTTCCTGAGCTCCGGGTCTCATTCCCGAACGATGAGATATTAGGGTGGGATATCGGGGAGGTGGATATTCGGAGGGAGAGAGAGACGATCGAGCGGATCGAGGCCGTTTGTCCCCGGATTATCATCAATGTGGCAGCCTACACCGATGTGGATGGATGTGAGCGGAATGAAAAGGAGGCCTTTGGAGTGAATTCGGAAGGGATGAAACATATCGCCCTGGGGGCTCAACGATGTGGGGCTAAGGTCGTCTATCTCAGTACGGATTATGTCTTTGATGGCAAAAAAGGGGCACCTTATCTTGAGGAGGATCCACCTCACCCCCTGAATATCTATGGAGAGTCCAAGTTAAGAGGGGAACGTTATATTCAGGAATTGACGAAGGATGGACTGATCATCCGAACCCAGTGGCTTTTTGGAAGGCATGGTAAAAATTTTGTCTATGCCGTTCTCCAACAGGCCGAAGAAAAAAGGGTGCTCTCCATCGTTGAAGATCAGATCGGTTCTCCTACTTATACCCGAGACCTCTCCCAGGCGATTTCCGCTCTGGTTCAAAAAGAGGCTCAAGGGATCTTTCATGTGTCTAATGAAGGGTCCTGTTCCTGGTTTACCTTCGGTCAGAAGATATTAAGGTATGCCGGGATTCAGGGGGTGCAGATCGTCCCTATCTCTTCTGAGGAGTTAAACCGTCCTGCCCGGCGGCCCTCCTATTCTGTATTTAATATGGAAAAGTTTATGAAAAAGACAGGACGAAGGCTCAGGCCCTGGTCCGAGGCTTTAAAAGATTTTTTATTGGAGATTGGAAAATGCTCTAATTTAGGAAGGGAGGAATTATGAACATCTCTGTCATTGGGACGGGTTATGTAGGATTGGTTACGGGAACCTGTCTGGCCGAGTTCGGGATGAATCTGGTTTGTATTGACAATGATGCTCAAAAGATTGATCTTCTTCGGCAGGGGAAGATCCCTATCTACGAACCCAATCTTGAAGCCCTCGTCAATAAGAATATGAAAGAGGGCCGACTCCGTTTTTCTTCCAGTATTGAGGAAGGGGTAAAATCCAGTCTTGTCGTCTTTATCGCTGTGGGAACTCCTCCTAAGGAGGATGGTTCGGCAGACCTGAGATATGTGGAAGAGGTGTCTCGAGAGATTGCTCGCTGGATGGATGGTTATAAAGTGGTGGTGATGAAGTCGACCGTTCCTGTGGGGACAGCTCGGTGGTTAAAAGGATTTATTCAAAGTCATCAGAAAAAGTCCATCCCCTTTGATGTCGTTTCCAATCCCGAATTTTTGAGAGAAGGTTCGGCCGTGGAAGACTTTCTACGACCTGATCGGGTCATCATCGGAGCCGAGAGCGAACAGGCCATTGCCATCATGAAGGATATCTATAGTGCCCTCTATCTTATTGAGACTCCTTTCGTGATCACCACCTTAGAGACCGCTGAGATGATCAAATATGCAACCAATGCCTTTTTAGCGACCAAAGTGACCTTTATCAACGAGGTCGCCAACCTCTGTGAGCGAGTGGGGGCAGATGTCCATCATGTTGCCAAAGCCATGGGATTGGATGGAAGGATAGGAAGGAAGTTTCTCCATCCAGGTCCTGGATATGGGGGGTCCTGTTTCCCGAAGGATACACGAGCCCTTTTGAAATTAGCCCACGAGAAGGGGTACGAGTTCAGGATTCTCAGCTCCGTGATTGAGGCCAATGAGAAACAGAAGGAAAGGATGGTCGAGAAGATCAAAGAAATGGTAGGAGAGATTCGTGGGAAGACGATTGGCGTCTTGGGTCTCTCCTTTAAACCGAATACGAGCGATATTCGGGAGTCTTCAGCCATTGCAATCGTCCAGAGGTTACTGGCCATGGGGGCCCGCGTGAAAGCCTATGATCCGGCTGCCATGAAAGAATCGGAGGCCATTCTCCCAGAGGTCCTCTATGCCAGGGATCCATATGAGGTGGCCGATGGAGCAGATGCCCTGGTTCTGATCACAGAGTGGAATCAATTTCGCCGATTAGATCTTCCGAGAATAAAGGCCTTGCTCAAGACGCCCATATTTATCGATCTCAGAAACGTTTATGACCCTCAACAAATGAAACGCTTAGGATTTCACTACTGCGGTGTGGGCCGATGAGGAAGCCGTGTTGAACTCGGGGCAGAAGGATTGGATCTTTATTTCAGATGCCCATCTCAATGGGAGAGAGCCTGAAGAGATGGAGGAGTTTTTAAGATTTCTTCATTCACAGAAGGAACGGATAAGCCATTTAGTGATCTTGGGCGATCTTTTTGAATTCTTTTTTGGCTTTAAGGGTTCATCCTCTTTTCCTTTTCCCGATTATCTTCCTGTCTTGGAGGGGCTTCACCAACTCTATGAGCGAGGAATTCAGATCAAATATATTGAGGGGAATCACGATTTCTCCCTTCACTATTTTTTCGAGGACTGGTTAGGAATGAGGGTGGAGGTTTATCCTGAAGGGGTTGAAATGAACCTGGGAGAGAGGAGGGCATTCCTTTCCCATGGAGATCTTTCCAATCCTAAATTATTGGGATATCGGATCTTTCGAAGGGGATTGAAAAACCGGTTTACCTTTCAATTGATCCAATTCATCGGTCCCCGGGTTTCCCGTTGGGTAGCCCAGAAGATGAGTGCGAGGAGTTATCGGAGGTATCATAGAAACAGGGGAGGGGATCCTCCCTTAGAATTTAGAACCTTTGCCCATCAGAAATTCTTAGAAGGGTTTGAAATCGTGATCTTGGGCCACTCCCATTTCCCTGAGAAGGTGGAGGAGACCGTGGAAGGAAGGAGATGTCTCTATGTGAATATAGGAGATTGGGTGGATCATCGTTCCTTTTTACGATTTTCTCCCCCAGAGATCTTTGAACTGAACCAGTGGAAAGGCGATGAAAAGATCTATCCTTATGGTTAGGAGAAGGAATGGGTCATAAAGCCGTATTTTTAGATCGGGATGGAACGATCAATGAAGAAGTGGGTTATGTGAATCATCTCGACCGATTCATCCTTTTGCCTCGCGTCGGGAAGGCCATCCGAACCTTAAACCAAAACGGGTTTAAGGTCGTGGTCGTCACGAACCAATCGGGTGTGGCCAGGGGATACTTTCCAGAATCTCTCGTTCATTTAGTTCATCAGAAGATGAAAGATCTTTTGAGAAAGGAGGGTGCCCATCTGGATGGGATCTATTATTGCCCCCACCATCCCGAGGCCAGTGAGCTTGCCTATCGTCAGAAATGTCGATGTCGAAAACCCAATCCAGGTCTTATTGAAAAGGCGGTCGAGGATCTGGGGATCGATTGTTCTCAAAGTTATTTGGTTGGGGATCGAGGGAAAGACATTGAGTTTGGACATCGGATTGGAGTGAAGACCATTCTCGTCCTTACGGGATATGGGAGAGGGGATTGGGAATTTTACGGAAACCGTTGGGAAAAGAAACCCCATTATGTGGCCCAAGATCTCTATGAAGCTGTTCAATGGATCCTCAGGAATGAAGGAAAGGGATAAGGGGAACGGTTCAGAAGGAGGACGAAACGATGCCACTCAGTAAAGAACTCTTAGACATCTTAGCCTGCCCCAAGTGCAAGGGGGATATCTTTTTAAATAAAACCGAAGACGGATTGATCTGTAAGGCCTGTCGATTGGTCTACCCCATTAAGGAGGATATCCCAATAATGCTCATCGATGAGGCCCTTCCCTATCGGGAAGAAGAATGAAGAAACGTTCGAATCTCCCCTTAAAGGATCGAGGAAAGTTTTTTGATTCCCTATCTCATCTATCTCCTCCTCAGAACCCTTAGTTTCCTTATCAACCTTCTCCCCGAGGCCGTGGCCCTCTGGATCGGAAGGTGTTTGGGAAAGGCAATGTACTATCTTGATATGGAACATCGAAAGGTAGCCTTCCAAAATCTGAACCTCGCCTTTGGTCAGGAGAAATCAAAAGAAGAGCTTCGGAATATTGCGAAAAAGAGCTTCGAGAATCTCGGGATGATGGCTATGGAATTTTTCAGGATCCCGAATCTGGATGTCCAGGCGTTTCAAAAAAAAGTAAAGGTGGAAGGGCTCGAGAGGGCCTTGAAGGTATTGGATGAAAATCGAGGCGCTCTCCTTCTTCTTGGGCATTTTGGGAACTGGGAGTTGATGGCCTTGATGTCAAAGGTCATCGGAAGGCCTATCGTGGTCATCGCTAAACCTATTAAACGGAACCCATGGCTCTATCAATGGATTTTAAAAAGTCGCGAAAGGATAGGCCTGATCGTGATCCCTCCTCAAAATGCAACCCCGAAGGTTCTTCAAGCCCTTTCTGAGAATCAGATCGTGGGAGTCCTCTTTGATCAGAGGGGGAAACGGAGTCAGGGAATCTGGGCTGATTTCTTCGGCCGCAAAGTCCCTACGACTCCCGGACTGGCTGTGATGGCCTTAAGAAGCAAGGCCCCGGTGATTCCTGTTTTCATGGTTCGGGAGAGACAGGGAAGGCACCACCTTTTCATTAAAGAACCCCTCAAACTGATTCTAACCGGTGATTTCAGGAGGGATGTGGAGGCCAATACCCAGCTATTTAATCACGTCATTGAATCGATTGTTCGCCAATATCCGGAGCAGTGGCTCTGGATTCATCGAAGATGGGAGAGAAAGAGGGCTTATTCCCCATCTGAGTGAGGGGATACAAAAAGAGAAAAAATTCTTGCCTTTTTTAGAGATTTATAGTATTTTTGGTTTATTCTTAAAGGGGAGTTGAGCTTGGATCACCTTCCTGTCAAAAGAAGAGAAAAGAAGAAGAGCTCGAATGAGACGAAGCGGACCTATCTGCGAGTGGGAGATCGGGTTTATCATAAGAAGTTTAAATCCTGGGGAGGTGGAGTGGTTCTGGAGACCTGGTCCTCCAATCTTCCTGGTGGACTCTGCTATGTGAGGATCCTCTTTCAGGATGGAAAACAAAGGGTTTTTGATAACTCTTTTGATAGCGCTTGTTGTTGCTATTATACAGGGATCACCCTCTTGAATCGTATTGAGCTATAGTTCCTCCAAAAAACCTTTCTATTTTTCTCGATATTTTCTTCCACCACGAAATATATTAGGACCCCTTGTTAAGCTAATAAAAATTTGATATGAAGAGGATAAAATCCGAAGGAGGTGAGGGAAGTGATTACGATACCATCCCTTAAGGTGAGACAGTTCGGGGTTGATTTCTATCAAACCACTTTTACTTCCAGCGATCTTCAGAAACTGGTCAGGTTTGAGGTGTTGAGCTATCCTGCCAAAGAGGAGGAAAAGAAGAAAAGGAGGGTCAAACCCTCGGCGATCAACTGGGAGATATTAGAAAAAAGGATTGGGAGAAGTGAAGCCGCTTTTCAGAGGCCTGTCATTCGAAAGAAGATTAAAGAACTGGTGCAATATTACAAAGATTGCCAGGAATCTCAGAATCTTCCTGCCATCCCTGGTGCGGTGATCATGATCACCGAGAAGAGGCTTCAGTTTACTCCTTCGGGGAAAAATCCAAATTTAGGTCTTCTCCAGATCCCCGAAGAACAGGGGATTCTAAGATGTCTGGATGGCCAGCATCGATTATTAGCTCTAAGTGCCCAAACGGAAAAGGAGATAGAGATAGATGTTCCAGCCGTCCTATTTGACAATCTGGACCCTCGCCAGACGGTTGAGCTCTTTGTGACGATTAACGCAAAACACACTCGACTCAATCCTTCTCTATTGATTTCATTGGCTGGGCGGAGGCTTTATGCGGATCCCTATCAGGCTTTAGCCCATGACATCATCCGGGAACTCAATGAAGAGGAAAGCTCTCCCCTGCGAGGAGAGATTAAGATCTTGGGAGTAGGAAAGGGAAGGGTTTCTCAGGCTTCATTGGCAGACGAGATGGTGGAACTATTTACTAATATAGAGAAACTGGGGGGGAAGGATCGATTCAAGGAGTTCCAGGAGAAGGGGAAGCGGTTCTTCCTCAACTATTTTAAGGCGATTCTAAGTCTCTTCCCTCAGGCGTGGTCAGGGCGAAAATACAGTATTAAGACCGGGGCAGCCCTGCGTGCCTTTATTCGGGTCAGTCCGGATGTCATGGCTAAGGCAAAAGAATTGAGGAACGATCCTTTTGATTATTTTGGAATCCGAGAGGCCATCAGGCCATGGGCCGAAAGGATCGGGGAGAGAAGGTTTGAAACGGAAGGGGAATGGAAGATGAAACTGGCCGGGGGGACCAGAGGGACCGTTGAACTTTTAAGTAAGGAACTTCGAGAGGCAATGAAGGGGGCTTGACCGGAAAGTCAATTTCATCGATCAGAGGTCCATCGAGATGAAGCGATACCTTATTGTTGGAAATGGAATTGCCGGGGCCATGGCTGCTCTCCGAATAAGGGAAAGAGATAGGGAAGGTGAGGTTCATCTCTTTACCGAAGAGGCCTATCCTCTCTATTACCGAGTTCGTTTCCCTGAACTCATTGCTGGGGAAGTGACCATCAGAGAGATCACGATTCATTCGAAAGAATTCTATCAGGCAAGAAATATCCTTCTTCATCTCGAGGAACCCATCGTAGAGATTGATCTGGATAAAAGGGGAGCAAGGAGTCACTCAGGGAAAGTCTATCCCTTCGACCTTCTTCTATTGGCGACAGGGGGAAATCCCTTCATCCCACCCATTCAAGGAGTGGAGAAGAAAGGAGTTTTTACCCTCCGAAAGATGAGAGATGCCTTAGAGATACGAGAATTTTCAAAGGATATTCGGGAGGCGATCTTGGTAGGCGGTGGGCTGGTGGGATTGGAAGTAGGCGGCGCCCTTCTTCGACGAGGGATCAAGGTTTACGTGATTGAACATCACCCCCGGATTCTTCCGAAACAGATGGATTGGGAAGGTTCCAAAATTCTTCAAAAGAAGATGGAAGCCATGGGATTTACCTTTTTCCTCAATGGAGAATCTCAAGAGATTCTTGGAGAAGAGAGAGTAGAAGGAGTTCGACTCAAAGACGGAAGGGTCATTGAAGGACAGATGATTCTTCTTTCTGCAGGGGTTAGAGCGAACCTTCAGTTGGCTCAACAGATGGGGTTGAAAACACGATTAGGGATTATTGTAAACGACCGACTGGAGACCGAGAAGGAAGGGGTTTTTGCGGCAGGGGATGTGGCTGAACATCGTGGAAGATGCTATGGAATCTGGCCTGCCGCTCAAAAACAAGGGGAGATGGCAGGGATCAATATGGCTGGTGGGAATGAGGTTTATCAGGGGACGGTAGTCTCGAATACACTAAAGGTGGTTGGAATCGACCTCACCACCTCTGGTCAGATGGATGCTGAGGGTGAATTAGAGGGGGTGGTGAAGAAGGACCCAGAAAACTGTATTTATCGAAAGTTGACGTTCAAAGATGGGCGGATAGTCGGCTGTATTCTTTTGGGAGATGGGAGAGGGAAAAAAGAAATTCTTCAAGCGATCGAAAAACAATTGGACATAGCCCAGTGCAAAGAGGCTATTCTTGAGGAGGATTTCGATTTCGATCAGTTGAAATAAAAATCCACCAAACCATGGGCCTGGTGGATGAAAAGGGTAAAGGCTGAAGAGGAGGAAAGAGGTTTTTTTCTTTTTTCTATAGCATAGCACTCTAAGATTAAAAGAAGATTAAAGAAAGATTAGAATTTTTTAATCTATTCAACCGATCATCAATGGGGTTTTAACCCTTTCAAAAGAGGAGGAGAGAGGAATGGAGGAAGAAAGGAGACTTTCGGAAGAGGAGTTTGTTCTTCAGGCCATTAAAAAATTGAGAAGGGAACCGTTTCGAGGAATCCATACGGTCTACAGTGGATTTAATGAAGCCTTTCGAAAGTATTTTCAGAAGAATCCTGTGGAGGTGACTCAAAGGCTTGCCCAGGAAGGAAAGATTGAGGTGAGGCCCTTTAAAGGTGGAGCCATGCTTTTTCTTCCTGGAGAGGGCCCTAAGAGATCTTCCCCCGAAGAGGTGATTCAAACCATCGTTTCTTCTGGAGATCATCCCTTGACCGAAGAGGAGTTCGTTATCGAGGGGATCAAGAGATTAAGAAAAGAACCTTATCGAGGAATTCACAGCGTCTTCAGTGGATTCAATGAAGCCTTCCGGAGGTATTTCAACAAGGATCCCATTGGAGTCACAAGTAAAATGGCCTCCGAAGGGAAGATAGAGATGATTCCTTTAAAGAATGGAAAAGGGGTAATGCTCTACCTTTCCGGAGAAGGGCCAAGAGGGAGAAAGACGGAGGAGGCCCTAAAAAAAATTTTAGGAT
The DNA here is from genome assembly GCA_037444165.1 of Deltaproteobacteria bacterium. Classification (GTDB taxonomy): domain Bacteria; phylum Desulfobacterota; class BSN033; order BSN033; family UBA1163; genus CALIBK01. The sequence goes on along the minus strand of JBBIMX010000014.1, from coordinate 17,279 downwards.
AATCCCTGAGAGGATTGAGCCATCATTTCTTTCAAGGACTCCTGGTAGACCTCAAAGGTTTTCGAATCAAAAAGGACGAATCTTACCAATTTCACTTCAGGATGATCTTTCAAATAATCCATTACGGTCTGAAGGGCAATTCGAGAGGCCTCTTTCACGGGATAACCATAGGCCCCTGTACTGATGGATGGAAAGGCAATGGAGGAGATCTGGTATTGACTGCAGAGTTCTAAGCTCTTTCGATAAGCGCTTGAGAGGAGTTGAGCCTCTTTGGGAGATCCTGAATAGATCGGCCCCACGGCATGAATGACATACTTGGCCTTAAGTTTTCCACCCCCAGTGATCACGGCACTCCCCGTAGGGCATCCTTGATATTTAGCCCTTAGCTCGGCCATAATTTCAGGTCCCCCAGCCCTATGAATCGCTCCATCGACTCCTCCGCCTCCAGCCAGTCGAGAGTTGGCTGCGTTTCCAATCGCTTCGGTATCCTGCTGAGTAATATCTCCCTGAACAATCTCCAGGACGGATTGATGGATCGAGACTTTCATCTCTCCCTCCTTTTTTAAATCCTTCTCTTCATGAGGGTTCTCCCTCAGAGGGTTTCATAAAAAGATTTTTTAAGAAATTTAAATGATTTTATAAATTGGTCAAACACCTCAAATGCGGAAGGGTCATAGGTTCCATCCAGAGGTCTCCATTGGGTGAGGTAAAAAGCCACTATTCTTTCCCCACGCTTTCCAAAGATCACCTTGGCCTTTGCCTTTTCTTTTTTGATAGGATCTTTTCCCTCAACGAGGACTTCCAATCCCTCCCTACCAAAAACCGTCACTCTCTTCCTCTCTAAGACCTCGAACCGAAGGTTAGCGTTCCAGAGGAATCGCTTCAGGAATTCTTTTTCTCGTTCTTCAAATTGGGTTGAAAATCCAAAAGGTTCTTCATCATAGGCAAAGACCGATTGAGAAGGAAATGGGCCTGGATCCCTTCTGATGAACCCAAAGGCAAACTCTTCAGCCTCCTCCTCTCCCTCGGGCCAGAAGAGGTTCCATCCCACAGGAGGCGATACAAATTCATACTCCTCTCCATAGACCACCGTCCCCTGGGACGTCACCCGATAGGGTTTAGGATTCGATCCAGGAGTCGCACATCCAGCCAGGAGGAAGAAGAGAAGGGATAGACAAAATAGTTTGATAGAGCATCTCTCTTTCATCTCATTCTCCTTGTTGATTCAACTTTTTAAGGAAAAGAAGAATCTCTTTGTATTTGGGTGAGCCATCCCGAACATAACGGATGATTCCTGTCTTATCGATGATCACGGTTCTTCGACTGAATACAGGAAACCCTTTGATCTCGGGGGAGGGTTGGACCCCAAAGGCAGCCCCTAAAAAACCGCTCACATTGGAAAGGAGGGGAAAAGTCAGATCTAGGCTGGCTGCCCAGGATTTTAAGGTGGTCACGTCATCTACACTGACACCCACGACCCGGGTGTTGAAGCGGTCATAGAGGGAGAGGTTCCTCTGATGACCCTCCATCTCTCCTGTTCAAATAGGGGTGAAGGCCGCTGGAAAGAAGGTGATGATAAGATGATGTTTCCCATAGTATTCTTCTTTATAGCTGATCGTTCGATCTTCTGTCGATGGAAGGGTAAAATAGGGGGTCTCTCGACCAATCAGATCCAATCTTTTCTGGGCCTCCCCATTCCCCGTAAAGATGAAGGAGAGGGTGAGAACTAAAAAGGTTATCCAAGGGAAAATCTTTTTTTTCATGAGCCTCCTCCAAAGTAAGTTTAATTTAATAATACATCATTTTTGATTGGTGGGCAAATTTAAAAAGGACGGAATTCCTCATTCAGAGGTGGGAATAATCCCGAGATGGGTATCGGAGAAATACTCCTGTCGGGCTTAAATTTATTTCCACCCTTCAGTGAGGGGTTACAAAAGGACTTGTCAAAACCCTCTATTTAATGTTAGATTGTTTTTTAGGAGCTGGAAATGATTGCCTATGATTTGATCTGCTCGAATGGTCACCTGTTTGAGTGCTGGTTTAAAGACAGCGCTTCTTTCGAGGAACAGATGGCTTCCTCCATGATTTCCTGTCCGGTCTGTAACGATACCCAGGTAGTAAGGGCTTACTCCCCTTTTATGATCAAACGGGGGAGCGGGGAGAGGAGAAAGGAAGAAGCCCTTCTTTACCAAGCCTCTCAGGTCATTCAGGAATACCTGGAAAAGCATTTTGAAGATGTGGGACCCGAGTTTGCCAAGGAAGCACTTAAAATCCATTATGGAGAGGCAGAAAAGAGAAATATTCGAGGGACAGCTACCCCTGCCGAAGAAGTCATCCTAAAAGAAGAAGGGGTTCAGTTCGTAAAGATTCCCATTATCAAAAGACTCCTTAATTAAATCTACCCTCCCAGAATCTCAGGGATTAAGACGGATGTCGATTTTTTTATATTGATCGTCTCTAAAAATAAGAAGGTTGACCACCCCTTTCCCTTTAAGGGTATCCATCGCCTCTTCGAATTCCTCAATACTCCCTACCTCCTTCGAATTTATCTTAACAATAATATCCCCTGCTTTCATTCCAGAAGCTTCGGAGGGGCTTCCAGGGATGACTTCAGAGACCAGAACTCCTTTTTCCCCTTTGAAATTGAAGTGGGAAGCCAGTTCAGAGGTAAGTTCTTGAATCCGGATTCCCGATCTTTCGCTAAAGAACCCTTTTCTTTCAAGAGCAATTCCCTGTTCTTCTAAGATCTTGGTCGAGATTAAAATGGGTACCTTTGCCTTGAGGGCGAGGATGATTGCATCACTCGGTCGAGCGTCCACTTCCAGTTGGTCTTTATTCGAAATAAGAAAGAGGGTGGCATAATAAGTATGGTTTTTTAACTGGATGATCTTAACCTCCTTGATCTTAATTTGAGCATGCTGAAGGATGGAGTACAGTAAATCATGGGTCATCGGCCTCGGCGCGGAGATCTGGTTTAACTCCCTCTCAATGGCATTTGCTTCAGGAAAACCTATCCAGATGGGGAGGGCTTTCTTTCCTTCCTTGTCCGCCAGAATGACGACCGGGCTCTGTCCCATGGCATCCATCCTGATTCCCTTGACCTCCATCTCTATATAAGAAGCAAGGGTCTCTTTTTTTAAAGGAATCCATAATAGGGAGAAAAGGAATATCCCACCTATTCCAATCATGAAATATTTTTTCATCTCTTTCTCCTTTTTTCGTTTAATGCCCTTCTTCTCAATATGGCCATTAAACCAATGATGATCTTCTGACCGTCTCGTTTCGTCAGTGGATCAGGTCGTTTAATAATTCTGAGACAAAAACCCTGGAAGCGACTCTCATCCCATCCCAGCTCCTCAAGGAGGAAGGAGATAAACCCCCTCTGGCTCTCGGTGATGGCCTCCTCCCCGAGAGGGCTTTCTAAAGGAATAAGCCGTCCTTTTGGGACAGGGTGATAGGGATCCGGGAGAAGCCCTTTAAAACCCATCTCCTGAAATCGTTTCATCACTTTTATAAAGCCTTCCCGGGTCAATTGGGTGGAACTCTCCACCCCGGCAACTCCCTGGAGGATCTGCCGATAGGTTTCCTCACTCAAACGGAGATGCTCTTTGGCAATATGAATCAATGCCTTTTTCTTCTGTCCTATCACCATCTTTTATTTATTATAACCCAAAACAAAACCATTTTATATTATTTATTTTACTTTGAAGCATTCTCTTCACCCTTTCTCTCTCCCGGGGGGAAGGATTAAGGGGAGGGTGATTTTGATGGTTTGTGGGTGAAGAAACGATCATGGGAAGTGACCAGAAATTGAAATCCCTTATTATCCCCCTTAAAATATTAAATTAGAGATCCGAGCCCTATGGAGGGAGGATTGATGAAAGAGAGGCCTCCTTTCTTTTTGGAAATCCATCCTCTTTTAGAGCTTTATCAAGAACTCGACTCAAAAATAGAGAAGTTCAAGAAGGAGATAGGTCTCGATTGTATCAAGGGATGTGGGGAGTGTTGTTCGATTCCGGCAGATAGGATTGAAGTTTCGGTGATAGAATGGATTCCTTTGAGCCTTCGATTATGGGAGACAGGGGAGGCCGAATTATATTTAAAAAAGATGGAAAGGATGGATCCACAGGGGCCCTGTGTGTTTTATAAAAAAAATCCTTCAAAGGAAGAAGAGGCGTGTTGTTCTATATATCCCTGGAGGCCTCTCATCTGCCGGGTATTTGGGTTCTCGGCGATGGAGAATAAGTATGGTCAGCCTATCCCTGTTTTATGTTCTGTTCTTAGAAAAGTAAGACCGGAAATCATCAATGAGGTTGACTCGAGGATTCAAAGGGGATTGGAGATCCCTATTCACTCCCATTACGCGAAGAGAGTCGCTTTGATCTACCCTGAACATGGGAAAAAACAATATCCTATTAATGAAGCACTGAAAAGGGCGATCGAGTGGGTGGGATTCTATCTGGAACTCACCCAACACGAGAGAAAAGGTTTAGAGACGATGGAGTCTTATGATCGAGCCGCCTGAATGATCCCGCCTTCTTTTATGTTCCCATCCCGATCTCTTTCAGTTTGGAGAGGATCTTTTCCTTTTCCATCATTCCTACCTGTCGAAAGACCTCTTTCCCTTTGGCATCAAAAAAGACCAGGGTGGGGATGAGCTGGATTTTATACTCTCGGGCAAGATGAGGGTATTTATAGACATCAATGACCAGGACCTCCGCCTTTCCGGCCACCTCTTTCCCGATCTCTTTAAGAATAGGTCTCATCTGGCGACAGGGAAGACAGTTGTTGGCTCCAAAATCCGTCACAAAGGGTTTTCCCCCTGCGAGGGCTCTCTTAAAGTCGTCCTCTGAATTTGACTCAGGGGGTTTTGAGGAAATTTTTTTTAGCAGGATTTGATCCACCTCGACCTTGGCTTTCCTTCGAAGTTCGGCAATGAATTGTCTCATTTCGCTCTGCCGTTTCCCATCACGGAGAATCTCTTCGATCTCTCCTGAGACTTCTTCGTAAGATTTTCCTTCCAATTGACTCTTGAATTGATTATAGAAACTTTTTACCTCTTCTTTGGTCACGGTAGGAGGCTGAGGAAACTTCTTTTTGATGAGTTCTTCGATTAATTTCTCTTCGGGTGATTTTGAATCTTTAGCCGTATCCTTATAAGTCATGATCGGAGAGAAGAGCCCCTCTTTTTTTGCCTCTTGAAGTAGAAGTTTCTTGAGGATCAGGGTTTCGAGAAAGGGCTGGGGTTCCTCTTTCAACATCTCTTTGAGAGGAGAGTCTATCTTATCGAGTTCCCGGTTGAACTCTTCCACCGTAAGCTTCTCCTCATTGATATGAGCTAACACTTGACGGCTTGGATGATTGAGGAATAAAAAATAGAAGATGGCCAATCCGGCTAATAGAAGAGCCCCACCAATTGGAATTACTATTTTTGCTTTCATTCAACCTCCAGAAGACAGAAGTGGTTTGGATCCAATGACGTTAATATTTATTCCTCATCTCAATCTAAAAATCAATACGAGCCCTCCCTCCATGAGCCTTAAGAAAATACCGAGGATCGGACAATCGTTTTGCCGAACGAAGCATTCCCAAAAGATGAGAGAGTGGAAATCCATGGGAAAACCATGCCGAAAAACCCTCCAGGATGAGTTGATACTTCGAATAAGGAAGCCGATAGAGGGAACAGAATTCCTTGTAGAATTCCTGAAGAGGAAGTTTGGTAGGTAACACGGCATGGGCGATGTCAAATAGGTTGAAATCCTTGGAAATTAACTTCTCCTTGAGTTGATAGAATAAGGCCGTTCCTGGAAGAGGGGTGAGGACAGAGAAGGTAGGAGTCTTAATCTTACGATGGAGGAGATAATCTTTCAGACTTTTAAAGTCCTTATGGTCGTATTCCGGATCAATAATAAAAGAAGCCCACACTTCAATCCCGAGAGCCTGTAGGATTTGTAATGCCTTATCGTTATTTTCGACCAGGTTATTCTTGTGAAGGGTCTTCAGTTCTTCGTCTTTGACTTTTTCAAAACCAATGAAGACATTTCTTAACCCAACCTCTTTCCAGAGTTTTATGATCTCTGGATATTCCGCAATGGTGTCACTCCGGGCCTGGAAGGTATAAGTTTTTTTTATCTTTTGGGTTTTAATCAACCGGGCTATTTTTTCGGCTCGCTTCACATCCATCAGAAAATTATCATCGGTGAAGAGGATAAAGGGTTCTTTGATCCCCTTAAGTTCTTCAATCACCCTCTCCGCGCTCTTTCGCCGATAAGTTTTCTGATAAAACTGCCATACCCCACAAAACGTGCATTGGTAGGGACATCCTCGAGAGGTTTCCATGAGTGCCGTAGGTCTCTGAAATCCAAGATGATAAAGATTTCTTCCCATCCCTTCTCTTAGGGGGAGGGGAAGATCGTCAAGATTTTTTTGGAAGGTTCGGGGAGGGGTAAGAAATTGGTTTCCGTTTTGATTTAAGGCTAATCCTGGAATTTGGCTTAAATCCCCATTCATTTCGAGGCTATTCACAAGTTCTCTTAGGGTTTGTTCTCCCTCTCCAATGATGACCGCATCGATCTCTTTATGGGAGGCGAAGTCTTGATAATTTAAAGAGGCATGATGTCCCCCCACCACAATGAAGGAGTAGGGGAGGAAGTGTTTAATGGTTTGGGCAAGCCGGATGGTCGAAGAATAGTCGATGGTATAGGTACAACTGATCCCGCAAAGCTCTGGTTTGAATGTGGATAAAATGGAGGGGAGATTGTTTGGAAAGCGGAGATCAAGTATTTTTACCTTATGCCCATGGAGCGCTCCTCCCACCATTTCCAAACCCAGGGGTTCACAGAGAATTAAATGAGTAAATCCGATCGCCTCACTTCGAGGTTGGATTAAAAGGATCTTCATTCCACTCCTTTAACTTTTTTATATAATTTACCATAAATCAGAGGATTTGGCTACGGGAGGAGCAGGGAATAGGTGAAAGGAAAGGATCAAGATATTCAGGGCGGCCTTTTAAAACCGCCCTGAATGGATGAAGGATTTAAATTGTATCCCACTTCCGATTTCTGAAGGGAATATAATAGACAGAAGGTTTTGTCTTGAATTCAGGCTTAAGGGGTTTAGCCATCTTCAATTTCTTCTTTACCTCAGGATCATTGAGATCTCCGAAGGTAAAGACATTCCCTACGCAGTTTACCGTACAGGCCGGTTTTTCTCCTTTCTGAATCCTCGGGTAACAGAAGTTACAGGAATCCGCCTTATCATTGACTTTGTTTTCTGTATTGAGATAACGAACTTTATAAGGACAGGCCTCCACACAAGCTCCGCATTGAATACAAAGTTTGTCATCTACAATCGTGATTCCCTCAGGGGTCTTTCGGGAGGCCTTTACAGGTTCCACCGGGCAGGCCTTCACGCAAGGGGCATCCGCACAATGCATACAGGCCGTCCTTCGGTAGACCATAGCCACATGGGGATACTTCCCACTCTCGATCTCTTTAATTCTTGTTCGAAACTCGCCAGGCGGAATCTTATCTGGCCACGCCTGCTTGCAGGCAATCGTACAGGCATTACATCCAACACAACGTCTGAGATCAATAATCATTACATACCGTTTTGCCATCTTTAACCTCCTTGAATTTCGGCTTCAATCATTTTTTTGGAATTCTGGTCTTCAGGAATTCCTAAATAATTCTTTTCAAGATTTATAAATTCACGGGTCAATTGGGCAAGAGACCCGTAAAAAGGAGATCGGCTTTCACTCATAATTCTCTGACAAAAGGAATAGATCCAGGGGAGAATAAAACGGGAAAAGAACTCGATCTGAATCTCCTCAAATCGAACTCGATCACTCCCTGAGGCCTCTGCCTCTTTGGAGGTGAGGATTGCTAAAAATTCAAGTTCATGAGAGATGTGGTCTGGAAGGTCCTTAAGATCTTCCTTAAGGGTAAATCCATTTTGATGATAGAATTGAAGAATCTCAGAGGTCGTTTGCCCGAAGAGCCGTCCATCCTTCTCCATATAGACCGAGCCATAGGGAGGTGCAACTACATGAGGAAAGGCATTGATGAAAAGTCGAGTATATTCCCTGGCCAGATCGAGTAACACCTCCCCTCTTTCTCCGGAAAGAAAATCCTTGAATGGGAGAAGGAAGTTCTCATAATCTTCTTCGGTTAAAAGGGAAAGGGCATGCCTGAGCTCTTCAATCCATTCTCCCTTGATGATCCAGGACCCCACCCTTTCATCAGGGTAGGTGTAGCAGAGGGAAAGAATATTATAGATCGAACTTCTTGCCATCGAACGATTCATCCCAATTCTCTATGCCTTATAGACTTTCACGCAAAGGTCGTTCATATTACAAGACATGGAGGGATCTTGTTGTTCGAGCATCTCCTGAAGATCACGGGCAGGAATGAGATCTCCTTCATTTGAACCTTTTCCATAAGCCTTCGTCATTCCTTTACTCCAATGCCCAAATCCATGGTCCACACAGACCGTATCGGGTCTAATCCCTTCGGTTACCTTTGCTTTCACTTTAATCTTATTAATAGGCGATTCAACGATCACATAATCTCCACTTTTCACCCCGAGTTTTTTAGCCGTTTCTGTATTAATGTAGCATTGGTTCTCTGGATAAACCTCAATATTATACTGGAGGTTTTGAAGGGTGGAGTGAATGAACACGGGTGGGCGGGTAGTAACAAAATAGAATGGATATTCCTTAGTGGGTTTTATGGCCTTCTCTTTCCATGAAGGAAGAGGATCATAACCGTATTTCTTTAATTCGGAGGCATAGAGTTCAATCTTCTTAGAAGGGGTTCCAAATTCTGTTTTAGGAACAAAGGGTTTGGGATCTCCTAAGAGACCATTTGGCGAATTCTTTAATTCTACCATAGAATATCCATTGGCCTTCAAACAGGCCTCATCGTAACCCCCTGGAGTCACATCTTTAAAGTAATCTCCGAGACCCATGGCCTTCCCAATATCAATCATAATATTTCTAAATCCTTTTGTATCATAGAGGGGTTTAATAACAGGTTGTTGAATTGCAATTTGAGGATAAAGGCCAAAGTACTGACGACCTACAATGGCACTTCCTTCAAGATAATGATGATCCGGAAGGACAATATCTGCCATTTGAATCATCTCAGAAGGATGAATATCCATCGCGACAATGAATTCAACCTTCTTTATTGCCTCAACCATCTTGGGGGCATCTGGAAAAGCAAAAATATTGTGTTTTCTTACAATGACAGCCTTAATGGGGTAGGGTTTTCCTTCCAAAACAGCATTTGTAAATGTGCTAAAGGAGCCTTTCCCTGTTTTAAGAAGAAGGGGAAACCGATCCATCCCGTCAATCCTCGAAGCTTTGGGTTTCGGATAAGGTGGAGGTGGATAGACCGAGTCGAGAGATGGAAATTGTGGCATTCTTTCAATGATTGGTCCTCCAAGGCGATCAATACTTCCCACAAGGGCCATAAGAATTACCTGAGCATGAGAGAGACGCCAGGAATTGGCGTAATTGGGTCCGCCTGCATCCCTTTTATGAGTGGCAATTACTGCAGGTTTAAGGGTTGCAAACTCTTTTGCTACCTTCTCGATGGTGGGCGCAGGAACCTCGGTGATCTTCGAAGCCCATTGAGGAGTGTAAGGTTTGATAAACTCCTTAACCTCTTCCAATCCAACCGTATAATTTTTGACGAACTCTTTATCATAAAGATTCTGGTTGATAATGACATTGATCATCGCCAATGCAAAGGCGAGGTCTGTTCCCGGTTTGATTGGAATCCACAGATGGGCCTTTGAAGCTGTGACCGTATAGCGAGGATCAAGGACAGTGACCTTTGCCCCTTTATCCAGGGCTGCAAGAAAATGCTGGGTCTGCATATTTTTAGCCTTCCCAGGCATATCCCACCCAAAAGAGAGAATATATTTGGCATTCGCATAATCTGTTGTCCAGGGTCTTCCTTTCCCGGTGACCGTAGTCATCCAAACCACTTCGTGGGTTGTATAACAGGTATTGTGATGGGAGATATAGTTTGGGGTTCCTATCGCCTTGGCAAGACGTTGAGAAAAAGGATTAGGTCTCATGATAAAGGCGATAGATTCAGGCCCAAACTTTTCTTTATACTCATTTAATTTCTGGGCAATAATCCCATAAGCCTCGTCCCATGAGATTCTCACAAATTGGGGATCCACACCAATTCCCTTTTCTGGATTGGTCCGCTTCATGGGGAATTTGAGGCGGTCGGGGTCATAGAGCCACTGAATTCCTGAAATTCCTTTCACGCAGAGAATTCCCCGACTAATCTGATCGTCAGGGTTTCCCCTCAATTCCACTACCCGACCATCTTTAATAAAAGCCTTTACAGCACATCCACCGCTACAGACCTGGCACACTGTATGAACAATTTTGGTATCGAGGGTTTTTTCTTGGGCTAAAATCTCGAAAGCTCGAAACTTTTCTCCGAAGAGCATGGCAATGGCGCCAGCCCCACTCAACTTTATAAACTCTCTTCTTGAAACAGCCATATCCACCTCCTTAAAAATTTTAAAAAAATATCGAAATGAAGGGGAGGCTCCTGAGAGCCCCCCCTCAGGGTTGACAGCGATCATCTTTTTGAAGATGAAAGGAAGGTGAGCTAAGAAACATCTTCAAAAATTATCTTCTGTCATCCCCCAATCGGAATATAAATTGCAATATGTATTCCAAAATCACTTTTAAAAATCTCAAGAATTTCAATTAATTATTAATTTTTTGAAAAATCATTATATAAAATATCATTACTTTTTTGTGACCTTTTTAGTTTTCTCAAACTTAACTATTGAATTTAATTAATATTTTTAAATTATTACGTCATTGTAACTTTTGTTACTTATGTGAAACAAAAAGGAGAATAGAGATGGAAAAACATAACAGCAAACTATTGATTGTATTTTTCGTTATTTTTTTGATTTTTGGAATCACCTTTTTCTCTTCAGGAAAGGAGTTAAAACTAAAATGGGTCTTTCTAAATCCAGAAGGTACGATAAAAGTTGAACCAATAAAACTCAATCCTCATCCTTCGACCTTAGAGGGGAAGACGGTTATTCTTCGATGGAATGGAAAACATAACGGAGATAAATTCCTCGAAAGAGTCGGGGAACTGCTGAAGGAGAAAGTGAAGGAGATAAAAATCATCAAGTCTTGGGAGGTAGCTCCTGAAACTGTTGATCCCATAACAGGAAGTCAGGAGAGAAGTGAAGAGTTTGCCAGAGCTATAGCCAAGTTTAAACCTGATATTGTGATTGCGGCTCAGTCTGACTGAGGGGCTTGTACTTCATGGCTGGTCGTTGACCAGCTCAACCTTGAAAAAATGGGAATTCCTACAGTGACAATTTCGAGCTCAGAATTTGTTTCATTGGCAAAGGATACAGCCATAGGTAAGGGGGCTTCGGATATGAGTTTTGTTGTGATTCCTCACCCAATGGGGATGATTCCATTAAAGGAGATAAGAGAGAAGGCCGAGAGAGCGTTTCCTTTAATTTTAAAAGAAGCCACTGAATGGAAACCCGAAGCGAAATGGCCCACTCCGAAACCTATTTATCCAGCCCCAAAAATGACCTTTGAAGGAACAATTGAGGAGTTCAATCGATACCTTATGGATAAAGGATTCTCCCTTGGGCTTCCTGTTCTTCCTCCGACACAGGAACGTGTGGAGAGAATGTTAAAAGGGACAAAAAGGAAACCAAATGAACTATTGGGAATGGTTCCACCGAGAATGGGGGCCTTAACCATTGAGTTGGTTGCCATCCATGCCGCTATGGCTGGATGTAAGCCTGAATATATGCCCTTATTGATTGCAATTCTGGAAGGACTTCTTGACCCAAGAGCCAATTGGCGAGGAATCCAAACAACGACCGCAACCAGTTCAATCCTGGTCCTTATCAATGGTCCTATTATCTATGAACTTGGGATTGCATCTCGCCAAGGGGCTGCAGGATCAGGTCATCATGTAAATGCTTCTATTGGTTATGCTATTAATTTAATCGGAGAGGTGGTAGGTGGATCAAGACCTCCCTCGCCTGATAAATCTCTCCTTGGGGGGCCAGGAGATTTTGTAGCATGGGTCTTTGGTGAAAACCAATTAGCCCTCCCCAAAGGGTGGAAACCCTATCATGTGGATAGAGGATTCAAAAAAGAAGACAATGTAGTGACAGTGATGGGCATTTATCCTCCGGTAGATAATATTGACCACTGGAGCATGAGTCCTGAAGAGCATCTTAATTGGTGGTCCTATTTAGTGACACCCCTCCTTAGTATTGGTGGCCCCTGCTGGATTAGTCAGATGGATCAACCCCATATCATTGCTCTTGGACCTGAACATGCTCAATTAATCGCAGGAGCGGGATGGAGCAAAGAGCAATTTAGAGACGCCTTCTGGGAAAAAGCAAGAATTCCTTTCTCTGCGTGGCCAAAGGGTTGTCCTAATATAGATTTGTTGATCAAAAGATTTGGGCCCGTATCCCCCAATACACCCATTCCAATCACGTTGAGACCCGAGGAGTTACACATCGTGATTGCAGGAGGGGCAGGCAAACACTCCCACTTTTTTGCCCCTTTCCCGGGTTGTTTTCCTATTAGTAAGATTATCCATAATTAGTTCCGGATGCTTATTTTTGTGACATTTAAGATTTTTTGGAAAAATTGTTCTGCCACACCAAAATCCCCAGAATGGGCCAAAAGAATCTGAAAAGTACGATTTCCCCTCTTCTTTGCAACAAAAAAATAAGGAGTTCTTACTTCTCCGAGGCGTTTATGGATAGTGAAGTCTTCATCTGGAAAGAGGGGGAAAGGAATTTGATGAGTTCGTTTAAAGTTCTCTACCTCCTGGAGGGTATTTCCAGCTCCTATCCCAATGATTTTAATTCTTTGATAGTAGGGCGGGAACTGGTTAATGATCTGATAAAGCGTATTGACCTCAGGGGCGATGGCCTGACAAAAGGGACAATAAAAGCTGAAGATTTCGATAATGAGCACTTCTGCTTCAATTTCTGAAACTGAGAAGGAATCTTTTTGAGAGAGCCCCAGATATTCTTTCTCCTCCATTCTCTGAGGGGTGGGAAGCTTAAAAATGGGAAGGGATTTCCCTTGAAGAGGGGAGGAAGGGGTTTGAGAGGAAACTTGAGAAACCCATGAGGAGAGAAAGAGGGAAGTGACCAGAACCATTTTATAAAGTCTTCGGTTCTTCATTTTAAATTTCAATCTCCAAGTCTTTGATTTTTTCCCAGAGGGTTTTCCTTGAAATCCCTAAAATCTCAGCGGCTTGGCCCTTTTTCCCTTTTGTCCTTTCAAGAACCTTTTGGATATATTCTTTTTCAAAGAGGTTGACCGCCTGCGAAAGGGGCTTGGGATCCTGAATTTTTTTACAGAGTTCTTGGATTAAGACTCGTTGGCCCCAGAGTTCTTCTGGAAGATCTTCGGGCTGGATATGCTTCCCTTTCATGAGGGCAATCGCCCTTTCTATCATATTCTCAAGTTCTCTGATATTTCCAGGAAAAGGATATTTGAGAAGAAGATTTTTGGCCTCCTCTGAGATTCCGTAGATCTCTTTCCCCATTTTTTTTGAATATTTATTCATAAAGTGTTCAGCCAGAAGGAGGATATCTTCGCGCCTTTCTCTCAAGGGGGGAATAAAGATAGGGACGACATTGAGACGATAGTAGAGATCTTCACGAAAAGTCCCTTTTTTTATCTCTTCTTTGAGATCTTTCTGGGTGGCACAGATGAGACGGACATCCACCGAAATTGTTTCACTTCCACCCACTCTCTCAAATTGTCTTTCCTGAAGCACTCGGAGGAGCTTGACTTGAACGACAGGAGAGACCTCTCCTATCTCATCGAGGAAGAGAGTTCCTTCGTGAGCCAATTCAAATCTTCCTTTTCTCTGCCTCATCGCTCCCGTAAAGGCTCCTTTCTCATGGCCAAAAAGTTCACTCTCAAGAAGGGTCTCAGGAAGGGCGGAGCAATTGACTTTAATAAAAGGTCCATTCTTTCTTAAACTTTTAATATGAATGGCATTGGCCACCATCTCTTTTCCTGTTCCACTCTCTCCCTGAATCAGGACGGTTGTATCTGTTTGAGAAACGGTTTCGATCAAGTCATAAATCTTCTGCATCTGGGGGCTTTTCCCAATCAGTCCTTCTAAACCAAAGCGTTCCTCTACTTTCTCCTTTAGACGAATATTTTCCACCTCCAATTGTTTTATTCGGAGGAGTCTTTTAAGAATGAGCAGGAGTTCGTCCATTGAGAAGGGTTTGGTCAGATAGTCGCTGGCCCCTTCCTTCATGGCTGTGACAGCAGAATCAATGGAGCCATAAGCGGTGATCATAATCACTTGGGTTTCGGGATTCATCCGCTTGACTTCCTTTAAGAGGTGAAGGCCATCCATGTCAGGAAGTTTCAAATCCGTAATAAGGATATCGGCCGTATTCTTGCGAAAAAGGGACAATCCTTTTTGGCCCGTCTCTGCGATGCTAACCTCATATCCCTCCGCTTCAAGGGCATCCTGAATGGTTATCCTCATTAACGGTTCGTCATCGATCACCATAACTTTTAATCGTCCATCCATGGTCTTATCCTCTCTTATGGAGTATCAATAGGAAATCGAATTTCGACAGTGGTTCCCCTTCCTTCTTGACTTGAGAGTTGAATCATTCCTCCATGTCGCTCAATAATACCTTGAGTAATCCAGAGCCCCAACCCTGTCCCCTTTTCCGCTCCTTTAGTCGTAAAGAAAGGATCGAACACCTTTGGGAGAATCTCTTCTGAGATTCCCTTCCCGGTATCAGAAATGGTGATGATCAGTTGTCCATTAGAGCTCTTTGCGCCTATTCTTAGAATCCCTCCATCTTTCATGGCTTGAATAGAATTAAGAAAGAGATTAACAAAAACTTGGGACATCTGATTTTTATCCACCTCCAACATCGGAAGGGTTTCAGGGATCGCTTTAATCACCTCAATCCTATGTTCCCTAATTTCATAATCTAAAAGGGAGAGGGATTTGTCAATTAAGGAGTTCAGATTGACGGAGGTCCGTTCAAGATGAGGGGTATGGGCATAATCCAGAAGGTTGGTAACGGTTTTTTGAATTCGTTTAATTCCATCCTCCATCAATTGTAAATATTCTTTCTGTCTCTCTGGAGAGAGCTCTCCTCGTTTAAAGTGATAGATACAGTTGAGAAGGCCTCCAAGTGGATTATTAATTTCATGGGCTACTCCGGAAGTCAGTTTTCCTATAGCGGCCATTTTTTCTGTGAGAATTAGGTTCCGTTGGGTTCTTTCTTTTTCCTTCTCGTCCTCCTTAATTCTCTGAAGCAACCGATAGAAACTTTTTCGGAGAATACCGATTTCATCTTCCCCGGGGATTGGAGGAGGAGAAGACTCTGCTCCCAATTTGGTTTGGTCCATCTCTAAGGCGAGAGATTTTAAGGGCTTTGTGATTAACCTAAAAAGGAAGGCAATAAAAATGATAGAAAACGCAATAAAGAGCGCAGTATAAAGAACATATTTCCATATAAGGGATGAGACTTCTTTTTTCAACCCCTCCAGAGAGATTCCAACCCTTAAAGTTCCCCACCTCTTGGTGGAGATTGATAGAGGAGTGGAAATTTCAAGTACATCTTCAGAAGGGTATTGGATCAGGGTATTCGATGAAGTCAGCACTCGCCTGGTTCGTTCATCATGATAGGTACTTCCAAGTTCAATCATGGAGTTATGAGCTACAACCTTCCCATTCGGATCGATAATCATGGCATAGAGGACTTTAAGGTCTTTCCTCTGAATCAAGTCAGAAATGTAATTATCAAGAAGTCCTCCTTCTTCAACCAAGCCAATCTCTTCATAAAGCATGGTATTGGTACAAGAGATGGCCAAGGATTCCACAAGGGCCTTTCCTTCCTTGACAATAGCTTCTCGGAGGAGTTTTATTTCCCTCGAGATATTCGAGAACGAAAGGATCGAGATCATCCCTATTATGAGGATCGAAAGATAAAGAGTAAACTTTCCTTGTAGGGTTCGAACTGGATTTATGAATTTCATTCCCGAATAGGCCCCTTTGCTCCGTGTTCTTTCTCAACGGTTCGGAGAATGTGACGAATAGAATCGTAATCAGAATCTGACGCCTCTGTAAATCCATATTTAAATTCTTCATCCCATTGGGCCATTTTTGTGCGATGCGCTGGATTCTCAGGATTAAGATGGAGAAGAGAGGTTTTAACGGATTGGACCATTTCTTTTGGTGCATCCTGCCTGACAATGATTGGGACCGTAGGGATTGGTTCTGTTAAGAAAATGAATCGAAGGCCTTGGTTTTGATATTTATAAGCGATGATGTCCTTTACAGCCCCGGCATCAAATTGACCCTTAAGCACAGCGCTCACCACAGAATCATGATGTCTGAGAAAATCATAGGCTTTTAAATCTTTTAATCGGATATTGGCTTTTAACAGATAATATTCAGGGAGGATATGTCCAGCAGTTGACCAGGCTTGACCAAAAGCAAACCGCGTTCCTTTCAGGTCGGTGATCTTTTGAATGGGACTCTCTTGACGAACAATAATAATCCCACGATAATAGGGTTTCCCATCTCTGCTCAAGGCACGAAGAATTGGGGTGACTCTATATCTCTCCTTCGCCTTGATATAAGAGACTGGCCCACACGAGGCAATGGAGATTTCGCCCTTTCCAATTCGATCGATGATATCTTGATAAACCCTTGATAATATTATTTCAAATTGATAAGGAGTTACTTCATTGAGGTAATTGATGAAAGGTTGATAGAGTTGATACATAATTCTGGGGTTATATTTTGGACAAAAGCCAAAAGGGATAATGGGTTTAGAGAAAACCGAGGAAGCCGTACTAAGAAGAAAAGAAAATGTAAAAATATTGAGGAAAAGGAGGATGATTCTTTTTTTATATTTTATCATGGTTCCTTCTCTATTCTTAATATTAATAATTTAACTAAATTTTTAAAAGATTTCATTAGATTCTTACACTAAAATCCTAAATTTTCATTTAACATTTTACACCTTCCTCTCCCCCATTGATATTGTGCCCTAATCGAGGGAATCGCCATTCCTGTCACGCTGAACTTTTTTCGGTCTAAGATACCTAATATTTTTGATTTGACATAATTTTGAAATTATCATATATATGTTTTAAACATATAAATATATAAAAATGTGCCATCAATATAACGATTCCTGTGTGAAACATGATTCTGAAATCCAGGGGTGTGGCT
>JBBIMX010000013.1:0-41290 GCA_037444165.1 Deltaproteobacteria bacterium | reverse complement strand
GATGACCCGATCCACTGTTCCATCTGGTCGAACCCAGAGGGTCGCTTCTACTTCACCTTCTAATTTTACATCCACCGAAGGGGGTGGAGGTCTAACCAGAATCCTTCTTGAAACCAGAGGGCCTTTGATCCCCAATCGAAGGTTCTCTTCTAATGGAGGCTCCGACGAAACCTTCTCCTTCTTGGTCAGAAGTCTCTCAATAATCTTCTCCTCCCCTTTATCTTTTAATAATAATTCATTGATCCCCTCTTTCATGGAGGGAAGAGGACCTTCAGGAAGCAGCGATTCCTCCTTCTTTCTCACATACCTCTCCCATTCCTTTTCAATCTCTTTATATTCAGGGGTATTTCTAAAGCTCCGCACCCTTTCTTCCTCAGAAACCCCTTCCATCTTTTTTAACCTTGGATATTCTGGAGCAAAGCTCTTCCAATCCTGCTGGGCATTGGCCTCTTCCATCTTTTTGAGGATGATTTCTTCTCTTATCCTTCTTTCCTCAACAGGAATTCCCCGCCTTCCTATTCCGAAGATCCTTTCTCCCAGCTCTCCCAAATTTCTCCATACTCTATGAATCGAAAGATTAAAATGAGGGGAAAAGAATAAAGCACTAATAGTTAGGGCTAAAATGATAAGAGTGATTAAAACGAGAGGTCCTCGAATCCTCTTCACCTCTTTACCAATCAATGGATCCCCCTCTCTCTCATCAAATCAAGCATCCTCTTTGCCAACTGTCGATTCTCTTCCTTCTTACTCTGTGTTAAGAGCTTCTGATAGACCTTTTTTGCTTCTGAAAATCTTTTATCCTCAAGATAAACTTCCCCCAACCGAAGAAGGGTCCTCTCTGTCACCTCGGAAAGGTGAGGATAAAGGTATAGAATCTTTGAAAAGTGGTGGACAGCCTGCTCCCTATTCCCAAGGGTTTGATAAACCTCTCCCAATTTGAATTGGGCCTGGCTCGAAACTCGTTCATCGGGGCTTGGAAGTGCCGAAACCAGAGAGGAAATCGCCTCTTCCCATCTCTTTTGTATCATATAGAGGAGACCCAATCTTAAATAGGCTTCCCATTTCCCTTCATCCTGTTGAAATTTCACGAGATATTCTTTCAAAATCCTTATCGCATCTTCTGTCTTCCCTAAGGATTGATAAGCCTCTCCTATCCCAAAATAGACCCTTTTTGCTAAAAGAGAATGGGAAAGGCTCTTTTTCACCTCACTAAACTGCTCCAATGCCTTTGGATAATTTTTGAGATGGAGATAGAGTTCTGCCAATTCCAGATGCCCTTCCTGATGGAAGGGATGCCTGGAATAGGATTTAATAAACTTCTCTAATTCCTCAAGGGCTTCATTCCATCTCTTCTTCTCCTTTAAAAGAAGGCCCATTCGAAATTGAGCCTCTCCTGCCCGCTCATCCTTCGGGTAACGGTGAATGACCTCCTTATAGGTTTTGATCGCCTTTTCGATCGATTGAGAGTCTCCATAAAAGTTGCCCAATTGGATCAAGACCTCAGGGGCCAGTGGGTGATTGGGATAATGGTGGATAAATTGATTCGCTTTTCCTACAAAGGCTTCGTACTGCTTCTCCTGAAAGAAGGTGAGGAGGATTCCGAATTCTGCCTCGGGAGCCTCTTTGGACCTTGGATACTTCCTCGTGACCTGAAGGTAGGCCTCCCTTGCCCTCCTATATTCTTTGAGATTGTAATACCCATCTCCTATTTTGAGATGGGATGAAGCGACAAAGGGGGTTTCAGGAAATTGAACGACGAGGTTCTGGAAGACCTCAATGGCTCGAAAGAATTCCTTCTTCCGAAAAAAAGCCCATCCCATCCAGTATTGGGATTCTGCACTATAGGTTCCTCTCGGATACTCTTCTTTTACCTTTTCAAAATAGTGAATGGCTTCGTCAAACCGTTCTTCTTTATAGCTAATCCTTCCCAAAAGGTAGAAGGCTTCTTCCCTCTCCCTATCTGTTTCAGAAAGTTCTATTAGGCGATTTAAATAGTTTTTCGCCTGATGAAAAAGATTCTGATTCAAAAAAGATTTTGCGATCATCAGATGAAGAGAAGGGGGAGGCTGGGATTGAGGAAATTCGGAAAGGATTTTGAGAAAATAATGGTTCGCCTCTTTCCATTCATGTCTCTGAAAATGATACCATCCAAGGGCATTTAATCCCTTCACATAGAGGGTCGGATCCATCTTGAGGAGATCGAGATATTCGAGGGCTTTTGGATACTCCCCCTTGGCTAGGTAGCTCTCCGCCATCCAGTAAAGAATCTCTTTCCTCTCGGGACTCTCTGAAAATTCTTTTAGCCACCTTCCCCAATAATGAATCGCCTCTTCGTATTCTTTCAAGAAGAAGTGGGCGTAGCCCAACCTCAACAGGATCTGTTCTTCCAAAGACCACCTCTTCCTCCCCCAGAGGACTTCCTGATAGGCCTCGATCGCATGGCGGTATTCTTTCTGATTAAAGAAAGATTCCCCTATCATAAAGAAGGCCCATTCTTGAAGATCGCTTTCGGGAAAGGTTTTTAGAAGCTGACGAAAAATTGAAACCGCATTCGGAAAGTTCTTTTTTTCGAAATAGTACTGCCCGATCTCAAAAAGGCATTGCTCTTTCCACGGGGAAGGAAGGAACAGGGAGAGAAACCGAAAGTAATACTGGCTCGCCTTCTCGACCTCCCCCTCTCCCAAATAACTCTTTAATATCCCCCAGTAAATGGCATCTGAGAATCTGCTTGCCGGAAACTCATATAGAATCTCTTCAAAGACTCTTCTCCCCTCCACAAAATTTCCCAGAGAGAGCTCACTCCACCCCAGGGCATACCGGGCACTCTCAGCAAGTGAATGTTTAGGAAATCGCTTCCGAAAATCTCGAAAGAGTTGAGCTGCCTCCTTGTATTGATTTAACCGAAAATAGTTGACCCCTATTAGATACTCTGCCTCCGGTCCCCAAATCCCTTCCGGGATCTCCCTGAGGAGAAATTTTAATTCTTGAATCGATTCAGGATATCGACCTAAGGCATGGAGACAGAATCCAGACCAGAAAAGAAGGGATTGAAAGATTGGGGATTCCTTTGACACCGTCTTCCCTTGACTGAAATATCGGAACCCTTCTCTATATTCCCCCCTTACCATTTGGATCCATCCACAGGAATAGAGGGCATAACCAAAATACTCATGGTGAGGATAATTCTCCACCACTTCCCGAAAGAGGGCGAAGGCCTCCTCCACCTTTCCTTGATTCCATTTCGCCTCTCCCATCCAATAGAGAGCAAAGCCCCTCAAAGGACTATCGGGATACTCTTTAATCAATTTCGTGAAACTTTGAATGGCATTTTCATACTGTTTCTCAAGATAGAAATATTTTCCTCTCTCATAATATCCCCTATCTTCTTCTGCCGCTACGACGGCACTTCGAGTGAGTCCGCTCCTATAGGCACAACCGGGTTGGGTGATGGAGGGGCTCATCTTTCTCATTGGCCCAATGGATTCTTCTCTTGGGTCAAACACATGGATGACAGGTTCCTCCTTGATTCCTGGTGCCAAGAGTTCTGGAAGAGGAACCTCCCGTTTGGCGACCCATTGGGTTGAGTCTCTTCCGATCAGGGTAACCTTAGAAGAAGGGATTTGTCTTTGATCTTGACCTTCAGTAAAAGAGAACGAAAAGGTGATTAAGGAGAGAAGAAAGAGACTCAGGAATTTGATCCCTTTACCTTTCATTTTGGACCCTTATTTTTAAGGTATCAGATCCATAGAAGAATTGTCAAGAATTGACAAGCTATTACCAACTGTGATACGTTTTGATTATGAAAAAAGGGTGGAACTTTCTATTCTCCTTAATTTTGATTGCCCTTTTTCCCCTTCTCACCACCTGTGGAAATGGGAATAAGGGCCTTGAGAGGAGTGAGAGAGGGGATTTTAAAGCCATGCGAGAACAGATGGTGGAAACTCAAATCAAGGCCAGGGGGGTTAAAGACCCTCGAGTCCTATCCGCCATGCTAAAGGTGGAGCGTCATCTTTTCGTCCCTAAGGAGTATCGATCTTCTGCCTATAATGATCAACCTCTTCCTATCGGTGAAGGGCAAACTATCTCTCAACCCTATATTGTGGCTCTAATGACCGAACTTTTGGAGCTAAAAGGAGAAGAAAAGGTGTTGGAGGTTGGAACAGGATCAGGTTATCAGGCAGCCATTTTGGCTGAACTGGCCAAGGAGGTCTACACCATTGAGATTATTGAAACTCTGGCCAATTCGGCTAAAAAACTTCTCTCAGAGTTAGGTTATAAAAACATCTATGTCAAAACTGGAGATGGTTATTTGGGGTGGCCTGAGGCTTCTCCCTTCGATGCCATTATTGTAACCTGTGCTCCCGATCATATTCCCCAACCCCTTCTGGATCAACTCAAGGAAGGAGGAAGGCTTGTCATTCCCGTTGGGACATACTCCCAAGAGTTAAAAAAGATCACCAAACGGCAAGGTCAATTTGAAACGAAGGACGTCATTCCGGTCATCTTTGTTCCTATGACAGGAGAAGGGGTAAAACAGAAGAGATAATCCTATCGATTTCTTTCTGCCTTTCTTTTTCTCCACCCTTCCAATCTCTTTTTGATCTCTTTCTCAAATCCCTGATCCGTGGGATGATAATAAATCCTTCCTTTCAGGTTCTCTGGAAGATATTCCTCTTCTACGAAGTGATCCGGATAGTCATGGGGATACTTATAATCTCTCCCGTATCCTAACTCTTCCATCAAAGGAGTGACCGGGTTTCGGAGATGAAGGGGAACTGGAAGGTTCTCAAGCTCTCGGATATCCCGTTTCACTTGCTGATAGGCCAAATAAACGGCATTGGATTTAGGTGCCGTGGCAAGGTAGAGTGTAGCCTGTGCCAGGGCAAGATCCCCTTCCGGAAGCCCGATAAAATGGAAGGCCTCCATGGCTGAGACAGCCACCTGAAGGGCTTGAGGGTCTGCATTCCCAATATCTTCAGAGGCAAACCGAATCATCCTTCGAGCAATGTAGAGAGGATCTTCCCCTGCCTCAAGCATTCTTCCTAGCCAGTAGAGGGCTCCATCAGGATCACTCCCTCTAAGACTCTTGTGGAAGGCAGAAATAAGATTGTAATGTTCTTCTCCGGATTTGTCATAGAGAAGGCTCTTTCTCTCAAGAACCTCTTCCAGATCTCTCCTCTGAATCCTCCTCAGGCCGGTGGAGTCTGGAGATTGGGTAAGGACCACCATCTCCAGGGTGTTCAGAGCTATTCTTGCATCTCCATTGGCTAGTCTTGCGATTCCCTTCAGAACTTCTGGCTCTATCTCCACTCTCAATCTTCCCAATCCCCTGTCTGAATCTTGGAGGGCTCGTTTTAAAATTTCTTCTATCTCCTCCTCTTCTAAGGGTCGAAGGGTGAAGACTTTGGTCCGAGATAGAAGGGGAGAAATGACCTCGAAAGAAGGATTTTCAGTCGTAGCACCGATAAGAATGATGGTTCCCTTCTCCACATAAGGGAGGAAGGCATCCTGTTGGGCTTTATTAAAACGGTGAATTTCATCCACAAAGAGAATGGTTCTTCGACCCCGATATCTCCATTCCTCCTTGGCTTCCTGGAGAACCTCTTTGATCTCTTTTACCCCTGAAAGCACGGCACTAAAAGAGACAAAGTTTGCCCCTGTCGTTTGGGCAATAATCATGGCCAGGGTGGTCTTCCCAGAGCCTGGTGGGCCCCAAAGGATCATCGAGGGGATCTGATCGGATTCAATGGCTTGACGAAGGATCTTCCCTTGACCCAAAAGGTGATCCTGGCCAATAAACTCATCCAGATTCCTGGGTCTCATCCGATCTGCCAAGGGGGCTTTTCGTTCGAATGCTCCTCGGGCTTTCGAATCAAAAAGGCTATCTTGTTTCTTCAAAGGAGTTCCTTTCTGAGCATTTTTGTAAAATCCCTCTCTGCCTCTTCGATCGTTTGAAGCATCTGAGAGTGAATCCATCCATTTGAGGCAAGGATCTCTTTGGAATAGATACTGAAGGGATGACCTTCGAAGTCGGTTACCTTTCCTCCTGCTTCAATAACCATAAGTGCGCCCGCCGCCACATCCCAGGGCTGAAGCTTCAATTCCCAGAAGCCATCGAATCGACCCGCAGCAAGGTAGGATAGATCGAGTGCCGCTGATCCCGGCCTCCGAATCGCAAAACTCCTGATGATAAACTCACGGAAGTACTTCAGGTAAAAATCTGCATGTTCATGGACATCGTAAGGAAATCCTGTTGATAGGAGGCTTCGAGACAGATCCTTTTCTTGAGAAACAAAAATTTTTTTTCCGTTGAAATAGGCACCCTCCCCTTTCTCTGATATAAAGAGCTCATCGAGGATGGGATTATAGACGACTCCCAAAATCACCTCCTTTTCTATCTCCAAGGCAATGGAGACACAGAAGCAGGGGTATCCATGAAGGTAGTTTGTCGTCCCATCCATAGGGTCAACGATCCATCGATAAGGAGACCCCTTCTTTTTGAAGGGACTCTCTTCAGTGAGAAGGTCATGGTCTGGAAAGGCATGTAGAAGGATCTCTGAAATAGCCCGCTCACAAAGACGATCGACTTCTGTCACAGGGTTAATCTCCCCTTTATATTCGACCTTGTAAGAGGAACCAAAATAACGTTTCTGAATCCTTCCGGCTTCTCTGGCTGCCTCCACAGCCACCTCGAGGTAACGTCCATTCCTTTCCATTCGTTGACAATCCCTCCTAAAAAAACTATATGATACCTCACAACAATAAGTCAACTCGTGAGCCATTTCAGGAAGGGGAGATTGACTCCCTCTCCTTTCCCTAAAAGGTTTGAAGTTTGAAATCCATCACCGAAGGATGGAGAATAAATTTAAGCCCGACAGGAGGTTTTCCGAAACCCATAGAACGCGGTAGCCGAATTTCTGAGCGAGGGAGTCCTGAAGTTTTCTGAATCTTGCTTCAGGTGGGAATATTATTTAAGATAAAAATGGAGGAGAAATCGATGAGATTCGAATCGAATGGAAACTGCTTTGTATGTGGCAAGAAGAATCCTGATGGGCTGAAACTTCATTTTGACATTGACCCAGAGCGAAAGACCCTAAAGACGACTTTCATCTCCCCTCCTTCGTTTCAGGGTTGGGATGGATTGGTTCATGGTGGAATCATTGCTACCTTATTAGACGAGGCCATGGCCAAACTCTCTTATGAGTTAGGCTACGATGCAGTTACAGCCTCCCTCGAGATCAAATTCAAAAAACCTGCCCCTATCCTTGAACCCCTCGAGGTCTATGGGGAAATTGTCGAAATCAGAAAAAGATGGCTAAGGGCTAAAGCGACCCTGAAGGCAAAGGATGGAACTCTTCTCGCGGAAGGAAGATCTACTCTGCTGCGAACTTCTTCTCCAATGCCATAAAGGATAAAAAGTTTTCCCCGAGAATCTTCTCTCGATCTGTCTCAGAAAGACCGGACCCTTCCAATTCCTTAAAATATCTATCAGGAGAAATTAAAGGATAGTCTGAACCGAAAAGGATCTTCTCCACCCCTACTATATCCCTTACCACTTTATAGATTTTACTGGAATAAAGGTAGGGAGAGGCAGCGGTATCATAATAAACGTGACGAAAGGTCCTGGACACTTCGGGCATAAGTTCATAGAATGGCAATCCTCCTCCCCAATGTGCAAATAGAACGGGAAGCCCTGGAAAGGAAAGGACGAACCCATAAAAACGTTCAAGAGGCGTCCTCCCTTTCCCCGGATAGGAATGTCCAATGAGTTCATTGGTATGAAGCATGATAGGAATTCTTTCCTCTTCCATCTTTTTGAGAACAGGTTTCATTCTCCCGATCTCTTCCACACCGAATGGACGGTCATAAAAAGCAATCTCTCCCACCCCTTTTGCCCCTTCTTTCATTCTCTTCTCCAGCTCTCTCCATGACCACTCAGGGTCTGAGAAAGAAAGTCCGATAAAAACGATGATCCGATCGGGATAGCGCATCGCTGATTCCATTAAGTAGTCGTTATGAAGGCAGAGGAGGGTCGGATCAGACCATGAAAATCCGCAGGCGACCGATTGGTGCACACCCGAACGGTCCATCGATTCGATCAAATCCTCGACACTGGCCATTTTCGAGTTGGATGCCTGATAGATCAATGAAAATCCACGATCCTTCCTGCAGAAAGACTCTCGATCCTCTCTGATTCTTTCCGGAAAGATATGGGTGTGACAATCGACGATCATGGTTTCCCTTTGGTGAAACCATAATGCCCGAGAGAGCGTCCAAGGCTCCAGTATTCATGAGCCCCAGGACAATAGACAATCGGTAAGGCCTTGAGGATATCAATCCTTCCCTTTTCTTTTAGGATCTCCTCTTTGATGTGGAGGGCTACGATTTGACCCAAGAAGAGGTCATGACTCCCCAAAGGGACGATCTGCTTGACTTCGCACTCCATCTGAACCAGGCATTCATCAATCAAAGGAGGTTTCACCTTTTCAGATGGGATGGCTTTTAGCCCCACCTGTGAAAATTTGTCTACCTCTCTTCCTGAGAGGATCCCACAGGCATCCACCTTTCTGACCAGTTCTTCAGAGGGAAGGTTTATCACAAATTCTTTAATCCTCTGAATATTCCCATGAGAGTATCGTTCGGGGCGAATAGAGATTCCAACCATTGGAGGATCGGAGTTCACCACCCCTGTCCAAGCGAGCGTGATGACATTGGGCTTCCCTTTCTCATCGATACTGGTGACCAAAACGACAGGTGTTGGAAAGAGCATTGTCGTCGGAGGTAGACTTTTTCGTCCCATCCCTCTTCTCCTTTTTAAACGTTGATTAGAGGAAGAGACTTACATCTCCCTTCCCTTTTCGAATGACCTTAGGGACTTCATCGGTGAGGTCAATGATGCTGGAATGCTCTGGAAGAATGATCCCTCCATCAATTACCAGATCGAGCTGTTTTCCAAACCGTTCCTCAATCTCTCGAGGGTCGTTATAGAGAGTCTCGTCCGGTTTATACACGCTGGTACTGATGATCGGATGGCCTAAGGCTTGAACCAAAGAGAGGCAAATCTTATTATCAGGGATACGAATTCCAACGGTCTTCTGTTTTGTCATCGCTATCTTCGGGACCAATTTCGTAGCCTTCAAAATAAAGGTATAAGGCCCGGGAAGAAGGCGCTTCATGATCTTATAGGCATAATCGGAGACATAGGCATAGAGGCTGATATCCTTTAGATTCGCACAGATGAAACTCAAGGGTTTTTTCGACTCTATCTTTTTCAGATGATGAATCCGTCGAATGGCTTCGGGTTGAAAGAGATCGCACCCTATGCCATAGATCGTATCAGTAGGGTAACCGATAAGACCCCCTTTTTCGAGGACCTCTACCACCTTCCGGATCAATCTGGGCTGCGGGTTCTTAGGATTAATAGAAATGATCATCGGGCTAACTGTCTCCTTCCATCTCTTTGATTCTTACTCCTTTAAGGAATCGGGTATGAAAATAGGGAGTGTCCAGTCGATCGATTCGCACCTCTTTTCCTCGAGAAGAGGCATGAATAAATTCATTATTTCCAATATAGATTCCTACGTGAGGGGCATGGGGTCTCCGTGTTTTAAAGAAGACTAAATCCCCTTCGGCCAGCTCCTCTCGTTCAACCTTTTTCCCTATTCGAAGCTGTTCTTTGGCCGTCCGAGGCAAGGAGATATTAAAGATCTCATAAATCTTCTTCACAAATGCAGAGCAGTCGATCCCTCGAATCGTTGAGCCTCCTAATCGATAAGGAATACCTAAAAAACTCTTGACGACTCGAATAAAAAGACCCCTCTCTTCAGGACCGTTCCATCTCCCATTGGATTTCATTACCGTCTCGCTCTCCCCTATTGATTCATGAACCTCCCCTCCATCTCCTAATTCCTCCATCTCTTCTTCCATGGGAATGACTCGTTTGGGTAAGAGGAGAGTCTGTCCTATCTTTAAGTGAACTGACTGGAGGTGATTGAGACGTTTAATCTCATCGATCGAACAACCCATCCTCTTAGAAATCTGATAGAGACTATCCCCTGGTTTGACCGTATAGGAAAGAGTCTCTTCAGAAAGGTCCCTCAAATATTCGACCCTTAAAGTAGGAATGAGGAGCACCTGATTGGGTTTGATGAGTGGTCCTTTTAATCCATTGGCCTCTTTTATTGCTTCAATGGAAACACCGAAATGGTTTGAAATATGATAAAGAGAATCCCCTGGTTTTACGACATAATGTTCCTGAGCCCAAATTAAATCGAAAGAAGATAAAGTAAAAAATAGAAAGATGAGAATGAACCCTAAAAAGCTTCTTTTTTCCATGATTCACTCCCCCTCTCACACAGGTAGACTTTCCCTTTTTGGAGCGATTCGAAACTCTTGAAAAATGGTAAAAGAAACTTTCCAATATTTATACAAGAATTAACTTTTGAAGTCAAACAAAAATCCCAATGGGAGATCCTCTTTCCCTGAAAGGTTGAGATAGTCATCCCTCACTCAGAAGCGGAGGAAAACTTGAGAGTGTTGATTTTCCAGAGAGAGGTAAGATATAATTTATAAAAATTTTTTAAAGGAGGGAAAGATGAAAAAGTTGATTTCGGTTTTTCTATCCTTTATTTTGATCGGGATGCTTTTGATTTCATTTGGGGGTTGTGGAGCAGATATTAAAGCGGAAAACGAGAAACTGAAAGCAGAAAATGCCGCTCTCAAATCAGACAATAATAAGTTAAACCTTGAGATTCAAAAATTAAAAGAGGAACTTCAAAAGATGGCCGAAAAGGAGGCGACCCTCTCTCAATTAACCGCTGAAAATGAGGCCTTAAAGAAACAGGTCGAAGAATTAAAAGCCCAGGTGGCCAAAAAGAAAAAGAAGTAAACCAATGGCCCGTTCTCCTCAAAAGAGGGAAAACCCAGAGATAGGGTTTTCCCTCTTTTATTCCTTTTTCTATCTCCCATGAAAAGAAAGGACAAAAAGAGTAAGAAGAAGAGGGGTCGAAAAAAGATCGCCCCCTATTTTGTATGGGCTCCTGTAATTATTTTAATCTTCCTTTTTGGATTAGGATTGACTCTCTTTGTCTATTTCTCATCCCATCTGCCTGATTTCACCTCTCTAAAAGAATCTCAACCCCATGCCTATTCCATTGTCTATTCAGAAGAGGACGAGATCATTGGCAAATTTTTATTAAATAATCGAATCCCGATTCCCTATGAGCAGATTCCACCCTTGCTGATCAAGGCCTTTCTGGCGGCCGAAGACTCAGAATTCTTTCACCATCGTGGAATTGATATAAAGGGAATCCTTCGGGCTCTTCTCAAAAACGTGATGGCAGGAAAGATTGTCCAGGGAGGGAGTACCATTACTCAACAGGTGGCTAAAACCTTCTTCCTCACTCCTCAAAAAAGCCTTCTTAGAAAGTTAAAGGAAATGGCTTATGCCTTCGGTCTCGAGCGGACTTTGACCAAAGAAGAGATCCTCCATCTCTATCTGAATAATATTTATCTCGGGAATGGGGCTTACGGGATTGAGGCTGCCTCAGAGAGTTATTTTAACAAGAAAGTTCAACAATTGACCCTCCCTGAGATGGCCATGTTAGCAGGATTGGTCAAGGCACCCAGTCGTTACTCTCCTGTTCACCATTTCCATCGGGCCAAAGAACGTCAAGCTTATGTCTTGGGAAGGATGGCTGAACTGAACTATATTACCCCGAGTCAAAAGGAAGCCGCCCTTCGGGCACCCCTTCGAATTCAATCCAAGGAAAGTATCTTCTTCAGTAAAGCTCCCTATTTTACCGAACTCATCCGCCAGCAGGTTGAAAAAAAATACGGGAAGGAAAAGCTCTATAGAGAAGGACTAAGGATCTATACCACCCTTGATCTGAACCTTCAGAAGGCTGCCCAACAAGCCATTGAAACAGGATTAAGAGAACTGGATAAGAGACAAGGGTTTCGAGGACCGATGGAAAGACTCTCTGAAAAAGAGCTGAAAGAACTTTTGAGGAGAAAAAGAACGGGCCTATCCCTTCTTCCATTGAATGAAATCTTTGAGGGAGTCATCCTTTCAAAGGATGATTCCAAAAAATGGTATACGGTCTGGGTGGAAGATCGAAAGGGAATTCTCCCGTACTCCGAAATGAGCTGGGCTCTCCATTTAAAGCCCTCCCCTCATTTTAGACCCTCGAAAATAAAGGGTCCAGGAGATCTTCTCCAACCTGGAGATATCGTTCAAGTCCGGATCAAAGAGGTCTCTAAAAAGGAGCCCTCCTTGATTCTCTCTCTCGAACAGAAGCCTCTTGTCCAGGGAGCTTTACTCTGTCTAGATCCGAAAACAGGATATATCAAAGCCCTGGTAGGTGGACGAGACTTTTCCGAAAGCCAGTTTAATCGCGCCATTTATTCCCGTCGTCAACCCGGCTCTGCCTTCAAGCCCCTTATCTATGCAGCCGCCCTGGAGAAAGGCTATACCCCTTCCACGATCATCATGGATTCCCCGGTAGAATACCCGGATCATGATGGGGGGTCCTATTGGGCACCCAAAAATTACGATAAAAACTTTTTGGGCCCTATCACCTTCCGTAATGCCCTCGCCCATTCCCGAAATGTCGTCACCGTTAAAATTCTCGAAGAGATTGGGATCGACCATGCCCTGAAATTTATAAAAAGGATGGGGATTGAATCCCCTATTCAAAGAAATCTCTCCATCGCTTTAGGAACCTCAGGAGTCTCAATGCTGGAACTCGCTACCGCTTTCAGCATCTTTGCCAACGGAGGAGAAAAGATTAAACCCATCTATATCAAGAAAATTGTTACGATGAAAGGAGAGGTCCTTGAAGAAAATATTACTTACGAGGAAGAAGAAAACAGGGAAGAAGAAGAAAATGGGGAAGAAAATGAAGAACCCTACCCTTCAACCTTCAAACAGAAAGAACGAGTCCTCTCTCCCCAACACGCCTTCATCATGACCCACCTCCTCGAGGGAGTGGTTCAACATGGAACCGGTCAGAGGGCAAAGGTTCTCGGTCGCCCCGTTGCTGGCAAAACAGGTACCTCCAGTGACTACGCGGATGCCTGGTTCATTGGATATACTCCATCGCTTCTTGCTGCCGTTTGGGTTGGTTTCGACGACAAAACCTCCCTGGGCCGCAATGAGACCGGAGCCAGAGCAGCCCTTCCGATCTGGATCTCCTTTATGGAGCGAGCCTTAAGGGGGACTCCAGTGGAACCATTTAGAGTTCCAGAAGGAGTGGTATTGATGAGGGTCAATCTGGAGACAGGACTCCCTGCTGATGGGAGTTCTCAAGAGACCATACTGGAGGCCTTCCCCGAAGGCTCTATCCCTAAAGAGGAAAGATCAAAATCCAGAGAGCGATCCCTCTCCCAAATCCGACCGGGAGAAAGATTCTCCATTGAGACTCCATCCTCCCTTACCGGTTATTAAACTTTTTTCAGTGCGATATAGGTCCCAACGGTATTTCCTCCAGCGTAGGCTAAAATATTTAGGACTCCCTCCTCTAAACTCCCCCGAAGGATGAGGCTCAATAACACAAAATTTGTAACCGTAATGAGGCCACTGAGCAGAGTGGCTGCCCATAACTTTCGCTCTGCGACACTTCTTGTATACTGGGTGCATAAAAGATCGATAATCAATCCTGCAAAGAAGATGAAGATCACCTTGATCATCATGGCCCTAATCCTCCTTTCAGGACAGTAAGAGTTGGACACTCAGATTCAGAATTGGGAGCGATTGGAAATAAAAATCTATTTACCCATCCTTATTCAGATGGGCTTTCGAAATGGGTTGGAATAGGGAAAAAGAAGTTATAACCGTTTAGGATTTTGCTTCTTGTTCCTCTTTAATGAGTTGATCCCTGTAGCCTACCACATAGGAGCATAGGGGGCCCTGACAGAGGGGGATCTTTTTTCTTATCTTTTTATCCGGCTTTGCTCTCCCTTTGTCCCCAGAAAGAACCTCCTTATACTGCCTATACCAGGTACAGATGGAGCTCCAGTCATTTTTGACCATGATGGAGACGTACTCATCGATATGATCGCATTTCAATGTGCTTACCGAAGTATGCCATTTGGCCGCAGGTGGTAAATCGAATCTCTTCTCTTCCATGCGGACTCCCTCCTTTCCTTTTCTGTTGACCGTGACCTACTCCGATTTATAAAGGAATTTATTTCCCCTCTCCTATAAGACTGGAGTTCTCTTTTCTTCCTTGCCTCTCCCTTAGTAGAAGAGCCACAAGCTCTTCAAGAAGAGAGCTCTCTCTTTGAGGGAGGAGATCTCCCTTGGTTTGCAACCAACTCATTAAAGTTCCTTTTAGCTCCTTCTCTGAATGAAGTCCTTTTAAAAAGGAAATCCGTTCCTCAGAAGAATCCATTGGAACTTCGATTCTCGATGGCATGGCCTCCTGAAGAAACATCTCGAGAAGAAATTCTCGCCAGCTCCATCCCACCCCGTAAGAAAAATTCGTATAGGATTGTAAGATTCTCTCTAAGAGTTCAATCTGATCCAAATCCTTTTGAAGGAGGCGAATCTCTGAATAGGAACGAAATTCACGAAACACGGCCTTCTCTTCGTCATAGAAAAGAGGCCTCTTCTTTCTCACCAAACCTTCCATTCTCTCTTCCCAAGGGGAATCCAAAAAAGAGAGAGGAAGCTTGTGCTTTGAAAACCAACCCTTCCTCCATATCCTTTCTGCCCTCCATTTGAGTTCAAGAGAGGCTCCATAACCCACCTGAAAAATAAATTTTAATGGGACCTGTTCGATAAAGGTCTTGGCCTCCTGCAATTCCCCCCCGGTGAGCCACTCTAAACCCACGCTGAGATACCCTCCTACTTTTCTCAAGCTTTCCTGGAGAGAGGAAAAGTCAATCCTGTCAGGTTGATCGGCCACCATCACCTGGTTCGCCATATAGGCGAGCTCCATCTTCAACCGATCCACTAATGGACCTCCTTCAACCTCTCTCAAACATAAAGAGAAAAAGAGCTTTTGATCTTGAAGAATCATTGGAAAAGAAGGCGGAGGAAGATCTGCCGGAAGGCCAGGCAAATGGATCTCCCTCTGTTCCAACATCAGTCTGAGTCTCTTGGGATTGAGATATTGATAGAGGGAAAGGGCTTCCTCCATCCTCGGAAATCCTCGATCTTCGAGTCTCGCCTCTCTGAAGTGAAGGGTTCTCTCTTCGAGCTCGGCCTCGATCTCCGTTTGAACCTGCTCTAAGAGTCTCCAATAAAAAGAAAGGTCTTGAGCCGCCAGAAGCCTCAAAAGCCTCTCAATAGATTCCTGAAGGGAAGGCCTTAATACTTCAACGTAATAGGTCCCATCCAGAGTGAAGAAGGGAGGATGTTCTTCCTGGGAGGAGAGATCCTCCCTCTCTTTCAGATGAACCCGGATGTGTTTCTTCAAAAGGAGAAGAAGTGTATCCAGATCGATCTTCTTTAGCCAATCCTCAAGGGCCTCTCCTTCACAGGCCAGAAGGAGGGGGAGCCAGTGCTCCACCCTTTCGGGTTGAAATTCATATCCTTTCCAGAGTTCAAGATCCAGAAGATACTGGCATTGTTCACTTGACATGAGAGAAAGAAGGGGAAGGCTATCATACTCCCCGATCTCTTTTATCGTGAGGTAGGCCTCCTCTTCAGGCATGGACTGGAAGACCTCTCGGGCATTCTCCAGAGAAAGGATAGCCTCCATTCTCTCCTTTCCCTGGAGGGAAAGGATGGTAGAAAGGGCTTTCTGAATCTGAAGTGAATCCCCTTGAGATGGGAGACTTCTTTCCTCTAAATCCATTGAGTCCATCCCCTCTTGCTCAATAGTTCTGGAAACTGTCTTAATTCCTGTGATCGATCAAGGTTCGAGATCAATAGGACATCCTCTGTATCCACAATCAGTGCATTCTTTAATCCAAGTACTCCGATCAACCGTCCATTTTTGGAGTAAATGAGGGAATCCTCTGTATCCAGGAGGATAGCCTTCCCCTGAACGAGGTTCCCACTCGAATCCCTCTCTTTCTCTTTTATCTGAAAAAGGGAATTCCAGCTTCCCACATCGCTCCACCCGTATTCGCCAGGAATAAGGTAGGTCTTTTGAGAGGTCTTCTCCATCACCCCGTAATCAATTGAAATGGGAGTGAGAGAGCGATAGACCTCTTCAAGGATATGGGGATATCGCTTAGACCCCATCGATCCTTCAATCCTCGACAATCCTTGACCCAATTGGGGTAAATGACGTTCAATCTCTGAAAGGATGAGACTCGGTTTAAAGATAAAGATTCCCATATTCCAAAAGAAATCTTGATGGCTCAGATATAATTTTGCCTTCTCAGAATCTGGTTTTTCAACAAATCGTTTCACCCTATAGATGGAGAACTCTTGAGAGAAAGAGACTCTTTCCCCCCTCTCAATATATCCATACCCGGTCTCAGGATAGGTGGGAACTGACCCGAGGAGGACGATTCCCCCTTCTTCGGCAAAAGAAAGTCCTGCAACGATAGCCTTCTGAAAAAGTTCTTCCCGACCCACATAATGGTCGGCCGGAAGAAAAGCCACGGGTTCATCCCCGAACTCCTTCTTTACCCACAGGGAGGCCAATCCCACACAGGGAGCCGTATTCCTCCCTTCGGGTTCCTCTATCACCCGCACCGAATGAGAATGGAAGATTTGATCCACCAAAGCTCGATGTCTCCGGTTGATCACTAAAAAGATCCTCTCCTCCTCGACCAACGAGGCTACACGACGATAGGTCTCGTAGATAAGAGGATGGGATCCGTAGATGGGCAAAAACTGTTTCGGGCAGGCCTCTCTGCTGGCCGGCCAGAATCGCGTTCCTGAACCCCCTGCCATAATGACCAAAACCATCTCCATAGACCTCCCTTCTTAGTCTTCCTGCTCTTTAAATCTCCAAAAGAGCTTAGAAAGATGCTCATTAGGGTTTAGAAAGTACTCATCGGGCTCCATCCCTATCCAATCCAGTCTCATCTCCTTCCTCCGTTTCTTTTCCTGAAGAAGGGAAAGGAGAGGAAGAAATGGTTTCGGAGAACGATCCTCTCGAAATACTCCGAAACAGCGTTCGTGGATCGCTCCATCCAGAGGGGGCCTTTCCCATAAGGCCTTTGAATAATCTCCATAGCACCAGAAGAACACTCCCATAAAAGGATAACGACGGAGAGATTGAAGAAGCCTTTCATAATAGGAGTAAGCCTCTTCTTCTGAAACGATCCCCTCTTCTTTAAAAGTATTTGAAGAAGGAATCCCTACCTCTTCAATTAACACTTCTTTGGAACCCAGCCACCAGGTTAAAAGGCCAAGAAAAGGGATGACGGATTCATCCATTTTGTCGCTCGTCCATGAAGCGTAAATAGAATAGGCATGGATGGATAAAAAATCACACCAATGGGCCACCTCTTTAGGCCCCATTCTTCGATCCTCCTCTAAATCTTCCTGGTGGAGTCCTAAGGTTACCAAAATCGATTCATCTCTCTTTTTAAGTTCCGAAACCATCTCTTCGAGCCACCGTTCTGCCTCTTCCTTAGAATTGGGAAGAACAAGGTTAGAGGGTTCATTCCCAAGGTCCCATGCCCAGAGAGCAGGGTGTCCCTTTAGAGCCTCCGAGACTTCTCTAAGGAGGAACTTTTGGGCCTTCTGGATCTCTCGATCCGAATAAAAATTCAAAACCCTTCCCTTTCTTTTCCTCCCTTCTGAAAAAATAGGAAAACGAAACTCTCCGTTGTCGGGTTCTATCATCCAAGGAGGAAGAAAGTTGACCCCGCTCATATGTCCGGTAAAAAAAGTCACTACAAATCGAAGCCCTTTTCCATATCCCATTTCGATCGCCGTGACCAGACGATCGATGGACTGGATAGAGACTTTCCGGGGCTCGGGTTGAAAATCCTCCCAAAGGAGGAAGATTCGAAGGGTCTCAACCCCTGCCTCTCTGATCCTCGAAAAATCCTCCTCAATCGAACCTTTATCAAAAGACCGCCACCAGTAAATCCCTGTATCAATAGGCCAGTAATTAAGACCTATCCGATAATCATCCATTTGATTGCGGATGGACCCGTCCATAGTCATCTTCAAGGCGAATCACATCTTCCTCAGAAAAATTCTCTCCCCTCTGAACCTCAATAAAGGTGAGGGTCTCCTTTCCAATATTTTCAATCCGATGGGCTGCACCCTTTGGAATATCCACCGAATCCCCTGCTTTCAAGGGGATCTCCTTTCCGTCCAAAACAACCTTGGCCTCTCCCTTGACCACCACCCAGTGTTCACTTCTTAAACGATGCTTCTGATAACTCAATCGATGTCCTGGCTGGACCCAGATCCTTTTGACCTTATGGGTGGGTTCTTCTTCAAGAACGACGAACCCACCCCATGGTCTCTCCTCGGAGTCTTTTCCTTTTTTTTCTCTATCCAATCCCTTGTCTTCCTCCTTCCCAGGAATCCTTTCTTTCTTGGATAAAATTATTTTTTATCCATACCATTTTTTTGTCGAATGTGGAAGAGGGTTGGGAAAAAGAGGACGAAACCTCCCCCCTGGATGACAGAAGAGATTCAAAAAGGGAGATCAATCTTTCTCCAATCACGTGGGAAGAATGATGTTTAACAAACTCCTCTGCCCTCCGGAGGGTTTCCTTTACCCTATCGCTCCCCTCAAAGACCTCTCTTAATACCTCTCCAAGATCACTATACTTGATCACCTCTTTGTCAAAGGTCTCAAAAAAGTTGGTATCATAAGCCAAGATCGGGCATCCTGAGCCCAGACAAAGAAAGGCCGTAGAGGGAACCACCACAGCCTCCGCCGAATCCTTATGAACCAATAGGGCATCGGAAGCAT
Source organism: Deltaproteobacteria bacterium (assembly GCA_037444165.1). GTDB lineage: Bacteria > Desulfobacterota > BSN033 > BSN033 > UBA1163 > CALIBK01. The sequence goes on along the minus strand of JBBIMX010000013.1, from coordinate 22,445 downwards.
GAAGATAAGTGTAGAGTTGAGAGATGGGAATATCTCCTTTTCTTAATTCAATGAAAGGATATCGATGTCGGACACTTTCAAAGAGATCGTACCATTCAGGAATATGAGTCAGGGTGAGAAGAATCAGGGGATACTCCTGATGAACCCTTTCGATTGTGGGAAGGAGATGGAGGTGACGATAGACCCCGATCCCATAGTTAAAGAGAATCTTTTTATCTAAAGGAAGCCCCAATTTTTTTCTTGCCTCCATTTTGTCCCCATGATGGAGAGGATGACAAGGATAAGGGATGATGAAGATTTTCTCTTCGGGATAGATCTTTTCTAAAAATCGTTTATACCTCTCATCAAAGCAGACGACCCCATCCCATTCAAATTGATAAAAGATCGGGGCTTTAGGAGGTTTTCCTTCATGAACGATGAAAACGGTTTTTGCCTTCTCTCGAATGGAAGGGTACACTTTATAGAGATCCTCCATGGGAAGAATCTCCAGATTCTGAACTACGAAAATATCACAGTTTAGCTCCCTAAAAGGCCTCTCATCAAAGAAGTATCCTTCTTTCCTTTCGGGTTTAGGAAGGCGATAACATCGTTTGACGAAAGGTTCATCCACATCGGTTTTGTAATCCTCCCATTCACAAGGGGCCAATACCTCAAGCTCATGTCCCATCGCCACCCAAGCCCTTCCAACGAGCTCGGCATGCATGGAGACCCCGCATGGGATATTCCACCGACTCATCATGGCGATCTTCATCCCCCTCACCTCCAATGATTAAAATAAATTTAATAATTCTCTTTTCTCAGCAGTGGCCCCACAGATCACTTTGTCCGCCGCTCCATAATAGATGAAGTATTTCTCCTCCACTTCACAGATCCCGCACCCGAAGACAACCTCCCTGACCTCTCCCCGAAGTTCATAATCCTCCTCGGGTTCAAGGATAGGCTCGGGATGCCTTCCGATGACTCGGGAAGGATCCTCGAGGTCCAAGAGGGCAGCCCCAAGCCGATAGACTCCATCCTTGTCAATCCCATGATAGATGAGTAACCACCCCTTGTCAGTTCTCACAGGAGGACTGGCAGAGCCGATCCCCACTCCATCCCATTTCCCTTCAATCGGAGCCATTACCTTTTTAAAATCTCCCCACCTCACCAGATCATTCGAATAGGCAATCCAGATGCTTCGCGGAGGATCCATGGGTCGGTGAAGCATCACATACTTACCTCCAATCTTTTCAGGAAAAAGCACGGCATCCTTATTTTCCATATCCGGGAGAACCACTCCGTATCGTTCCCATTGAATAAAATTCCGGGTAGAGGCAAGAGAAACCCTCACCCCTTTCATGGAATAGGCCGTATAGGTCATGTAGAACTTTCCTTCCAAGGAAACCAGCCTGGGATCCTCGCAGCCCTTGCTCTCGAGAATTCCCATCGGGGTAAATACGGGTTTATCCAAACGGAAGAATTCGTATCCATTGGAACTCACCGCATAACCGATTCTCGAAATATTATCTTCCCCCACTGCCCGATAGAGAAGATGAAACAGACCATTGTCGTATAGGGTGGCTGGATTGAAAACGAGTTTGGATTCCCAGTCGTTTTCTCTCTTCGGTCTCAGGATAGGGTTTTTGAGAAATCGTTTCAGTCTCATCCTTTCTTCTCCTCCCAGATGGCCACGCAGCAGACTCGATCAGCAGCTCCATAATAGAGGAGCCAGCCGTTCTTGTCTCGAACAAGACCTTCTGCGACACAGTGATTTGGCTGCCCAAAGGCTCTTCCATAATCCCTTTGAAGCAAAAGGAGAGGGGCTTCTGTTCTTTTTAAAATGTGGGTCGGATCCTCTTTTGAAAATAGGACTCCTCCAGGTTTATAAATACAGTCCTCACTCCATCCATTATAGATAAGGAGAATCCCCTCCTCGGTCACCAGAGGGGTAGGTCCTGGTTCCACTCCCTGGCAATCAAAATATCCTGGACGAGGAAGGAGGACAGGTTTATTCACAGGCTCAAACCAATCGATAAGATTTTCAGAATAGGCGACCCCTACAGCCGTCCTCCAAGGTTCCTTCTCTCCCATAAAATACAGGACATAGTATCCATTTATCCGTTCGGGGAGAAGGACACCTGCCTTCAGTTGCCCACTCGCCCAACTCCCTTTTCGGGGAGTAAGAACCGTTCCCAGTTTCTCCCAGTGAATGAGATCATTTGATCTGGCCATACAGATATTGGATACATGGTAACGTCTGCTATTGCCAACATAGAGAAGGTAGTATGTTCCTTCCACTTTTACGATCCTTGGATCCTCACAACCTCCTCGATCATATTCCTCCCCTGGGACAATGACGGGTTCCTCATGACAGAAAAAACGAAACCCATCCTCGCTGGTTGCCAGGCCAATCCTTCCGGTCACATCCTCTTCGTTCTCCCCCCTAAAGAATAAATAAAATCGATTTCCTTCTCTCCATACTGAGGGATTATAAAGACCTTTCGAAGAAAATCCTCCTACGGGTTTGAGGATAGGATTTTCCTCATAATCTCTAAATGGACCGATGGGAAAGTCCTCTATTGTCATGGATGCCCCCACAGTGGTTTTCCAAGCTCTACAAAGAAATCAATGAACCTCCTTGCGATAATCTGAGGAGAATTGACCGAACAGAAACCATCTGCCAGGTCAATTAATGACCGCTCCTTTTCACCATCTTTTAAAAGAAGCTCTACAAGGCGATCACCAAGATCATCTATGTCATGATAATGAACCACCTCGTTCTCAAGGGGTTTGAAATAATCGGAGAGGGCTGGAACGAAGATTGGACAACCCGCCCCTAAGGCCTGAAAGGCCGTAGAAGAAACGACTCCTAAAAAAAGACTTTGAAACTTATGAAGGATCACGACATCGGATGCAAACAGATAATCGTCAAACCTTTCCTTTGAAAGAACCCTCTCTTCACGGATGATCATCCAGGGAGGGACCCTCCCCCTTTCGACCATCTGATAGTTTGGAGGAACGACAAAAAGTAAAATGGCCTGACCTTCCAGTTCTTTTGGAATATTCCTCAGAAAGGGTTCATATCCTCGATGACAGAAGAGATAGATGATTTTCTTATCCGGAGGGAGTCCCAATCTCTTACGCGCTTCTGACTTGTCTCCCCTCCGAATGGGAAAACATGGGAAAGGAATTAACTTTGCGTTGGGATAAACGTCTTTGAGGAATTCCTGTCTCTCATCGAAATAGACGACGCCATCCCATAAAAATTGATAAAACCAGGGCTCCTCAGGAAGCCTATTCTCATGGACCACATGGACAATCCTTGCTCGCCTCCTGAGAAGGGGAAAGATCTTTGCAAAATTCTCCACCGGAAGCATCCTTAAATCCTGAACGACCAAGACATCAAAATTGGTGGTAAGGATGGGACGGGGATCCAGAAAGTTGGTCCTCTGGGTTCCAAAACATCTCACCACATAGTCCTCGTCTCTTCCCGTAAATCCCTCCCCATGGTAGTCGTAGGACACATGGCTAAAGATGGTGACCTGATGTCCCATTTCAATCCAGGCTTTTCCGATAGGTTCGGCATGAACCGCCACTCCTGAATCCGTATTCCATGCACTCATCATGGCAATATGCATCTATTCTTCTCCTCCTTCGTGATTGAGATTCTCGATCGTCTCTTTAAGTCCAGGGATAGGATTGACCCCGGGCCTTTTTGAAGACACAAAGCTCAGGGCTTCTTCATATCCAAATCCTAAACTGCAGAGATAACCAATAATGATCGAGGCGGATCTCCCCACCCCCCAGTGACAGGCCACGAGGACCTTCTCTGAAGGAATATGTTTCCTGATCCACCGGATGGCCTCCCTCATCTTCTCTACAGGAATAGGGCTCCCATCCTTCAGAGGAATTTTATGATAATTCAGATTGGGATGGTGAACCTCCACCTCTTCAGCGACATTGAGAATAGAGGTCACGCCCTTCTCGGGGGACTCTAAATCCTTCAAATCTCCTATGGCTAATCTCTCTAAGATGTAGGTCATCTTCGCTCTCTCCATCCAGTAAAGGAAATGGATCCCCCCTTAGGAGAGCCTGCTCCAGTTGGAGGTGTTTTTGAGCTTGATTGGAAAAAGAGAATCGTTGGGCATATTGTTCACTTCTCTCCTCCATCTTCCTCCTAAGGGTTGGTTCCGTCAGGATCTCGGCGATCTTCTCAGAAAGTTCCTCCATCGTTTGAGAGGAGGGAAGCCCTGAAAGTCTCAGGGTCTCTCCGATCCCTTCCAGATCCCGACCGGCAATGGGCACTCCCGTACCTTGGGCATGGGCCATTCTGCCGGATTGAGTGGCATTATTGCACCAGAATACCGCCACATCCAGGGCCCTAAAGGCAAAAGGGAATATCTCCTCGGGAAGGAAATCTTCATAAAACAGGTTCGATTCTCCATCATGAAGCGACTTTAATTTCTCTAAGATTGGAAGACACACTTCTCTCTTTTTGTCTTTCCTCTCCTGAATCTTGCCGATGAAGAGGGTAACGATCCTCTGGTGAGGAAGTTTCTTCTGTAAAAGGGTCCCCACTTCATAGAGTTGGATTGGATCTTTATCCTGAGTAATAAACCCAAAGTTCCCTATCAGGATCGCCTCTCTGTTAGAAAGAGACCTCTCAAGCCGAATCACATTCGATTTTTCCTGCTGAGAAAGGAAAGGGGTCTGGATGAGATAGGAAAAGAGTTTCCTTCTTGCCTCTCGCTGACTGACCCCAGGATAGCGATGAACCCCGTGCCTGATGACTAAAACTTTCTCCCTATATTGAGGAAAGGCCTCAATGACCGCCTTTCTTGCCCCGGAAGTAAAGACCGTGGCAAAATCCAATAAAGGGAGGGCCTCTCTTAAAAGTTCCCTCTCTTTCTCCTGCATCCCCCAGGGGGTCTCATCGGATTGAAAATGAATCGTATGAAAACTTGCCCCCACTTTCTTCCCTCTTCGTTTTCCCTCTTCGACCAATTTTAAGAAATAGGTATTCACTCTCCCCCACATCCCGAAGGAATGCTGGAACCATAGGAGTTCCTCAGAAATCCCTTCGGGAAGAGAGGGGTCTTCGAGAGTAATCCAGGGATGGATTCTACCCTTTCTTGAGCCCTCCCATCCTCCTTTGTCTGTGGAGAACTCATCAGGTTTAAAAGTAATGACTCTCCATTGATCCTCCGTCATCCAATCGGTTAGATATTTTGTATAAGTCCCAATCCCACACATTGCAGGTGGAAAGGTGGAAACGAAAGCGACCATCTCTCTCACCTCCTTGCTGAGAAGAGGGGCAAGCCTATGATCAATGGGGCTGAACTCTCCCCTCTTTTGGTCCTTGAAGGAGAGGAAAAACGGTTTTTTCTTTTTGCTGTTGAAGTGGAAGGGACTCCATCGTCCCTAAGATTCGGGAAAACTGGCCAAACTCTATCTCTCTCCGCTCCTCCCATAACGTTTGAAAGAGATGGAGATACTCTCTGGCTATCACTTCTGCACTATTCCTCTCGATGAATCGTTCGAGACCCTTTTGGATCCTCTGATATTCCTCTCCATGATTCAACAGATCTAACAACTTTCCTTTAAACTCTCTAAGATCGGAATAAATGAGGAGGACCTCCTTTAGGGTTTCAAAGAAGGAAGAGTGATTGGCAAGGATCGGACATCCTGAACCCAGACATTGAAAGGCTGAACTGGAGACCACGACCCCGTCACATGGGTTTCGATGGAGAATCAAGGCATCAGAGGCATAGAGATATTCATAAAGAAGCTCAAGAGAGGGAGATTCCCTGCGAACTTCCATCTCTACTCCTTGAAGCATCTCCATCCCTTCGATCTCTTTCTGGGAGACAATAAGAAGGAGAAACGAGTGGGTAGAAGCCAATTCTCGAAGAAGAGGCCATAGGGGAAGATACTCCTTCATTCTCTGCCCGAAGATCAAAACGATCTTTTTCTCGAAGGGAAGCCCCAACTTCGCTCTGGCCTCTTTCTGATCCCCTCTCTTCAGGGGATGACAGGGAAAAGGGATGATCTGAATCTTCTCCTGGGGGTGATATTTCCGAAGGAAAGCCTCGTAGCGATGATCAAAACAGACGATCCGATCCCAATCGAATTGGTAAAAAGAGGGATTAGAAGACGGTCGATTATCATGGATGACATTTACGGTCACCGCTTTTCTTCGGATGTGAAAGAAGATCTTTGCCAACTCATCCATAGGGAGCATCCCAAGATCCTGGACGACAAAGACCTCAAAATCCTCTGAAAGAAAGGGCCTGGGATCAAGATAGGGTCGGCTACAATGGGAGGTGGTAAAACAACGAATGACATAGGGTTCATCCTTCCCGACAATGGCCGTTCCATGAAAATCGGAAGGAAGAAAGGTAAACACCCGTAAGGTGTGACCCAGTTTTACCCATTCTCGGCCAATCAGTTCAGCGTGGATGGAGACCCCTGAATCTGTATTCCATGCCGACATCATGGCGATTTTCATTCTCGATCCCTCCTTTCAGATTTCCAGTGATCCCATATATCCTGTCCCAACTGGGGCCTTTTCGTAGGAAGGAGGTTTCCGGAGGGGTTTGAAGAATTGGTCTTCTCCTTTTAATTCCTTTCCTACTGGATGGGCGAATCGTCTGAGCATCTCTCTCGCCACACTTTCTTCGAACTGTTGCACAGGAGATTTAAAAAGGTAAGCGCTCGCCTCAATAATGGGTCCAGAAAGTCCCCGATCCAGAGCCACTTTAGCCGCCCGGACCGCATCCATCATCACTCCAGCCGAGTTCGGGGAATCCTCCACGGAGAGTCGGACCTCTAAATTCATTGGAACTCCCCCAAACTGCTCCGCCTCAATTCTTATGAAACAGATCTTGTTATCCTTCAACCAGGGAACATAATCACTGGGACCGATATAAATGTTCTGAGGATCAAAAGTCCGATCGTTCATTTGACTGAGAACAGACTGGGTTTTACTTATTTTTTTGCTCTTCAGTCTTTCCCGATCAAGCATATTCATGAAATCGGTATTCCCACCGAAGTTCAATTGGTAGGATCGTTTGATCTTCTGTCCCCTGTCTTCAAAAAGTTTGGTGAGGACACGATGGAGGATCGTAGCTCCAACCTGAGATTTAATATCATCCCCTAAGATAGGAAGACCGGCTTTTCGAAATCTCTCCCCATAGAGTTTGGACACAAACACAGGGATGGCATTGACAAAGGCACACCCGGCTTCCAGGGCGCACTCGGCATAGAAGAGGGTGTTCTCTTCACTCCCAACGGGAAGATAGTTCACCACGACCTCCACATTCTTCTCTTTAAGGCTTTGAACAATGGCTCGCTTGGCTTCTTCACGAGTGTCATAGATATTCTTTAAAGGTTTAAACCGAACCGACTCAGGAAATTGATCATTGTGGGGAGGGATGCTATCGATAATGAATCCCATTTCGACCGGACAATCGAGGTAAGGAATCTCCTTTTGAAAAATGGCCGTACAGTTCGGTTGGGCAAAGATGGCCTTCGAAAGGTCCCGACCTACCTTTCTTTCGTCCACATCAAAGGCTGAAACGAACTGAATATCACAGGCTCGATATCCTCCAAAGTTCCTTGTAATCAATCCGGGGATGTCAGCATTCGGGTCATTATAATAAAAACGTCCCTGGACGAAAGAACTGGCACAATTGCCTACCCCAATCAGGCAGGTTCGAATCTTTCCCATCAACTTAACCACCTCCTCCTTTTTAAAAAATAATGGTGTGATAAATGGATTGAGAATAAAGAATTGGGATGAAAAGGACGAAAGGAAAGAACAGGCCCTTCGACTCCAATGAGTTGAGAAGGGGAAACGAGAAAGGATTTAGGCGACCTTCTTAGCCATCCCCTCTATCCCTGGGGTGGTCCTCTGATAGTAGAGACCCCCGATCCCAAGGAGGAGGACAATGGCTCCGAAGATCAAATTGTTGGCGACAAGGCTCGTGAGCTCTCGATACCCAAGGATGAAAGGAGAGATCATGAGCCATAGCCCAACAAGGATCTGGAATACCATGAGATAGAAGAGAGTCTTCATCATGATATCCCACCTCCTTTCCTCTCTCGGACCTGCCATTCCCTCTCATCCTTCTCATCCCTTACTCACGATCTACCTGGTTCACTTTGATTTTTCACTCGACTTTGAACGTCGGCGGTTCTCCAAAACGGTTGGATCGATAATCTCCCCACAAAAAAGACACCTCCAGCCCCAAAAGTTTCCTTTATGACTTGGGAACCATTCATAATTCATTTGTCCATGACAACGAGGGCACCTCATCTTTGATCTCTCCTTTCGAGAAACCTTTAGAGAGATCGAATCTCCTGCCTCATGAAAATCGTATAAGAGATGGCAAAACAGATTGCCGTAATGGCAATCAAAAGGAGAATATAGGGCATCACGACCAAGAGACTCAGCCCGATGGTCAATGGCCCTGCAAAACGGGCTTGAGAGAGTTTCTCCAAAGGTCCCATCAGGACCACCGTCCGGGTTGTCTTCCGTGTCGGATCGATAATGGTTCCAGTGGCATCGGTATAGAGCTGCATCGGAGAAACCAGAGAAATCGCCTTCTGGATCTTGGCGTGTTTGATGATGGCCTCTGGATTATTGGGATTCAGATCTGGGACCAAGGCGTCCGCAATAATGGTCGCTCCCAGTGGAACAAAAAAGGAGAAAAAGATCCAAACGGCAAGAGCAGCAAGGGCCGAAGTGGCAATCCCTCGAAAGAGGATCGAAAAAAGAATGGCCACCCCTAACCAAAAAGAGATATAGATGATACTAATGACTAAATAAATCCCAATCCTCCAAACCTCATCCAGACCTGGAATGACCCCGGCCATTCGAAGTCCGAGGCCTGTGATGAGCAGCACAATGGAGACCATCATGATACTGATGGTCACCACTCCTGCAAGAAACTTCCCATTAATCACCGAATCTCGGTAAACCGGTTGAGAAAGCAATCGGCTGAGAGTTCCTTCATTTCGTTCCCTGTTGATCAAATCAAACCCAAGGATCAAACCGATCAGAGGCCCAAAGAAAGCAATAAACTGAACCAAAGAAAAGAGGCCTCCTCTTGAGGTAAAGAGCATGAGAAAGACATATTTGGGCTTTGCCATACTGGCCAACTCTTCCCTCATGGTCATCCCGACCATATAGGCAATGATCAGGCTTACCATGGTGATGAGCGCAAAAAGGATCATAAACCGATAACTGCTGAAATGATCCGAAAGCTCTTTCTTAAAGATGGCCTTAAGCCCATGCATCTTTATGCCTCCTTAAAATATTTCATATAAATCTCTTCGAGGGTATATTTCTCAGCTCCCACCCCTAATTTCTCCTTGGCCAATTGCTCCATCGGTCCCTGGGCCACCATCTTTCCCTTAATCATGATCCCAACTCGATGGCAAATCCTCTGGACTAAATGGAGGAGATGGGAAGTGAGAATGACGGTCATTTTTCTCTCTTGGCTTAATTGTTCGATCAACTCCATCATCCGATTCGTCCCATCGGGATCCAAACCCAGCGTGGGTTCATCGAGAAAAGCCACCTTGGGTTCCTTGATCAAGAGTTCAGCAATCCCGAGTCGCTGTCTCATCCCTTTCGAGTAAGCCCCGACCTTCTTCTTCGAATCTTCAAAGAGTCCGACCGTTCTTAAAGCCCGCTCAATCCTTCCCTCTGCCACATCCCTTGGAAGTCCATTCAACTCGGCCACAAAACGAAGGGTTTGGAGTGCGTCGAGATCTCTGTAAAACCCCATATTCTCAGGCATATAACCGATCATCCCCTTCACCTTGATGGGCTCTCGAACTGGATCCACGCCCAATACCCTTGCCTTTCCGCTTGTTGGCTCCGTGAGACCAAGGAGCATCAACAGGGTGGTGGTCTTTCCAGCCCCATTGGGGCCAAGAAATCCAAACACCTCTCCTTCTCTGACCTGAAAGGTAAGATGATCCACCGCCACCTGGCCATTGTAGACCTTTGTCAACTCTTCGGTTTCTATCACAATCCGATTTTCCATATTACCGCCTCCCCAACCAACGGAACAATCCCGCAAGGCCTCCCACTACAACGATAATGATTCCAATTCCGATCCAGCCCCAGGCCGTAGAAGGTCTGACAGTCACTCGGAATTCCAGATTCTTCTTAACCTTTTCCCCTTCGATACTCACCCCCACGGAATAGTCTCCTACCAAGGCTTCTTCATAAGGGGTAATAATGGCTTCGACCTGTTTGAGATCACCGGGTTCAATCGATGGAATCTTCTCAGGATTAAACTCCACCTTCCAGTTCTCCGGCTTGAAAGAGACAAATTTAATATCCCGATTGGGAGCCGTTCCTGTATTTTTGATATAAAAAGAGATGTTCGCAGGCTTTCCCTGCCTTGCCTCTAAGGAAAGAAGACCGGTGGGTGTGCCGGCTTCAAGAGCGTATGTGCCAGTAATGATCACCTTTAGTTTGACCTCAGCTCGCGCATCCCCGGAGCTGACTCGAATCGTAATAGGGTATTCCCCGCTTTTTGCCAGAGGCATGGGTTTTACTTCCACTGCGACCGTTTCGCTTTGATTCGCTTTCAGCCGAATACTTGAAAAATATTTCTCTTCCCATCGAGGTTTGAAATTGACGATCCACCCTTCTGGGCATTGAGCAGAAAGATCGAATACGGCCTCCTTATCTAACTTACTTTCGACTTCCATAGAGAATTCAAATTTTGCATCGGAGGGGCCTTGCAGGACAGGATAGGAGGTGGTCAGTTTAACCCCCTTCGCCTCCACCGTTGCTTTTTCTTTCTCCTCTACTTTGACCAAAATGGTTTTATGGAAATTGAAATGTCCATCCAATGTCTTTCCTTTGATCTCAAACCGATATTCCCCTAACTTCATCTCCTTCTCAGGTGTGGCTTCAAAAGTCACCGTTTTGGTTTGATCCGATGGCACATGAACCCCTCTAATTCCATAACGGTAGGTCTTAATCTTTGCCTTCCAATTCTTCGGTTGTGAATCAATCCAAACCTCTACATCCTCATTGGAGCGTCCCCGGTTATGAAAGATAATATCCATACTTACTTCTTCTTTTGGAGCGACGACCACTACAGGGTACTCTACGGCCATTTCGATGAGCCTTTCGGGCTTTTTCTCTTCCTCACTCTTCTTATCTCCAAACCCTAAGATTGGATTCAACAGGAGAAAAGGGAGGGTCATGAAAACAGAAAAGAGTACCCACCGAGTACTTTTGACTCGCTTCAGCATGAAACCACCTCCTTGGTAGAATTAAGAATGATTTAAGATAGGGATTTAAAAAATTAAATTGTTTAGGTAAACCAATAGGTTATCCAAATTAAGGTTCCGGCAAAAAATTAGTCACTCACTTTTAAATTGTCAAGGTGGGGTTGAAAAAAATTTTATAACTTAATAAAATTATTAAAATTTTCCAATATACTCGTCGATCCACCTCTCGAGGGTTAAATAGTCCATCCTTTGGATGTCGAACTGTCTTTTATCTGAATATCCCTTCTCTTTCAATTCTTGGTGAACCTCTTGCAAAAGGTGTTGTAACTCTTCTTGGTTTATTTGATATTCTTTAATAAGGTTCATTGCCCCTTGGGGATTTCGGTACTCTATTATAAACTGTTTAATCGCCTGAACTTGAAACTGTTTAATCTCGTCTCGGGACCTTCCTAAATCCTCGGCAATCTTTACGGCTCTTACATAATTCCTTTTCTCGATAGCCTCTTCCAATTCTCTAACCTTTCTTTCTTCCATGATCCTCCCCTTCGATGGAGAATTAGAGGTGAATCCCTTCCACCCACTCGATGATCCCGGTACGAATCATCATCATCGCAAATGCAGCCAGAAGCAGGGCAAACACCTTTCCAATTCCTTTTGTCCCCCCTTCTTTCAAGAATTTCATAATTTGAGAAGAGTGGCTGAAGACAAACCAAGTGAGGAGAAGATTAAGAATAAAACAAAGAATAGTAGAAACATATCCATAAGCTGGGGCGCTGATCAGAAGCAAGGTGAGAACAGCAGGCCCAACCATCAGAGGGATCCCGATGGGAACGACCCCTAAGGTCTCTTTTGGGAAGGTTCTCGTCCTCTCTGAAAAGATAAGGTCCACAATAGCTAAAATAAAGAGAAGGATTCCTCCTGCGACTTTAAAATCCGAAATCGTAATCCCGAGGAGCCTAAAGATGGAACGTCCTACAAAGAGGAAACCTAACCCTGCAAGAAAGGCGGTAAGGGTGGATTGTCGAATCACTTTTCTTCGATCCCCCTCAGCCATCTCTGAAGTGAGGGATACAAAAATAGGAAGAATCCCTAAAGGATCGAAGGCCACAAAAAAGGGGATGAAAGGAAGAAATATTTCAAAGGACAAGATGGGTTTGATTAAATTGTCGAATCCCATGACGAATCGATCCCTTCCCTTTCTTTCAAGAATTCAGCACGTTAAGAAATAGTTATTGAAGAGGGAGATCTGAAAGCCATCTCAATGCCCTAAAATGGAAGGCTGAAAGATTAAGGCCTTCCATCTCACAGAAGATTTTAAAAAAATCGCTTCCCCGAAGGAAATAGACTTCCTCTTTGAAAAAAACCGACACAATCACTCCCTCACCCGAAGAAGGATCCAATCCCTTCTCTTTAAGATATCTCACCAGTCTGGGATATACCTGATCTCTTAAATAATCCCATCGGTCACCTTCCTTGATTACGATTTCATAGAGAATAAAAGATCCTCCCCCTTCCTCTCTGAGTTCATAAGAAACTCGGTTGTAATCGATTCCTGGAATGATACGAAAGGCTTTTGATCGGATTAGCGTTAAATGGTCGGGCATGCCCAAACTCCTAATAAAAAAGGGCACCCGCTAAGGGTGCCCTTGAATTGGAATTATTCGACTTGAATCTTAATCTCTTTCTTCTTTGCCTCTTCGGTTTTCGGGAGGGTGATCTTCAATACCCCGTTTTTGTAGGTGGCATTGATTTGATCACTCTGGACCTGGCTCGGGAGTCGAATGGAACGAGTGAAGGATCCATAGCTTCGCTCGATGAGGTGATAGTCTTCCTCCTTCTCCTCCTTCTCCTGTTTCTTCTCTCCCTTAATGGTGAGGACATGATCCATGAGGGAGAGGTGGATGTCCTTTGGATCGATTCCTGGAACCTCTACCTTGACGATATAGTCTGTATCCGTTTCAGACACATCGAGCGAGGGGACCCATTCCGAAACCTCCTCCACTCTTGCAGGTCTCCTCTCAAAGAAGGAATCCCAGAGCCGGTCCATCTCCCTCCTGATTCGATCTAATTCTCTAAAGGGTCTCCAAGGAGCAAGTTCCCATGCCATCATCCATCCCTCCTTTCGATCTTAATTTTTGCTTTATTTTTCAACCCAAAAATAATCATTCTTTTGGGTTTGTCAAGGAGGGAGGAAGAAGCTCATTGATAAAAATTTGCCAACCCTCCCTCTTTTATGATATAGAAATCTCAATAGGTCAACTCCGAAGGAGGGATAGGGTATGGCATGGGATGTTTCGAGCCTCTTCTGGATTTTCTTTATGATGGCTGCTCTTCAACCTCTTTTAAAAAAGCGACTTCTTCAGGCCAATCGTCAACGATGTCTTCTCAAACTCGAAAAAAAGAGGAACTCAAGGGTGATCCTTCTTGTCCATCGGCAGGAGTCTATGAACCTTTTGGGTTTTCCAATTTTAAGATATATCGATATTAATGACTCAGAGGAAGTCATTCGGGCCATTCATATGACCGACCCTGAGCTTCCGATCGACATCGTTCTTCATACTCCCGGAGGATTGGTCCTGGCTTCTTACCAAATTGCCTACGCCATTCGACTCCACCCGGCAAAAGTGACTGCCTTTGTTCCCCATTATGCCATGTCCGGTGGAACCTTGATCGCTCTGGCCGCTGACGAGATCGTGATGGGAGAGCATGCCGTTCTTGGTCCAGTGGATCCCCAATTGGGGGAGTATCCTGCAGTCTCCCTTCTTAAACTGCTCGAGAGCAAACCGATTGCCGAGATTGATGATCGAACATGGATTCTTGCAGATATGGGAAGGAAAGCGATCGACCAGCTAAGGGAACAAGTAAAATTCCTTTTAGGAGACAAATATTCTCAAGAAAAGGCCGAAGAAATTGCACGAATCCTTACCGAGGGACGATGGACTCATGACTATCCCATCACCTATGAGGAAGCCAAAAAACTGGGCCTTCATGTCACCAAGGAAATTCCTTCAGAACTCTACGAATTGATGAATCTTTATCCTCAACCGGTGAGACATACTCCTTCTGTAGAATATCTTCCCATCCCGAGGTTCCGAGGACCCTCCCACAAATCTTGAACCTGTTTTTAAAATGTCCCCTATCCTTCAATGAGGGGTGACGAATTTTCGACAAAAGACCTCTGAAAAAGTATTTAAAACTAATTTTATAGTTAGCCAATTAACTTCTCAATGCCCGCATTCGAAGGATTTGGAACCCCACCTCCCCAGTCTTTCTATGATTTTTTCAGAGCTCTCGATAATGGAGCTTGACAACTGAAAAAAAGGGATTATTTTTTGGTTGGATTTTAAATCAACCAAAAAGGAGGGATGAACGATGGCAAAAGAGCTAACCGTCTGGAGACCTTTTAAAGAATTGGAAAGGATGAGGAGGGAGATGGATCGACTCTGGGAATCGTTCTTTGAGGAAAGACCCAGATGGAGGGTAGAGGAGGCTGGTGAGTGGTTGCCCTCTTTGGATCTTTCTGAGACCAAGAACGATTTCGTGGTTAAAGCCGAGCTCCCAGGGATCGACCCCAAGGATATCGATATCTCGTTGGCTAACGACATTCTGACCATCAAAGGTGAGAAGAAACAGGAAAAGGAGGAGAAGGAGGAAAATTATCATATCGTCGAGCGAAGCTATGGGTCCTTTACTCGCTCCATTCGCCTTCCTCGAGAAGTTCAGAGTGACAAGATCAACGCCTCTTATAAGAATGGCGTCCTAAAGATCACGCTTCCAAAATCGGAAGAGGCGAAAAAGAAAGAAATTAAAATTAAAGTGGAATAAAGTGTCATTCGGATCATGGAAGGGGTGCTTCTTTGGAAGCACCCCTTTTTGTTTTATGTCGGGAGCTGGGTTGTTTAAGTTTCGATTCGAGTTCCTTTATCTTTGCCTCAAGCAAGATAATCCTCTCTTCGGTAATCTTTTTATAACTTTCTAATTCTAAGTCCTTTGAGGCCAATTGTTGATTTTTATATCTTACTTGTTCTTTTAGTTGATTCAACTCGGCCTCTTTTTGAGTTAATTGTTCCCTTAACGATTGAATTTCTTTAATGAATTTCTCAGCTTTCCCTCCCCGATCCCTTTCTTTTACCCTTAATTTCATTTCTTTTATCCCCCCTCTTTCCTTTTAGAATAAGGCTCTTTATAAATAAAAATAATTACAAGTTGAAGTAAAATCAAACAAAAAAATCTTTAAAAATCAATGGGTTAGGTCAATTAATGAAGATTTAAAAATAAAAGGCTTCTCTTCTTCAATCCTGATCGCCCTTGACAAAATTCGACTCGATACTTAATTTTTTTTTGGTTTATTGCTTCTATTTATCATCCTCAAGATGGTCTTAATATCCCGAGTTCCGGGATAAAAAAATTAATTAGAAAGGAGGTTTTTGTATGAACGTGAGACCCCTTCATGATCGAATCATTGTGAAAAGATTGGAGGAAGAGGAAAAGACCAAAGGAGGGATTATCATTCCTGACACTGCAAAAGAGAAACCGATTGAAGGAAGAGTCATTGCAGTGGGCGACGGAAAGATTAAAGAGGACGGGACAAAGATCCCCCTCGAGGTAAAGAAGAATGATCGAATCCTCTTCTCAAAATACGCAGGGACAGAGGTCAAAATTGATGGGGAAGAATATTTGATCATGAAAGAGGATGATGTCCTGGCTATCCTGGAATAAAAACCCTATTTCTTGAAAGGAGGTATGATCAATGGCAAAGGAGTTAAAATTTGGTCAAGAAGCAAGAAATTCCATCCTTGAAGGAGTGAACATCCTTGCCGAAGCCGTAAAAGTGACCCTTGGACCGAAAGGAAGAAATGTGGTTCTCGAAAAATCTTTCGGTTCCCCTACAGTGACCAAAGATGGAGTCACGGTAGCCAAAGAGATTGAATTAGAGGACCATTTCCGTAATATGGGAGCCAAAATGGTTAAAGAGGTGGCAAGCAAGACCTCTGATACGGCTGGAGACGGAACGACGACTGCTACCGTTCTGGCTCAGGCCATCTATCAAGAGGGGAACCGGATGGTTGCAGCCGGGGCAAATCCCATGGATTTAAAGAGAGGTATTGACGCAGCCGTAGAAGAGGTCGTCAAAGAACTCAAAAAACTTTCTAAACCGGTCAAAGATCAGAAAGAGATTTCTCAGGTTGGAACGATTTCAGCAAATAATGATCCTTCGATCGGAAAAATCATCGCCGAGGCCATGGAAAAAGTGGGTAAGGAAGGAGTCATTACTGTAGAAGAGGCGAAGTCCATGGAAACCACCCTTGAAATTGTAGAGGGAATGCAGTTCGATCGCGGATACATTTCTCCCTATTTCATCACCGATCCAGAAAAAATGGAAGCCGTCCTCGAAGATCCTTATATCCTGATCTATGAGAAAAAGATCTCCAATATGAAGGACTTCCTTCCCATCTTGGAAAGTGTGGCCAAGACCGGAAAGCCTCTGCTGGTCATCGCGGAGGATGTGGAAGGAGAAGCACTGGCAACACTGGTGGTCAATAAACTGAGAGGCACCCTGAAATGCGCTGCGGTGAAGGCCCCTGGTTTTGGAGATAGAAGGAAGGCGATGTTAGAGGATATTGCCATTCTGACTGGGGGGAGAGCCATCTCTGAGGATGTGGGAATCAAACTCGAAAATCTTAAGCTCGAGGATCTTGGAAAGGCCAAGAAAGTGGTCATCGATAAGGATAATACCACGATTGTCGAGGGTGCTGGAAAACCGTCTGCCATCGAAGGCCGCATCAAACAGATTCGAGTCCAGATTGAGGAGACCACTTCGGATTACGACAGAGAGAAACTGCAGGAGCGATTGGCCAAGCTGGCAGGTGGGGTCGCTGTGATTAAGGTGGGGGCCGCCACTGAAACGGAGATGAAGGAGAAGAAGGCTCGTGTGGAAGATGCCCTTCACGCGACCCGAGCCGCTGTCGAAGAAGGGATTGTTCCTGGTGGTGGAGTCGCCTATATCCGTTGTCTCCCTGCCCTTGATAAACTGAAGGTGGACGGGGACCGAAAGATAGGCGTGGATATCGTCAAAAGGGCTCTCGAAGAACCCCTTCGTCAGATCGCCGAGAACGCAGGGAAGGAGGGTTCGATCGTTGTAGAAAAAGTGAAAGAGGGCAAGGGAGCCTTCGGTTTTGATGCAGAGAAAGAGGAATTTACCGATATGCTGGAGGCTGGAATCATTGACCCGACAAAGGTCGTCCGACTCGCCTTGCAGAATGCTGCCTCCGTGGCTTCTTTGCTCATTACGACAGAGGCAGGAGTGGTCGAAAAACCCAAGAAGGAGACTCCTCCCCCACCCATGCCTCCAGAATACTAACAGAGCATAAAAAAAGACGGGTCATTGACCCGTCTTTTTTTAATATTGCAAGATAGTTCTTCGCCCATTGTATCGTTCCGGATCGTATTGGGTCTTCACATCGACTAAATTCAAATTTCCAACCGCTTCCTCAAGCCAAACGGAAGTAATCCTTCCATTTCGATAACTGACCATCTTCCCAAAATCCTCATTCACGATCAGATCCACCGCTGCAATCCCGAAATACCTTCCCATCCTTCGATCATAGGCACAAGGAGCGCCTCCTCGTTGGAGATGGCTCAGTACCATACTTCGTGTTTCAATTCCAGTGGATTTCATAATCTCTTTGGCTAAATATTCCCCTATTCCTCCTAATATTTTGTGTCCAAAGCTATCGACCCCTTCTTCTTTCAAAATCTCACTTCCTCCTTTTGGTTTAGCTCCCTCTGCCACCACGACTATATCGTATCGAGCCCCTTTCCTTCTCCCTTCCAGCACCAATTCATTGACCTTCTCGATCTCAAAATCATATTCAGGAATAAGAATGATATAGGCCCCGCTGGACTCTCCTCCCTCCAATGCTAACCAGCCTGCATGCCGACCCATGGTCTCTACGACAAAAATCCTCTTATGAGACCCCGCGGTTGTTCTTAAACGGTCAATCTCCTCTGTGATCACATTAAGAGCGGTTTCAAATCCGAGGGTATAATCCGTTCCGGAGAGGTCTTTATCAATGGTTTTAGGGATTCCAACCACTTTGACCCCTTGGTGGTAAAGTTTATTGGCTACACCAAGGGTATCCTCCCCACCAATCGCTACCAGATAATCGATACGATATCGCTCAATATTTTCTAAGACGATCTGAGAGCGATCATTTTGGGGATCAAAGGGATTGGTTCGAGAGGTTCCAAGATTCGTCCCTCCATAGCGGTCCCAAGTCCTGACCATCTCCTCGGTAAGGGTAAGAATCCTCGGTCCTAAAGAATCGGGGTCCCCCTCAGGGAAAATCAGCCCCTTCCATCCATCTCGAATTCCCACCACTTCAAATTCTATCTTCCTTGTCTTTCGGAGTCGATCATCAAGAGCGGTCTTAACGACCCATTTAATGGCCGGATTCAAACCAGCACAGTCTCCCCCGCCTGTCAATACCCCGACTCTTTTTTTATCCATCGGCTCCTCCTCTATTGACCTTCGATTTTCATCCTAACTTTTTACAATAGGTGATTCGATCGTTTCCCGGCCAGTAAAAATCAGGAATCCGGGCTACCTCCTGATATCCTTTATTCCTGTAGAATCTTTGGGTCTTTTCATAGGAAGGAAGAGATGAGGTATCGACCAAGATCATCCTTCCATTTAAATTTTTCACTCTCTCTTCTAAGAAATCTAAAAGCTTTGACCCGATCTTATTTCCCTGATAGGGGGGATCCACCACGATCCAGTAAAGGTCGAAAGCCCCTTTCGTCATAGGAATGGGACCGAAACAGATATATCCTAAAGGAAGGTTTTTCTCATCAACGAAACAGGAGATTTCATAATCCTTCTGCTCTGGACGAGTAAGAACGATATCGATCAGTTCCATGGCGACGTCAATCTCTTCGGGAGAAAAAATTTGAGCCCTATAAAGGATCTCTTTCAATCTATGCTTATCCTCCTGGAGGATTGGCCTGATCTTCATCTTACCCCTATTGGATCGATCATTATTATTAACCCTTTTCTATGACCTTAATGAAAGAAGAGGAAGGAACCATTTGACCAGGATTCAGCCCATTGATCAGAATATTTTCTTTGATTTTCTCCTCAGGAACCCCATAAGAACGAAGAATAACCTCAATCCGATCCGTCATCTTGACCTGACGGATTCTAATTCGTTGAGGAGTCACCTCTATTCTCCTGGGGTCACTCAATTCCCTAAATCCCCGCATGGTCGTTTCGAAGACTCTGGCATAATTTTGAAACCGTCCCGGAGTGCTTACTCCATGGAAGACAAAAACCTTTTTGTCCTTCTCGATGAAGTAGGAGAGGATCCGAAGAGCCTCCTTCTGAGTCCGAACCTCTGAGAGGAGCCTATAAGAAGAAAAACCATGGACCTCAATCGGTTCGGATTGGATCACCATGGGTCGATTCTTTGAGATAAATGACCTTGCCGCCTCTTTTGCTGAAGCATCGGGAGAAATCGAAAAAAGGATCAAGGCCTCTCCCGATTCATTTATGAGTTCCACTTGAGAGGGTTTATTTCTCACCTTCCATTGAGAAGGGACTGGAAATTGAAATCTTAGAACGGGGTGAAAAAAGGTTTGATCCGTCACATATCCCTGACGAGGGTCTGCTCCATAAAGGAGACCATTGATCTTTTTTAAATATCTCTCCTGTTCAACCTTATATTCCCTGAAATAAAGTCTCTGTTGCCACTCTTTTGCCCCTGTTCGTACCATCGGGATTCGATCCTCAGGGCTCGGATGGGTAGAAAACCACCCCGGTAGCCCGCTTCGGTCTGAGCCAGGATTCATCCGATTGAGCATCTCAAAAAAATTGGCAAGCTGCGAAGCATCGTACCCAGCCTTACTCGCGTACTCCACGCCTAAACGATCTGCCTCTCTCTCATGATCTCGGCTAAATCTTAGAAAAAGCATCCCAACACCAAATTGTGCCACTCCAATTAAAAGAGGGGAATCGATCAGAATCGATCCCAGGCCCAACCCAAATTGTGCCAGCTGAGCCTTGCTATACTGCTGGGCAGAATGCCGTGCAGCAATATGTCCAATCTCATGACCCACGACCCCTGCAAGTTCTGCCTCACTGTTGAGGGAAGCTAAGATCCCTCGACTAAAGTAAAGATACCCTCCTGGAACGGCAAAGGCATTGACGACCGAGGCATCGATAATCTTGAATTGATAACTCAATTGGGGTCGATGGGAAACCTTGGCTATCCGCTGACCTATCTCATTAAGATAGGCGCTCAATTGGGGATCTTCATAAAGACCATACTGTCTGATGATCTCGACATCCGTCTCTCGGCCTAACCGAATCTCATCCTCCTCGCTTAGAAGCATCAATTCCTGTTTCCCGGTCACAGGATTCACAGCACAGGAAGGGATGAAGAAAATAAGACATAGAACTCCACCGAAGAAAAAGAGAAGAAAAATGAACGATTTAATCTTCATCTTTTTTCATCTCCTGCGAAATCCCATTCGTCTTTTTAAATTTTTTGATCTATTCTAACATCATTCCGTTCTCTTCTCAACGCGTTCTCTTGACCTTCACCTCACCCAAAAGAAAGGGTTTACAAAATGATCCATGACCTGATATGGTAATTAAAATAGCAAAGGGCTATATTATTAATTTAATCGAATCATTCTAAAATTTGCCTATAATAAGGAGGAAAGAGATGAAGAAATTAAACCGATATTGCCAAAAAGCCCTCGAGATGGGGATGAGTGGAGCAAAAGTGATCGACCCACGTTCCATTTTCACCGCAGAGTGGGTAAGGATGAAATGTCAATTTGGTTGTCCTGGGTATGGAGAAAGGCTCTCCTGTCCTCCTTATACCCCCTCCCCATCCCAGACTCGAAAGATCCTTGATTCTTATGAAAAAGCCATTTTACTCCATCTTCAATACCAAAGGGAAAGAGACAAGGAAAGAATGAAATATTTGGCTCCTTTCCAAAAAGTGATCATGGAAAATAGGACATGTTTAAAGGCAAATCAGCACAACAGTGATAGATAGCCGTGATAAAGTAATCAGGTTTTCGGAATCCGAAAGAGCGATGACTCACCAACTTGACCTTGTTGTTCATTCCTTCGAGGGCTCCATTGGAGATCCTCAGTTTCGTCCAGGCGAAAAGGCCAGGGAGATGCTTTTGAACGAGGCGTGCAAATTCAATGAAGGGGTCCAGTCGAGAGTGAGTCGCCCACCAGAGCCATTGGTTGAGGTGAGCTTGGGCCCTTTTCTCTTGAACATAATCCCAAAACTTTTGAAACGCCTCTTTCAGATAATAAGCCCGAATGAGGGGAAGGTTGAGTTTGAGCAAACGAGAGAGCCTGCGGTGTTCGTGGGGAGTGAGATTCCAAGGGTTCTTGAGCAGGATGAACCGAGTTCTTTTGAGATCGACCCCTTCTTGGGCAGCCAACCTTTTGACTTCGGCCTTTCGGACCTTGTCGAGGGCCCGGTTCAGGTGCTGGACGACATGGAAGCGATCGAAGACCAAGGTGGCTTGAGGGGCGTGGTCTCGAACCGAGGCGAGATAGGGGGCCCACATATCCAGGCAGATGGCCTGAATCGTTCGGGCTTTCCGTTTGCCCAGCCATCGGAAGAACTCATCGAGGGTCTCTTGTTTCCGATCCAGTCCTACCCAGAGCAGTTGCCCTCGCTCCAAATCATAGACCAAGGTAAGATAGTGGTGCCCTTTCTTTCGAGAAACCTCATCGATCCCGAGGGTGTGCAACGCCTTGACTTTCCTCCGCTTCAATCCTTCCTCGACCACCCGCCGGACAACCGCTGCGACCATTTTCCAATCCAATCGAAAGTACTCAGCCACTTCCTTGAAGGAGAGCTTTTTGGCCAGCAGGGCAACCGCTTGAGCCAAGGCCTGGGTGATCCGTTCCCATTTTCTTGCCCAAGGCACCCTTTCCACTCTCAATCCACATCGGGGACAGAAGACCCGAAAGGGATGGTAGACGATCCAGAACATTTTATCCCGGATCGAAAGATCCCTCCATTTTCTCTCTGGACGTCTCCCCCGAGTCATCCTCACCTGTCCCCCGCACTGACCGCACCTCAAACGGCGATTTCCCAAGCGATCGACCCGGGCCACCCATCCTTCTTCGGGCTCGATGAGCTCTGTCACCCAATGGGCTTTCATTCCCA
>JBBIMX010000012.1:41537-41788 GCA_037444165.1 Deltaproteobacteria bacterium | reverse complement strand
GGCTCTAAAATATGCTAATTTAAGCCCTACTGAAATTGACTACATCAATGCCCATGGTACATCGACCCCTTTAAATGATAAAGTAGAAACTCAGGTAATAAAGGAAGTATTTGGAGAACATGCTTATCAAATTCCTATTTCTTCTACGAAATCAATGATTGGCCACACTTTAGGGGCAGCCGGGGCCATAGAATTGATTGCATGTGTTTTGACTTTAAAAAACCAATTTATCCCTCCAACGATAAATTATG
>JBBIMX010000012.1:0-41527 GCA_037444165.1 Deltaproteobacteria bacterium | reverse complement strand
CAGACTGTGATTTGAATTATGTTCCAAATAAAGGGAAAAAATGTTCTGTGAGAACTATATTAAAAAATTCTTATGGATTTGGTGGAAAAAATTCTGCTATTATTATTAGAAAATATTAAAAGATTGTAAAATTTTTTCTAAGACTTTAATTTATGGACACTCCCTATATAATTTCTTGTTCTTTAACTGGAACGCTCAGCTTTTTATTAGGAATATTTGTATATTTAAAAAACAAAAAGTCAAATATAAATAGAATCTGTATGCTTTTAAACTTTAGCATATCAGCATGGAGTTGGCCTCTTTGCTTAAGAGAATTGGTCAACGATAAAACAATCGCTCTTTTCCTTGTTAGATTGTGCTATATAGGGGCAGTTTTTATTCCACCATTATTTTTACATTTCATTACTTCTTTGCTTAACTTAAAAAAAAGAAATTTAATTCTTTTTTCCTATATTCTATCAGTTTTTTTTCTACTTTCAAATTTCACACCGTTATTTATTAAAGATGTAAGACCAATTCTATCTTTCAAATTCTATGGTGTTCCAGGCCCTATTTTTTATATTTATGCTATATCATTCATCGCTTTAATAACATATTGTCATTATATTCTAATTACATTTTTCAATAAGTCACAAGGACAAAAAAGAAATCAAATTAAATATTTATTACTTGGATCTATAATTGGATTCATAGGAGGGTTTTCTACCTTTTTACCAAATTTTAATTTAAAAATATTTCCATTTGGGTTCTACCTCATATCAATTTATGTTTTCATTATAACTTATTCAATTATTAAGCATCAATTAATGGATATTAATATTATTCTTAAAAAGGGAACAATTTATATTCTTTTAACGATCCTGCTTTTCGTTCCCGCTTCAATTCTTTCTTTACTCGCCCAAAAGATTTTTTTGAGAGATATTCATTATGTATTTTCGGCCTTTATTTTATTACTTCTTTTTTGTGTTTCTTATCTTTTTAATAAAATCAAACCAAGAACTGAAAAGGTTGTAGAAAAAATTTTATTTAAAGATAAATATAATTACTATGATATATTGAGTAGATTTAGTAAGGACATTATTTCAATTTTGGATATGAAATCTTTAGCAAAAAGGATTATTGAAACAATTACTCAGACGATGAAAGTGCAAAAGGCCTCCATCTTCCTTCTAAACGATGAGAAAGGGGGGTTTGAATTAGTCGAATCAAAGAATATCAAACTCCCTTCCTCTCACCCCCTTCTCTCTAAAGGAGCTCCCCTACCCCACTATCTGCAGAAAATAGGAGAAATTATCGTCAAAGAAGAATTGGCCAAAGGGATTCATCTTTCTGAATTAAAAGGTGTCATTCAGCAGATGGAAACCATTGAGGCTGAGGTGAGCATTCCGCTAATCTCTAAGGGGCATCTCATTGGGATTCTTAATCTCAGCCATAAATTTAGCAAGGATTTCTATTCCCATGAGGATCTCGAACTTCTTAACACCCTTGCCAACCAAGCGGCCATTGCTATCGAGAATGCTCGCCTCTATGAAGATTTAAAGAAATCTAAGTCCTATATTCGACGGGCAGACCGGTTGGCCTCTTTAGGAACCCTTACGGCTGGACTGGCCCATGAGATTCGGAACCCATTGGTAGCTATTAAAACACTGACTCAACTTTTACCAGAAAGATTGGATGACGAAGAGTTTCGGAATCATTTTTTGAATATTGCCTCTGGAGAGGTAGATCGAATCTCCTCCTTGCTCAACGAACTTCTGGAATTTGCCAGGCCCTCTGATCCCAAATTGGAATTTGAGGATATCAACCATATCCTGGATGGAATGATTCTCCTCATTTCTACAGAGTCAAAGAAAAAACAGATCCAAATCATTAAACAATACGATCCAGAATTGCCTCGGGTCAAAGTCGATCGAGAACAGATTAAACAAGTCTTCTTAAATATTTTATTGAATGCGATTGAGGCGACTCCTGAAAATGGTGAGATTCGAATCAAAACCCGCTCTTTTAAGAAGCCAAGTGGGGAACCCTATGTTCAAATCGAATTTACCGATACGGGATGTGGGATCCCTTCCGAATATTTAGAGGAGATCTTCAATCCCTTCTTTACGACTAAAACGACCGGCAGTGGATTGGGCCTCTCCATTTCCAACCAGATCGTTCAGGATCATCGGGGCTATATTATGGTGGAAAGCGAGGAAAAAAAGGGAAGTTCCTTTTATGTCAATCTCCCTGTGAATCAGGATTATCCCAAAAGGCGGATAAGCGATTTAGAAAATCGAACTCAAAAAAATATCTCTATTTTTGAATAATGATGAATTATCAGGAATTGCTAACATCTCCTCTCCTCCCTTCTTCTCTCGTCGAGATGGCGAAGAAATCAGCAAAGAGTAAGGTTCCCGTACTTATCTGTGGAGAACCAGGAACGGGAAAAGACTTATTGGCCAAGATCATCCATTATACGGGGGATTGGAGATATCATCCCTTCCATACGGTGGATTGTAGAATCTTATGGGAAGAGCCTTTTCAAGTTCAACTTTCCCGTCTTATTAAAGAGATTGAAAAAGAAGATCGTCCATTCACCCTCTATCTTAAAGAAGTTGGGAGTCTTGAGCCACCAGATCAAGTAAAGCTTTTAGAATTAGTCGAGGAGGGGATTTTTCAGAATGAGAAAGAGAAGAAAGTCTTCCCCAATATTCGTTTCATCTCCTCCACTTCAGAAAATTTGAAAGAGAAGGTATCGCAGGGAAAATTTTTACAGGACCTATACTATCGACTAAGTACGTTAACCTTCTTTCTTCCCCCTCTCCGTGAACGAACAAAAGAGCTCTCTTCCATCGTTCAATATTTACTGGAAGAGAATGCCAAAAAGATGAGGATTCGGAAGAGAGGCATTTCCCCCTCTGCATTAAGATTGCTCGAAAATTATTGGTGGCCTCGCAATTTGAGGGAATTAGAAGAAGTCTTGCTTCGAAGCGCTGTCTCCTCGGAAGGGGAAAAGATTATGGAAAAAGATCTCTTTTTTGAAACCGAGTATGAAAAAAACCCGTTACTCTCTTTTCTTGAAAAGCTCGAAAAAAGGCCAAACGCTGATACGATGAAACCCCAGGAGAAGTCCACTCAGGATCCTACTCTCTTCTTTATCGAATTAGTCCATCGGATAAAGAATCCTCTGGTCTCCATTAAAACTTTTACTCAACTTTTGAGAGATAAATTTAATGATCCCGAGTTCAGGGATTATTTCTATAAAATTGTGACCGAAGATATTGAGAAGATTGATGAGGTTCTAAATGGACTATTAAATTATATCAAGATCAATCATCCGTTAGAGAAGAGAGGGACCGTTCATGCGGTTCTGGAGGAAGTCCTGAAGAAATATGAATCCCAGATCGAAAACAAACAGATAAAGGTGCTCCGAAAATATGAAAGGGACCTTCCAGAAGTCATCCTTCATGAAGAACAATTACGATACATCCTCAATTCTCTCCTCCAATATGCGATCCCTTCCATTCCTCCTCATGGGACCATCGGTGTTTTAACCAAATCCATCGATGGCATAAGAGAGGGAACCGAAGAAAAAGACACTCAGGAGAGGAAATATATCGAAATCCTGATCCTATTTACGGGATTAAAAAGGCCCATCGAACCTTCTGAAACGCTCTTTGGGATCCCGTTATCTCAGGAGAAAGAACTTACAGACCTCGAGATTCGTCTCGTCAAAGAGCTCATCCAAAAAAATCGAGGTGAGATGAAATTTGAATTAAACGAAAAGAAGCTACGAACCCTGATCTCGTTGAGACTTCCGGTAGAAAGAAGGAGGGTCATTTATTATCAATCTCATCCTTTTTAAGAGGAGTCCCTATGGTGAAGGATGGATTCAAAAAAAGTATTTTAGTCGTGGATGATGAGATCGGAACTCGAGAATCCCTGAAGATGATTCTCAAAACCGATTATCAGGTCTTTTTGGCCAAAAATGCAGAAGAGACATTCCAGCAATTGGAAACCCAACCTTTTGATCTTATCCTTCTGGATATTATCCTCCCCGATATGGATGGGCTGAGGGTTCTGGAAAAGATTAAGCAGAAAGACCCAGAGCAAATGGTCATCATGATTACCGCCACCAAAACGATTAAAACGGCGGTGGAGGCAATGAAATTAGGGGCCTATGATTATGTGACAAAACCCTTCGATGTCGATGAACTCCGTCTCATAATAAGCCGAGCCCTTTCCACCCAAGCCCTAAAAGAAGAAAACCAACGCCTCTGGATGGAGATCGATCGGAGTTTTGGCTTTGACAATATTATCGGGAAAAGTAAAGTGATGAGGGACATCTTCAAAATTGTCCATCAAGTTGCCACTACTCGATCTACTGTTCTCATCATGGGAGAGAGCGGGACGGGGAAGGAGCTTATCGCACGAGCGATCCATTATCATAGCCCTCGGAAGAATCATCCTTTTGTAACAATTAATTGTGCTGCGATTCCGGATACGCTGATTGAGAGTGAGCTGTTCGGCCATGAAAAAGGAGCTTTTACGAATGCCATTGAACGAAAGTTGGGGCGATTCGAAATAGCCCATCAGGGGACTCTCTTTTTAGATGAGATCGGGGAATTGAGCCTGATGACTCAAGCCAAAATCTTACGATTTTTGGAAGAGAAGGAATTTAATCGGGTAGGAGGGTCGAAAACGATCAAGGTAGATGTGAGGCTCATTGCAGCGACCAATAAAGACCTTCCCCAGCAGGTCAAAAGGGGAGAGTTTCGGGAAGATCTATTTTACCGAATCAATGTGGTCCCTATCCTCCTCCCCCCTTTAAGAGAGAGGAAAGAGGATATCCCCTTGTTAATCGATCACTTTATCAAAAAATTCAATTCGGAGAATCAGAAGAATGTAAAAGGGATTACCCCTGAAGCACTCCAGGCACTGATGAATTATGACTGGCCAGGAAATGTTAGGGAACTGGAGAATCTGATTGAGCGAGTCGTTGCCTTAACTCAAAATGAATATATTCGCCCAGAGGAGCTCCCCATCCCGTTTACCTCCATTTCAAGAACAAATGGATTAAAAGAGTCCGTTTTAAGTGGAAAACTTTCTTTTATAAAAGCAGAAGAGGAGTTTGAAAGGGAGATCATATTGGATGCCTTAAGAAGAACAAAATTTGTTCAATCTCACGCCGCAGAGCTTTTGGGGATCAGCCGAAGAATTTTGAAATATAAAATGGATAAATTGGGTATTACTCCAGAACAATAAGTTGTGTTTTTACTCAAAAATGTAAAAATTTGTTCAATTTTGGTCGAAATTTAAAATTCATTGCAATTTTAAATAGTTATACGGTATTCGATACTTTTTCCCGTTAATTTTATACAGAAATTAAAAAATTTCCCCATATCCCCATGCTCAGTGTCCCGCCTTTTCGTAGGTCAACATAAAAATCTTTAATAAAAACAATAAAATAAACAAATTTTGAAATTTTCAATCCCCCTGTCTTAAATGGCAAACTTCTTGCTATAACTAACTATTGTTAGAAATTACATCCATCTCTCAAGGGAAAAATTATGGATAATAAAAGGAATTTACCAAATATTTTAATTGTAGATGATGAGATCGGTCCCAGAGAATCTCTCAGGATGATTCTTAAACCTCACTATAATGTTTTCGCCGTCGAAAGTGGATATGCGGCCATCCAAATGGTTCGTCAAATCCCGATAGATGTCATCACATTGGACTTAAAAATGCCGGGAATTTCAGGAATTGACACTTTAAAAGAGATTCGTTTGATCGATCCCGATGTCATGATCATTATCATTACGGGTTATGGAACCCTGAAAAGTGCCATTGAGGCCATCCGATATGGGGTCTTTGATTATATTCCTAAACCCTTTAATGTTCCAGAGATTATTTCCATCATCGAAAAATCCATCCAACGGAGAAAATTAAATCTTAAGGTTAAAGAAGTTCTTCGCCAATGTTCCCACTCCAATGAAATGAAACCCAATGAAAAAGAAGTATTTCCATCCCATAGCGATTCGGAGGGTCAAACCTGTCTCGAATTTTCTAAAGTCCTGGCCTATACATTGGAGGAAAAAGACCCTTATACTTCCGGACATTCAGAACGGGTCTGTTATTATTCGGATTTAATTTCAAAGAAGATTTCCCTCTCCCACAAAGATAGAAATGAGATCCGGATTGCCTCCTACCTTCATGATATCGGGAAGATAGGAATCAGTAATCGGTTTATCAATAAGAAGAGTTCCCTCTCCTCTACGGAGTGGGCTATCATCAAACAACATACCCAGAAGTCTATCGAACTTCTTATCCCGCTGAAACTTTCTCCTAATATCATCTCCTATATTCAGCACCATCATGAACGTTATGATGGAACAGGATATCCCGATGGATTGGCAGGGGATCAGATTCCTCTGGGAGCAAGGATCATCGCTATCTCCGATGCTTACGATAGTATGACCTCGGATAGGCCTTATCGAAAACCCCTATCGAATGGGGAAGCGAAGAATGAATTGGTCAAAAATTCTGGAAAACAGTTCGATCCTCAATTAGTTTCGGTTTTTTTAGAGATATTAAAGGAGATGGAAGAAATCTTTCTGGTTCGAGACCATATGAAAGTCCCTTCCCTTTCCTATTAGGAGTGATTCATGAACCAATTGATTCGTTGTGTCAACTGCGATGAAGTCTTTTTGAAGACCCCCTTTGATCAGAGTCCGGAATACGAACCTCCTCTTCCGGGCGAGCCCGAATCTTATCGGATGATTCAAAGAAATGATTTCGAAGACTTTTTGAAGCTCCATCGGGATCATCTTTTAGAGCCTCTTACCATTCTAAAGGATTCCTTTATTAGCGAAGGGCTTTATCATGACCCTCTCCGTACTTCCTATTTCAAAGCGACCAATGGGAAAGAGGTTTTTCTGATTAAGAGATCGCGACAGGACATCCGTCAGCCTATGAGATACCAATTGATTTATGGGGATTATGAACTGAAACTGCTCCGACTTGAAGCCCAATCAGAGGCCATCTTAAAACAATGGAGCTTCGAGTTTAAAAAAAACCCTTCCCTTCTGGATCGAGGAGAGACCTTTCTCGGGATTTTTCAAAAAGTCCTCCATACCCTTCGAATCGATCAATTGGAAAGGGTGAATGAAGAATCCCCCTCCCCTCTTGACATCTATTATCGGTTGGATGACCTCGGATTGGCTTTTCTTCTGAGAAACTGTAGAAATCGATTCAAGGGAAAGGACTATTCAGAGGTGGAAGGATTTATCTATCGACACAAGGATGACGGAGTCCTTTTGGTGAAGGCCACCTATCAGATTCAGGTCCATGAGAAGATCAAAACCAAAAAGGACCCAATCCCGAACTTCCTCCCCTTAGAAAAGCAGAAGACCATACAGAAAAAGAAATCCTGACTCGTTCCTTTCGTTTATTGACATTCCTGATTTCGTCTGTTAATTTGTTAAAAAAAAGATAAAGAGTCTTATGGACCATTCCCTGATCAGTCATACTCTCTTCAACCTTTCAATGGCTGTCTATTTTATTGCGTTCATTGGATACCTCTTTTTTTCTATCTTCCGTTATCTATGGATTGGAAGGGGGGCGACCCTCTTTATTCTGTTTGGATGGATCCTCCATTCCGTGGGGCTTGTCTTTCGCTGGATAGAAACCCATCAGACTGGATATGGTTATGTCCCTCTCTCCAATATGTATGAATCCCTTATCTTTTTTTCATGGACGATTGTCCTCATCTATTTAATTTTAGAATTTCGATATCAACAGAGATTGATCGGTGTCTTTGTGACCCCTTTTTCATTTTTAGCGATTGCTCTTACCTCCATTATTCCAGGGGTTCAACCTCAAATCAAACCTCTCGTTCCTGCCCTTCAGAGTAATTGGTTGACGATCCATGTCACGACTTGCTTTTTTGGTTACGCTGCCTTTTCGGTCTCATTTGGAATCAGTATCCTTTACCTGATTCAGCAAAAGAAAATGGATAGGGAGGGAGGAGGTTCGAAATGGTTACCCTCTCTTAGCCTTTTAGATGAAATCAATTACCGATCGATTGTGATTGGTTTTCCTATGCTGACATTGGGGATTATTACAGGGGCTGCCTGGGCCAATTATGCCTGGGGGAGTTATTGGAGTTGGGATCCGAAGGAGACTTGGTCCTTAATTACCTGGTTTGTCTATGCGGCCTTTTTACACGCCCGCCTGACCCGAGACTGGAGGGGGAAAAAAACAGCCATTCTTTCCGTCATCGGATTTCTCTTCGTTCTCTTTACTTACTTTGGAGTAAACTACCTCATTTCTGGACTACACAGTTATCTCTAAGCAGAAGGGCTGAGACTTCCTAATCGATAGAGCTCTTCATCATACATGTGAACCCAATTCCTCTTTAAGACCTCGATGGCCTCTTCCATTCGATCGACTCCCATGATGAGAACGGTTTTTTCTCCTGTTCCTAAACAGGTATAAAGGTAATTGACATTAATGGAGACTTCTTTGAGAGGCCTTAAGATGGCGTTCAATCCCCCGGGATGATTAGGAGCCTCTACTGCCAGGACCTCCGTAATTTTGATGGAATAGCCATGACTCCTAAGGACATTGGCGGCCTTTTCAGGATCGTTTGCAACGAATCGAACCGCACTGATATCAGCCGTGTCCGCCACACTTAAGGCAATGATATTGATTCCATTCTCCCCCAAATAGTCACTCACTTCAGAAAGCTTTCCAGGGACATTTTCAAGGCTGACAGAAATCTGTTTTACGGGCATTCTCTCTCTCCTCTCTCATTCAAGATACTCATAACCAATGGATAAGGCAGATCTATTTAATTTAAAAACCCCGGGTCGATTTCCAAAGATGTCTTTAATGACATTGACCATCGTTTCAAAGGAAACCAGACCTGTCTTCCGAACGAAGGCTCCCAGCATAATCATATTGGTGGCTTTATTCCCTCCCAGTTGTTTTGAAAGTTCATTGAGAGGAACCTCTACAATCTCGAGGTCTCCCCGGATGGGTCGAATTTCAATAAGACTGGAGTTAATGAAAATGATCCCTCCAGTTTGAACCTGATTCTGGAATCGAAGCATCGAGGGGGTGTTCATGACCACGGCATAGTCAGGTTCGGAGGCAACCGGTGAGGCGATCTCCTCATTGGAAATGACCACCGTACAGTTCGCCGTCCCTCCTCTCACCTCTGCTCCATAAGAAGGGAGACAGGTTACATTCTTCCCTTCATACATTCCTCCTGTGGCAAGAAGATATCCCATAAGGATGATTCCCTGTCCCCCAAATCCTGAAAATACGGTCTTAATGAGCATCCTTCTTCTCTCCAGGAATATCCTTAATCACTCCTAATGGAAAGTGTTTTACCATCACCTCATCAATCCACTGACAGGCCTCCACGGGAGACATCTTCCAGTTGGTTGGACAGGGAGAGAGAATTTCTACAAGGGAAAAGCCCAAACCTTTCATCTGAGTTCGAAAGGCCTTTTCAATGGCCTTTTTTGTTTTCAGAATATTCGAAGGGGAATTCACCGCTGTTCTCTCGATATAGGCAGATCCCTTTGCAACGGCTAACATCTCGCTCAGAGGGATTGGAAAACCATCTCGTTTCTCCTTTCTTCCACCAGGAGAGGTGGTCGTATTTTGGCCCAGGATCGTCGTAGGAGCCATCTGCCCTCCTGTCATTCCATAGACTCCATTGTTGACAAAAATGGTAGTAAAATTCTCCCCTCTTGAGGCAGCATGGATGGTCTCGGCTGTTCCAATGGCTGCAATATCTCCATCTCCCTGGTAGGTAAAGACGATTCGATCCGGAAGGGCTCGTTTCAGCCCTGTGGCTACGGCAGCGGCTCGACCATGGGAGGCCTCTCCCATATCCACATCGAAATAGAAATAGGCAAGGACAGCGCATCCGGCTGGAGGAACACCGATCGTCATTTCCTGGATTCCAAGCTCATCGATGACTTCTCCGATCAGTCGATGAATGATACTATGGCCACAACCCGGACAGTAATGAAAAGGATTCTTTTTGATCGATTTAGGCCTTGAAAAAACTTTTTTCATTCCTTCTATCCTAACTTTTTTTGATAATAATAACTTGAAATGATCCTTGAGATCTCTAATGGAGTAGGAATAATTCCCCCAGGTCTTCCATAAAAATGAACCTCTACTCCTCCATCGACCGCCAGCTTCACATCCTCCACCATCTGTCCCATATTCATCTCGAAGACGAAGAGATGTTTCACCCTTCTGGAGACCTCCTTAAGAACTTTAGCAGGGAAAGGCCACAAAGAGATCGGACGAAATAGCCCAACCTTTAGACCCTCTTCCCTGACCCTCTTAATCGCCCCTTTGGCAATTCTTGCAGCAATACCAAAGGCTACGACCAACATCTTTGCGTCTTCGAGGGAGAAACTCTCCCACATCAATTCTTCTTTACTAATCCTTTCATATTTTCTCATCAGTTTCCAATTATGCTCTTCTTCTTCAAAGGGATCCAAAATGAGAGACCTTATAAAGCGACTCGGCCTTCCCTTGGCACCGGTGATTGTCCAATCCTTGGGAGGCAATTTTTTGATCGGGATTTCTGGAGGCAATTCCACAGGTTCCATCATTTGGCCTAACATCCCATCTCCAAGAATGATGACGGGAATTCGATATCGATCTGCCAGATCGAAAGATTTATAGGTTAGGTCTGCAGCTTCCTGACAGGAGCTTGGGGCCAGAACGATGGTTCGATAATCCCCATGGCCTCCTCCTCGTGTTGCCTGAAAGTAGTCAGACTGGGAGGGAGCAATATTTCCTAAACCGGGTCCACCACGGCTCATATTTACAATGACGGCGGGGAGCTCTAGGGCAGAAAGAAAAGAGATTCCCTCTTGCTTTAAACTGATCCCAGGCCCAGAGGAGGAGGTCATGACCCTTGCCCCTGCCATACTTGCACCAATGACCATATGGATGGATGCCACTTCGCTTTCAGCCTGAATGAAGACCCCTCCTTCCGTCTTTGAGAGACGATCGGACATATACTCTGGGATTTCGTTCTGGGGGGTAATCGGATAACCGAAATAGAATCGGCACCCGGCCCTCACCGCCGCTTCAGCAATGACGTGGTTTCCTCTCATTAAGACCTTAGGCACGATAAACCTCTATCGCAATCTCTGGGCAAACAATGGCACAAAGGCCACAGCCCGTACATTTTCGATGTTCCTTTTTGAGACTCTTTTCGATATAGAAAGCTGGATAATACCCTTTCCGGTTTAAACGATCCGACGTCTCAATCAATTTTTTTGGACAGACAGAGATGCAAAGTTTGCAATCCTTGCACAATTCTTGATCAATTTCTATCATCCCTTGAGCCAATGCCAATCTCCTTTAATAAAAACCTTGACCTCAATAAATAAATATTATAAATTCTAAACATCTTAAAATCAATTTTTCGGGAAATCGGTGGCTCTCTCTCTCAGGCAACTCGACCAAGAATCAAAACGTCTAATTATGATTGGAGGAAAGGGGGGCGTTGGAAAGTCTACCTGCGCTTCCGCAATTGCCCTTCATTTCTCCAGGCAAGGTAAGAAAACTCTTATCATTTCCAGTGATCCAACCCCTTCCCTTTCGGACATCTTCGAGATGAAGATCGGGGATCAGGAGACCCCCATTTCTTCTGTTGAGAATTTATATGGGATCGAGATAAGTTCCGAAGTGGTCCTTAAAAAATGGAAAGAGAGATTTGGTCCCGAAATCTACGAAGTGGTTTCCTCTTTTGCTTCCGTAGATTACGATTTCGTGGATTATATTGGAGGGGCACCAGGGATCGAAGAAGAATATATGCTCAACTATATCCTTGAACTTGTAGAGAGTGGACAGTACGACCTGGTTGTTTGGGATACGGCTCCAGCAGGCCATACCCTTAGACTACTGCATCTTCCTCAAATCTTTTTGAGACACCTTGAAGCCGCAACAAAATTCTATATGAATTTATATAGTTATTTTGAAAAGTTAAAGGAAAGTGTTAAACTTAAACGAAGTAAACGAACCCTCCTTGAAATCATCAGCGGATGGGAAAATTTGGCAGAAAAGGTAGTAAGCTTCATCCGGGATTCTCAAAAATCTGAATTTATTATTGTGACCATTCCAGAGGCCTTGGGGGTAAAACAGACCGAAAGGATTGTGAAGGATTTCGATGAGTACCAACTTAAAGTCAATCATCTTATTGTGAATTATGTCATTACAGAGGCAGACTGTGAATTCCATCAAATCCGCAAAGAAATGCAGCAGCATTATATTCAACTCCTCAGGGAGCTCTATGCCCATCGAATCCAGTTGATCGAACTTCCCCTGATGCCCCATGAAATCAAAGGAATCGAGAGAATCCAAAAGATTTCGGAGATCCTTTTTGATTCAAAATCTTAATTCAAGGAAGGAGCCTTTATGTCTATCTTATCCCGTCGTGCAAGTAGCTTAAAACCCTCTCCTACCCTGGCGATCAATGCGAAAGCGAAAGCCCTTCAGGCCCAGGGGATTCGGGTCATCAGTTTTGGTGCGGGTGAGCCCGATTTTGATACCCCCCAAAATATCAAACAAGCAGCCATAAAGGCTATTGAAGAAGGTTTTACAAAATATACCCCGGTTGGAGGGATAGATGAATTAAAGGATGCAATTATTAAAAAATTTCAAAGAGATAATGGATTAACCTACAAACGATCTGAGATTCTGGTTTCCTGTGGTGGAAAACACTCTTTTTATAATCTGGCGCAGGCTATCTTTGACCAAGGGGATGAAGTGATTATCCCTTCACCTTATTGGGTTTCTTATCCTCCTATGGTCGCTCTGGCCGAGGCGACCCCTGTGATTGTAGAGACAAAAGAAGAAGACGAATTTAAGCTCAGGATAGAGGATTTAAAGAAAGCCATCACCTCAAGAACAAAGGCCTTGGTCTTAAATAGCCCCTCTAATCCAACGGGAAGTGTTTATCTGAAAGAAGATCTGGAGAGGATTGCTGAGCTGGCCATCGGGAACAATTTTTTTGTAATCTCCGATGAAATCTACGAAAAGATTGTTTATGAGGATTTTAAATTTATCAGTATTGCCTCTTTGGGTGAAGAGATCAAAAAGAAGACGATTATCGTTCATGGGGTGGCTAAAACCTATGCCATGACTGGATGGAGAATTGGGTATACGGCCGGACCTGAAGAGATAATCTCTGCGATGAGTAATATTCAGAGCCAGAGCACCTCGAATCCCACCTCCATCAGTCAGAAGGCTTCGGTAGAAGCCCTTTTAGGTCCCCAAGACGAAGTAAAGAAGATGGTTTCTGCCTTTGAGAAAAGAAGGGATTATATCGTTGAGCGTCTCAACGAGATCCCAGGGGTTCATTGTCTAAAACCCATGGGGGCCTTTTATGTCTTTCCAAACTTCTCCTCCTATTATGGTACATCTTATGAGGGGAAAAAGATCTCTAATTCTACTGAACTTGCTGATTACTTCCTGGAAGTCGCCCGTGTAGCCGTGGTTCCTGGAATTGAATTTGGAGCCGATCGTTTTGTGAGACTCTCCTATGCAACCTCAATGGAGGATATAAAGGAGGGGATGGATCGAATCGAAGAGGCTCTTAAAAAATTAACTTAGGCATGATCTCCGTCTATTCTTCTTTTGCGAAAATAATCATTCAAAATCTGGCGGTGATCAAAGGCTATCTCTTCGGGTAGGTTTGATTCATTAAAAATTCCAATCTCAACGGCATCGTCTTTAGCTTGAGGATTTCCTTTAGCCTTTCCAATATAAACGGTTGAAATACTATGATGTCTTGGATCTCTTGAAGGATCAGAATAGGTATGGAATTGACGAAGCTCATAAACCTCTAAGTTCGTTTCCTCCTTTGCTTCCCTTTTAGCCGCCTCCTCCAGAGATTCCCCATAATCGACAAACCCACCCGGAAGAGCCCATCCAAAAGGAGGATTCTTTCTTTTAATCAGGATGATGCCTTTTGATTCTATCTCAATAATGATGTCCACCGTTGGAATGGGATTACGATACACTTCAATTTCGTTTTGACACCATGGGCATTGGATCGTCTTCTTCGCCATAGCCTCGCTGATTTACCTTTTGATGAGATATTTTCTTAACATATCTAACGCAATGATCGAAGCCCTCTCCCGAATCATCCAGAGTTCACCCCCTAAGGGATGTTGTAAATGTTCGAAATGATCTCGGTCATTGAGGACATAGAAGGTTTCCATCCGAAATTCCCCTTTATTCAGTTCTTCCACCACTCTCCCAAAGGTAGCTAACGTGATATCGGTCTTAAACCGATCCCTTCCTTTTTGGGCCAATTGTTCGGTCACTCTAACTGGTTCGTTCAATGCCAAATTTAATTCATCACCAGATAGATTGAGAAACTGTTTCTGAGAACCGAGAGAAGGGAGGATTAATCCCTGAAAAAAGGTATCCGTTCCGGTTGTAGCCATTTTTTGTGAGATATTTCCTCCGGTGAGAGTTTCCACCACAGAAAGGGTAAGTCCTAATCTTTCTAAGTTTTTTGCGACGACTCCGGCAAGGGTCTCATCCCCAACCCCATAGATCAAGATTCCAAGACGACTCCGAATCTCTCTCTCCATCTGTTCGATCAACGCCGTGGCCTTTTCCGAACTTTCAGCCTTGGCTGTGATTCGAATCTTGATATCTCCAATGGAGGCTAAAGTGCCTACGGTCGGATTCTTGCTCTCCTTCATGAGGTCACGAATCTGGAGGCCAATGGCACTCTCTCCCAAGCCACAGGCCCGAAGTACTTTATATTGAATCACTTCTTGGTTTAATTGAAACCGGCTTCTTAGATAAGGAAGGACGACGTTCTCCACCAAATACTGCATCTCTGAAGGAACTCCTGGAAGGGTGATCACCGACCCGTTGGAATGCTCCATAATAAAACCTGGAGCCGTCCCTTTTGGATTCTCGATGGGCAGGGCCCCTTCTGGAATAAAGGCCTGTTTTCGATTATTTTCAGTCATCCGAAAACCCCTCTTTTTGAAAAGGGCTTCAATCTGATCCATGAGTTTAGGCTGAAAGGCGAGAGGGCGTTCAAAGACCTCCGCCACTGCTTCACGAGTAAGGTCATCCTCTGTAGGGCCAATTCCTCCGGTCGTGATAATGACCTGAGATCGTGAAAGGGCTTCACGGAGGGCTTCTTTGATCTGCTCACGTTCATCTCCGATGGCTGAGATCCTCATCAGTTGGATCCCGATGTCTGCAAGTCTTCTCCCGATATAGGAGGAATTTGTATCCACAATCTGACCTAAAAGAAGTTCTGATCCAATGGCAATCGTCTCTGCTTTAATCATTTATCTTTTAATCTCCGTTTGATGGAATATTAAATCTCATTTAATCACAGAGATATTGCCTGATAATAATTAAAAATTCAACCAATTTTAGACCCTTATTTTATTAAAGAATCTTTTAGGTCATCTCTTTTGCGTAAAGGGCAGCACCTAAGGCACCCACGATTTGGGGTTCATCGGGGAGATTGATCTCCATTCCAAAAAGGTTTTTAAGGGCCTCAACAATTCCCTCATTTTTTGCTACGCCTCCACTGATCGTGATTTCCCCCCTCACCCTGAGACGCCTCGTCATCCTGAAAATCCGGTGGGCAATTGAATCATGAATTCCTTTGAGAATCTCTTCTACCCCGTGACCTTCTGCAATGAGGGAGATGACTTCAGATTCTGCAAACACTGTGCACATACTTGTGATAGGGACCCCTTTCTTCGTCTTCAGAGACCTTTTCCCCATCTCTGAGAGCTTCACCTCGAGGGCATTGGCCATGACCTCTAAGAATCTTCCCGTACCCGCCGCACATTTGTCGTTCATCACAAAATCAGTCACCCTTCCTCGATCATCCAAGGTGATGACCTTGCTGTCCTGTCCTCCGATATCAATGACTGTCCTCGTTCGGGGAAAGAGGAAATAGCTCCCCCGGGCGTGACAGGTAATTTCGGTCATCTCCTTTGCTTTAAATGGGACACTGATTCTTCCATACCCCGTGGCCACCACTCTGGAGACAGACTCTTCGCCTATTCCTCCTTTCGAAAGGGCCTCTTTCAGACATTCCCTTGAGGCCCTCTTTGGACTTGGGCCTGTGGCCATGATAGAATATGAAAGAATTCCCTCTTCGGAAAGAAGAAGGGCTTCAGAGGAGATCGAACCGATATCCAATCCTACATAAATTCTTCTGCTCATCTCTTAACCCATCATTTCGATGAAAGCTTCGAGTCTCGTTCTAGTCTGTCCTAGAGAATAATTATTCGGGTCTGCACAATCTCCAAAAAGGATGAGATAAGAAATTCCTTTCTCCTTAAGCCAATCCCCAATGATAGCCGCTCCCCCACAGGACTGTCTGCATCCCCAGTGAGAAAAATGAATGGCCCCATCGATCGAATAGGCCACTCTCATCTCCTCAATGGCCCTCATTCTTCTCTCTATGGGACCTGCCCAAACATTGGACAGGATCTTATCGGCAAGACTCTTCCAGGGTTTTGAAGGATCGAGAGAAGGCCAGTAGAGGTAGTTTGCCTCTTCAAAGGAGAGAGCTACTCCCCTTGAAGAAAGAATGTTGAAGATTTCATTTTTATAGTAGGGACGGACGTGATGAAGCCATAGGAGTCGGTGTTTTTCTTCAGGTAAGTACCCTTTTTTTGAAAAGACTTTCCTCTCAATTTCCGCATAAAGCAAAGGAAAGAAACGAAGGGCCCAGGGGGACCCCATGGAATGAAAAGTCATCCCTGAAAAGTAACTCAGACCTTCGCTTCCCGGAAAAGGGGAAGGGATGGATTGTCTGAGTTGATTAATTTTTTTTATCCAATGACGGGCCTGATTGGAACGATTCAAAACAAGACGAAACCGTTCTATTCTTAAAGGAAGGGAGAGGATTTTTGTGGCCTCATCCATAAAGTCTTCGATCTGACCTTCCATATATCGATGGCTACGAGGATGGTCAGAGTAAGGTGGGTCCAGAAGCAGATGAGGGCATTGATACAATCGACTTAGGTAATTAAAAAATTTATTGGCTCCATCACAAAGTTGGGAGGACGAAAGGATCAGGTCAGGTCGAGGGAGAAAATCTTCTAAAGCCAGACCCAGGGCACAACGATAAAAAGAGCAGAGATCTGTTGAAATAGACGTATCCGCTCTTGAGAGGAATCGCCCGCTCCACCCTAAATAACTTACCAAGGCGGATACGATTTCGGGCAGAATCGGGATAGCATCCAATCCATAAATAAGCTCTGAAGGAAGAAAGGAATTGATCCAAACCACGGGCTTCTGATGGGCGTAGGCATCACGAAAAGTGCTAAGGAGGAATCTCACCCATACCCTGTAAGCTTGATTTTCTTTAGAGTGAAGAAGATTTAAGAAGGGGAGGAGGAACTGATAGGTGGATGGAAAATGAATCATCTTTCTTAAAAACTTTAGATCGATTGCTTTATTAGCCATTTTCTCTTAAGACCTCAAGGAAGGCTTGAACTCGGGTACGGATTCCCCCACCGGGTTTCCCCGAATATTCTCCTTCTATGAAGAGCATGGGGATGCCGATTTCTTTTAGGGCTCCCTCAATGGCTGGGGCTTCATAGAGGTACGGATCACAGAACTTGAGAGAAAAGTAGATGAGTCCTTGAGCTTTGCATTCCAGCAATTTCTGTTTTAAAAAATCTATCCGCCGTTGGGTATCATACATTCTGCCGCAGGGTGGCTTTCCAAGATAAGCTTGACTTAATGAGTCTAAAGGGTCTGAATCTAAATTCACAATATTGAGAATCCTTTGTCCAGTACAAAGGTCTGAGGCCACGACTTCACCGCCCAATTCTTCAATCATTCGGACTAAGTCACTTCCGTCTAAAAGGGACCCGGTTATCATCACTTTGGGGCCTACAGGATAGATCTTTTGATCAAGTTTTATCGAATTCATAAAAAGTTCAAGGGCTTGATTGAAAAGGGGGCGGCCCACTTTCCATCTTTCCGACAAAATATCGAGAATCTCTCCGTGGGTGAAAGGGGGATCCCCCCTCCCCTGTAAAGAAAAGAGTTTTATAAGAAGTTCTCTTGTTTTATTTGATCTTTCTACAGCCATACGAAGATCATCCTCTATGATCTTCCTTCTAAAATGGCCCTCGAGTTGTTTGATCAAATCTTCCAATCCCTCTTTGAAAAAGGTGATCGAGTGGGAATCAATCACTCGGGGGAGGTCGAGAAGATAAGAGAAGGTCGGTTTACAATAAAAACGCCAGGCATCAAAAAGCCTTCGCATTCCATCACAGGTATTGAGAAAGATTATCCCCGAGAGAAAGGAGTATCCTCCTGAAAGGGCCTTTTCCAGAGCGGCCTTAATGAAAGGGCAAAAATTGGGGTCAAGATAGGAATCGGCTTTTTCTGTGGTCGCTTCAGGAAGGATTCGAAAGGGAGTGAGATGGGCTGCCTCAAGAATCTCTAAGGGCAAATAGGTACAGGTCCATCCTACCCATTGATTTTTGGCGCAAAGAGGATCCTTCGTCTTTAGATCATCCAATATTTTTTTGAAGGTCAAATAGTAATTCATGTTTCATTTTCTTAAGAGATTATCTGTTTCGTAAAAGGAGGCGAGTCTTTACATGATTGAATAAACTGAAAGATGGTAAAACTTCAGATAGTAATCAAGGAATGACTCATCTATCGAAATTATTGGCGCCCCTGGCGTGACTCGAACACGCGGCACACGGATTAGGAATCCGTTGCTCTATCCACCTGAGCTACAGGGGCAATGGCTTAAATATAGGACTTATAATATTTTTAGTCAAGATGGAGGTGGAGTGTTTTTGGAGAGCTCTGAAAAAGTCATAGAAAGACTGGGGAGGTAGGGTTCCAAACCCTTCGAATGCGGGCATTGAGAAGTTAATTGGGTAACTATAAAACTCGTTTTAAATACTTTTTCAGAGGTCTCTTTTGAATGACTTGACAAAAGATAGAAAGGAAGGCTATTTCAAAATAAATGACGAAAGATAAAAAAGAGATTATTTCAGACCTCATTGGCTATCTCGAGTACCTCAAGGAGAGTGGGATCGTTTTTCTCCCTTCACTAAAAAAGAGAAAGACTCAGGCTCTGGAGGAGGTTTGGAGAGATTTAAGAGATTGTCAGAGATGTAAACTTCACCGCTCAAGGAGCAGGATCGTTTTCGGGGAAGGCAATGAGGATGCGAAATTGATGCTCATTGGAGAAGGCCCAGGATATGATGAAGACCTTCAGGGAAGGCCTTTTGTAGGAAAAGCAGGTCAGCTTTTAACTCGAATTCTTCAATCCGTTCAGATTGAAAGAAAGGAAGTCTATATTACCAATATTGTCAAATGTCGTCCTCCCGGAAATCGAACCCCTGAGCCTGATGAGGTCAAAAGTTGTTTTCCTTTTCTTTTAAAACAGATTCAGATCATCCAGCCCAGGGTCATCTGTGCCCTCGGAACCGTTTCGGCTCAAACGCTCCTTCAAACAGATACTAAAATTACTTCCCTTCGGGGGAAATCTTTTGAATTTTCAGGAATGAAGGTCTTTCCCACCTATCATCCCGCCTTTCTCCTTCGAAATCCAGACAAAAAAAGAGAGGTCTGGGAGGATATTCAAAAGATCGCCAAAACCCTAAGAGAAGGAGGGGAGTGAAAGTCGAAAGTTCAACTGAAATTCTTTCTCCCGGACTCTCTCCAGGATCCCCGAACTGAGTCCCTCAAGCAACAACTGAAGAAGGGATATCTTTCTCTTTGGATAGAGGACAATGGGTTTTCCCTCAATCCCTACCAGTTTTGCAGCCGCATCGATCGCATCCTGAAGATTACCTATCTGGTCGACCAATCCCAATTGTTTGGCCTGTTGCCCGGTGAGGATGCGGCCATCGGCCACCTGAAGGACTCTTTCGCGATCCAATCTCCTTCCTTCCACTATAGCTTGTATAAACTGCTGATGGACATTATCAATCACCGATTGGAGGATCCTCTTCTCCTCAGGGGACATCTCTCTAAGAGGAGAACCCATATCCTTGTATTCTCCACTCTTGACGACGACCCCTTTGATCCCAATCTTTTTAAAGAGCTCCTCAAAATTGGTAAATTCCATCAGAACACCGATTGAGCCAGTGATCGTTCCTGGATTCGCAAGGATGAGATCCGAGGCACAGGCAATGTAGTATCCGCCAGAGGCAGCTACGGAACCCATGGAAGTGACCACTTTCTTTTTGGACTTGATCTTCATCACCTCCCGATAAATCTCCTGAGAAGGACCGACACCCCCGCCTGGAGAATCGATTCTAAGGACGATTGCCTTGACTCCTTCATCCTCCCCGTATTGTTGAAGTTCCTCGATCACTCCTGATGACTGGGTAATAACTCCTCGTATTTCCACCACAGCAATCTTATCTCCAAAGGCAAATCGAGTCGATCCAGGTCCTCCAATAAATCGCCCAATCACAAAAAGGAGAACAAAAAAGAATACCAAGAGCGAAACGATGGCTCCCAAACCTAAAATTATTTTTCTCTTTTTCATAGATTCCTCCTACTCATGGGTATAATATTTCATTCCCCTCACAGAGGAGAAATTCGAATGGTCTCAAACGGGGCGATCTGAAAGACTCTAATCCATCTCATCTTGACCAATTCAAGGATGGCTAAAAAGGTGACGATAATCACCCTCCGCGAAGCGCCTTCCGGGAAGAGGAGATGGAAGGCGATACTCTTTTTCTCTTCTCTAAGAAGGCTCAGGATCTCTTGAATCTTCTCTTCCACTGTGATTCGATCCAGGACAATCTCATGGGCAAGCTCCTCTCTGGCCCGGGTCAACATTTGCCGGAAAGCCTCCAAGAGGTCGAACAGGGTGACTTCAATCCTCTCCTCTTTCGCTTCCTCGGAGTCCTGTGGATTCAGACGGACAAAGACATCTCGATCGAGCATCGGTCGAGCAATCAATTCTTCAGCAGCCATTTTATATTTCTGATACTCCAGGAGTCTTCGGACCAGTTCAGCCCTTGGGTCTTCCTCCAGATCCTCCTCTTCTCCCTCCTCTCTTTGAGGAAGGAGCATCTTTGATTTGATATGGAGAAGGGTCGAAGCCATTAAGAGGTAGTCTCCGGCAATATCCAGATTAAGGGTCTTCATCATTCGAAGATACTCCATATACTGTTCGGTAATGAGGACGATCGGAATATTGAAGATATCGATTTCATTCTTTCGAATGAGATGAAGGAGAAGGTCGAGAGGGCCTTCAAAGCCCTCAAGCCGAACGGTATAGGAAGAATCTCCCCTCATGATCCCCCTCCCCCTGTCTCTATCAGATATCTGATTTCATCCTCTCGAGTCTTGACCTCTTCATCGAGTCGTGCCTTTCGAAGTTTTTCGAGGCTTTTCTTGATTAACGGACCAGGTTTCATTCCCAACTGAATAAGATCCGAACCTCGGAGCAGGGGTCTGGTATCTTTGAGTTGGGTAAAATAGAGAGAGATGGATCGGCGGGTCGTCGGTTGAGTCGTTTTTCCCATCATAAAGAGTTTCACCTCTGTAGAAAGAGGATCCAGGAGGGCAAAGATCTCTGACCGTTTGGGTTCCCTTCCCTGTTGGCTCCATGAAAAGAATTGCAGTAAGGATTGAAGGGCTTGCTCTCTCCCCTCCAACACCTTCTTTTTAAGCCTTTCATTCATCATCAACCGATCGCAGAGCTCGATCGTATGCGTCTCGCTGAGACCATCGATCAGCCCGTAGAAGTAAATGAGCCATCGGTCATATCTCTCTTCGAGGAAAAGAAGATCAAACCAGTTGATGACCTGATGGATCTGCTCAAAGAGCCTCATCCGCTCCTGGTCGAACTGGAGATGGG
Organism: Deltaproteobacteria bacterium; assembly: GCA_037444165.1. Taxonomy (GTDB): domain Bacteria; phylum Desulfobacterota; class BSN033; order BSN033; family UBA1163; genus CALIBK01. The sequence continues at coordinate 19,644 of JBBIMX010000012.1, read as the reverse complement.
GATGGAGGAGAGGAAAAAGGCCGAAGTCTTTCATTCTTTTTAAGGCCGGGATGGGATTGTCTTCTTCGAGGATGAGCACGAGTTCAGAAAAGATTCGACCTCCCGAGAGTCGATCGATCAGTCCCATTTCCACCGCATTCCTCATGAGATTCTGGGTGTGCTTTGCAATCTGAAACTTGAATCGCTGTTCAAAGCGAATGGCCCGAAAGATTCGTGTCGGATCCTCCACAAAAGAAAGATTATGAAGGACTCGAATGACCTTGTCTTTGATATCTTTGATCCCTCCGAAGAAATCGATCAGCTCACCGAAATTCGCGGAGTTAAGACGGATGGCCAAGGTATTAATGGTAAAGTCTCTGCGGTAGAGGTCTGCCTTGAGGGAGGTTCGCTCCACTTTTGGCAAAGCCGCAGGAGATTCATAGACCTCCAAACGGGCGGTGGCCACATCGACCTTCAATCCATCCGGAAACAGGATGATGGCTGTCCCAAACTTTCGATGGGTCCGGATCCGACAGGGAAATCGCTTCTCGAACTCTTCCGACAATCGAATGCCATCGCCTTCGACCACAATATCGATATCGAAATTCTCGACCCTCATTAGAAGGTCTCTCACAAACCCACCGATCGCATAAACCGGATAGCCCAGGTCATCCCCTACTTTCCCGAACTGGATAAGGAGTTGATGAATTCTTTCGGGGAAGCGTTCTTTCATCAATTTTGAAATCATCTTTTTCCGAGGAACCAGGGGAAGACCTTCCTGATCCGATTTCGTCATCTCCTGTTGGATAACCTGCATCACCTCCTGGATCGTGATGATCCCAACCAGACGATCTTTTTCGACCACAGGCAGTAAGGTCTGATTCTGACCGATGAGGAGCTCCCGGACTCGAGAGAAAGGAGTCTCGGGAGACACCGCGAAGAACTCACTCGTCATGTAATCCTTCACCAGCACCTCATTCAATCCGTGATAGAGTCCCCTCTCTACCGTCTCTTTGGAAATAAGACCCACCACCCTTTCACCCTCGACGACCGGAAGGATGTCAATGGGATAATGGATAAAAATCTCTTTGGCCTCCATTAAGGTTCGTTCAGGTTCGATCGTCTTTATGGGATAGGCCATCACCTCTCGAGCCAACTTTTTGGGTCGGATGGTCTCCCTTAATATCTTCAGGAGTCGGTCATGAACTTCATGGAGGGTCATCCCTTTAATCGTGGCTGAAGCAGCGGTGGGATGACCTCCTCCACCGAATTCTGAGGTTACTTCAGAGACATTGACCTCTTCGATCCGGCTCCTACCGATTAAGTAAATCCTTCCCTCCATCTGAACAAGAACAAAGAGGACATTTAGATTCTCCATATCCTTCAATTTATGGACCAGAATGGCGATGTCCCCTACGTATCGTTCTGTGGAGGCCTGAGCCACTACGATCTCCACCCCATGGATCCGATATCGTTTGGCTGACTGGATCAGGTCATTTAAGAGAAAGACCTGCTCTGAGGTGAGTTCCTTGGTGATGACATTGGAGATGATATTCAGGTTGGCCCCTTTCCGAACCAGATATCCGGCCGCTCGAAAATCCTCTTCCTTGGCAGAAGGAAAGGTGAGGTTTCCAGTGTCTTCATAGATCCCGAGGAGCATGATGGTCGCTTCATCGGCAGTAATTTCGATTCCTTTTCCCTGGAGGATTTCGAGAAGGAGGGTCACGGTGGCTCCCACCTCGGAAATCACCTCCAGAGATCCATGGAGGTCTTCAGAAGAAGGAGGGTGATGGTCGTAAATGTGGATTTCCAATTCGGGTTTGGAGACGATTTCAGAGAACCGTCCAATTCGACTCACTTGTCGAGTATCCACTAAAATAAGTCTCTTGACCTCCTGGAGATTGATATGTTTGACCTTCTCCACCTCTAAGGCGTAGAGGGTCGAATGGATAAAGAACTCTCTGAGACTTCTTTCCTGGGATCCTGGAAAGACCAAAACGGCTTGAGGGTAAAGCTTTTTTGCAGCAATCATTGAGGCAAGGGCGTCGAAATCGGCGTTGATATGGGTGGTAATCACATCCATAACAATTAAGAATGGTTCAGAGAATAAAGGAAGAATAGAAACCTTTAATTATTTCAAACCCCATTTTCCAATATTTGGAATTAACCTCTCGGGTGATACCTCTGATGAACCTTCTTTAACCTTTCTCCAGTGACATGGGTATAGATTTGGGTGGTTGAGATGTCCACATGGCCAAGCATCATCTGAACAGAGCGGAGGTCTGCTCCTCTTTCGAGGAGATGGCTGGCAAAGGAATGACGAAGCACATGGGGGGTGATCCTCTTCTGGATCCCTCCCTTTCGACCATAGGCCTTGATCGATTTCCAGAACTGCTGCCGGCTCATTGACCTTCCGGATCGATTCGTAAAGAGAAAGGGAGTCTCCCTTCCTTTGAGAAGAAGCGGACGAAACTCCGTTAGATACTTTTTTAGCCAGTGAATCGCCTCCCCTCCCAACGGGACGATTCTCTCTTTTGAACCTTTTCCCCGGAGGAGGACGTATCCTCCCTCCAGCTGGATTTGATGGGTGGAGAGATGGATTAATTCTGAAACCCGCATCCCTGTAGCGTAAAGCATCTCGAGCATCGTCCGATCTCTTACTCCCAGAGGAGTTTTAGGGTCGGGCTGGGCGAGGAGCCTTTCCACCTCTTCCAATGAGAGAACCTCTGGAAGGGTCTTGGCCATCTTGGGTAACTCCAAGACTTCTGCAGGATTTAGCTCAATTACCCCTTCCTGTTGTAAAAAACGAAAAAACATTCTGACTGAGACAAGATTCCTTGCTATACTTCGAGTAGAGAGCCCTTTCTTTTTTAGATCATGGAGGAAGGTTCGTAGGTCCAGTCTGGACAGTTCCTCGACAGGGTCGATCTTCTTTTCTCTAAGAAAATTTAAAAAACGGGTCACATCATGACCATAGGCCTCAATCGTATTCTGAGAAAGCCCTCTCTCTACGATGAGATAGTGAAGAAATCGGTCTAAAAAAGAGTCCTTCATCCATCAAATCCCCGTATGACCAAATCCACCCTCCTGTCTCTCGCTCGATGGAAGCGCCTCAACCTCGACAAGGTTCACTCGTGAGACTGGAGAGATGACCAGTTGGGCAACCCGATCTCTATTCTTAACCGTATAAGGTTCGCTTCCTAAATTAATCAAAAGGACCTTAATCTCTCCTCGATAATCGGAGTCAATCGTCCCAGGGGCATTAAGGATGGTGATCCCCTTTTGAATGGCCAATCCACTTCGAGGACGAATTTGACCCTCAAATCCTTCGGGGATGGCCAGGGAGATCCCTGTAGGGATCATCTTTCTTTCCCCGGGTTGAAGGGTGACCTCTTCATCGAGAGAAGCAAAGAGGTCCATTCCTGAAGATCCCTGGGTCATATATTCAGGTAGGGAGACGACTTCTTTCTTTAATCGCTTGATAAGGACTTTAACTCGTTTCAAGGCCTAAACGGTCATTAAAGGATTTGACTCTTTCCGGCTCTACCGGTCCCAGAACGGCCAAACAGAAAAATCGTTCGTTAAAAAGGTCATTCGCCAGATAGTGAACTGTCTCTTCATCCACTTCATCGATCCCTTTGAGGATAGCATCGACCGGGAAATAGGTTTCGAAATAGATCTCGTTTTTGGCCAATCGGGTCATCAGGGTATCAGAACTCTCTAAACTGAGGAGGAGGTTCCCTTTGAGATGTTCTTTGGCCACTTCCAATTCCCCATTCCTGAAAGGTTCGTTCTTCAGCCGTTGAAACTCATCCAGGATCAACCGAAGGACTTCCTGGAATGTAGCCTCTTCGGTCCCTGCATAGACCACAACCAGCCCGGTATCCAGATAGGTGGGGAGATAGGAATAGACAGAATAGGCGAGTCCACGATTTTCTCGGATTTCCTGAAAGAGTCTCGAACTCATTCCTCCTCCAAGAATCGTGTTCAGAACATAGGAGCCGAATCGGAGGGAGTGATTATATTGAAGGCCCTTCGTCCCGAGACAGAAATGAACCTGTTCAAGATCTCGTCGAAGGATATAAGTGGTGGAAATAGGATCGGGTTTCATCCGCTCTCGATGATGGTTGGATTTTGGAACTTTTCCAAAACTCTCCTTCACCAGATCGACGACCTCTTGATGTTTCAGGTTTCCTGCTGCACAAATCAGGGTCTGCTCCGGAGAATAGTTCTCCCTAAAATATTGAAGAATCTGGTTTCGTCGAAAGGATTGAACCTGCTCAGAGGTTCCAAAGACAGGAAACCCTAAGGGGTGATTTCCAAAACAGGCTCGATTAAAAAGATCATGGATATAGTCATCCGGAGTATCTTCTACCATTTTAATCTCCTGAAGGATGACCATCCTCTCTTTCTCGATATCCTCTTCATTCATGAGGGAATGGAGAAAAATATCTGAGAGAAGATCTATCGCCAGAGGAAGGTTTCGATCGATCACCTTTGCATAAAAACAGGTATACTCCCTTCCCGTAAAGGCGTTTAGGGTCCCTCCGACCGAATCGATCTCCTTGGCAATTTCAAAAGCTGTTCTTCGCTGGGTTCCCTTAAAGAGGAGATGTTCAATAAAATGGGAAATCCCATTCTCGTGAGGTTCTTCATCCCTTGACCCAGTCAACACCCAGACCCCTATGGAAACCGATTTGAGATAGGGAATTTCTTCGGTGATCACTCGGAGGCCATTTTCAAGGACCGTCTTCTGGTACCCTGAACCGTCATTGTAAAAGACTCCTTTTGAAACGGGTTGAACTCTTCTTACCATCTTCCTTCCTGATTCAATCCTTTCGCCTTTCCGCTTCTCTTTCCTTCCTTTGAAGGTGAGAAGGATGAACGGATTTAATGGGAGCTCTTTCCTGGTTTACTCTCTTTCCCTCGCCCCCCTTCTCGAAGGGCCGCCTTCCGACTCAGTCGAATTCGGCCTTGAGGATCAATATCAATGACCTTCACCAGGACCTCATCGCCTTCTTTCAGAATATCAGTAACCTGTTTGACCCGATAATCGGCCAGTTGAGAAATGTGAATCAATCCGTCGGTCCCTGGAAAGATCTCCACAATGGCCCCAAACCCTAATACCCTTTTGACCACCCCATGGTAGAGTCCACCCACCTCCACTTCTTGGGTAAGTTTCTTCACCATTGAAATGGCTTTCTCAATGGATTCATAATTTGGAGAGGCGATCCTCACCACCCCTGAATCTTCCACATCGATCTTCACCCCTGTCTGATCGATGATGGATCGAATCGTTTTTCCTCCCGGACCGATAATTTCTCGAATCTTCTCGGGTTTCACATTCAGAGTCACGATTCGAGGGGCATGGGGAGAGAGATCTTTCCGGGGTTCTGCAATCGTCTCCTTCATCTTTTCTAAAATATAGAGTCTTCCTTCCCTTGCCTGCTCCAGAACCCTTTCGAGGACCTCTTTGGAGACCCCACGAATCTTAATATCCATCTGGATGGCGGTAATCCCTTGAGAGGTACCGGCCACTTTAAAATCCATATCTCCAATGTGATCCTCATCGCCTAAGATATCCGAAAGGATAGCCTCTTGTCCATTCTCAATGATCAACCCCATGGCGATCCCAGCGACCGGGGCCTTAATAGGAACCCCCGCATCCATTAAGGATAGACTTGCCCCACACACCGTAGCCATGGAAGAGGAGCCATTCGACTCCAGAACCTCCGAGACGATTCGAATTGTATAGGGAAATTTTTCACTGGAAGGAAGGACAGGAAGAATCGCTCTTTCTGCCAAGGCTCCATGACCGATCTCCCTTCGGCTGGGAGGTCTTAAGGGAGACACCTCTCCTGTGCAAAAAGGAGGAAAATTATAATGGAGCATAAAAGACTTATAGGTCTCTCCCATCAAGGAGTTGATTTTCTGTTCATCCTCAGAGGTTCCAAATGTGACCACTGCCAGGACCTGAGTCTCTCCGCGGGTAAAGAGGGCGGATCCATGGGTTCGCGGGAGGATTCCCACTTCGCAGGAGATGGGTCGTATCTCCCTCCATCCCCTTCCATCGATCCTTCGTTTCTTCTCTAAGATCCATTGCCTCATGAGTTGACGATCCACTTCTTCGAAAGCCGCTCTGACCGCACTCTCGATCGATCCATCCTCTGTCTCAAAACTTTTAAGGATCTCCTGAAAAAGGGTTTCGATGTAGGTTCGTCTTTTTATTTTTTCTGAGATTTGGTAGGCCTCGAGGAGTCGATCTTCTGTAAGAGTTCGAACCTTTTCGAGGATCGCCTCCTGGGGTCTTTCGAAGTTCAATTCTTTTGGAGGAGATCCCATCGCCTCTCTTAACTTTTTCTGAAGTTCTATAATCGGTTTGAGAGATTGATGCCCGAAAAAGATGGCTTCCAGGACCTCTTTTTCGGGAAGTTCTTTGGCACTGCCTTCCACCATGATGATGGCCTCTTCACTTCCCGCAACAAAAAGATCAATATCACTGAGTTCCATTTCTTCATAGGTGGGATTGATGACATACTCTCCGTCAATCCGACCTACTTTTACCCCTGCAATGGGTTGATCGAAAGGAATATCGGAGAGGTAGAGGGCTGCAGAGGCTCCGATCATTCCCAAAATAGAGGGATCATTATCGGTATCGGCTGAAAGGACTGTGGCAATGATCTGAGTTTCATTCTGGAACCCTTTGGGGAAGAGGGGTCTCAGCGGACGATCGATAAATCGGGAGATGAGGATCTCATGATCCGTAGGCCTCCCTTCCCGTTTAAAAAATCCACCCGGGATCTTCCCTGCTGCATAGGTCATCTCCAGATAGTTGACCGTAAGTGGAACGAAATCAATCCCTTCTCTCTTCTTCTCAGAAGAGACAGCGGTAACTAACACGACTGTCTCCCCGTATCGGACGAGCACAGAACCGTTAGCCTGTTTGGCTACCTTTCCGGTCTCGATCGACAAAGGTCTTCCTGCAAAATCGATCTCTAATCTATGAATCATCACCGGTTTCACTCCTTCATCTTGATCTATTATTTTCTTAAGCCCAATTGCTCAATGAGCTTTCGGTATCGCTCCAGGCTGTTCTCTTTAAGATAATTCAGGAGCTTCCTTCGCCTTCCTACCATCTTCAATAACCCCCTCCGAGAGTGGTGGTCCTTCTTATGGACCTTAAAATGTTCGGTGAGATAACGAATTCTTTCGCTGAGAAGGGCAATTTGAATCTCTGGAGAACCTGTATCCTTCTCATGAGTTCTAAACTTCTCGATCAATTCCTTTTTCCTCTCCTGATCCAGTGTCATGAAACTCCTCCTTCTTCATAGATTGCTTTTTTCTTATCATCCATAAAAATTCTTGTGGATAAGACCCTGATGGGCCGAAAAATAGCCTCTTCTGGGCAAATCCGATCGATCTCCTCCCGGTCCCTTTCACACCGTAAAATAGCCACCAATTTCCCTTCGGAGGAAGACATCCTTAATTCTTGCCCCTTTTTAAAATCGGGCAGGGATTTTTGCCCGAGATCCTTCAGGACGATTCCCTGACCTTGACTGACCTTCCTAATCATCCTTTCATCTGCTTTCAACTCCGGAGTATCCGAAAGGGCTTCTTCCGGAGAAATGACCCAATGAGAAAGAGAGGCTTTTGGGGAACTTTTTAATTCTTCCATCGAAATGGCCTGATCAAGGGAGAAGGGTCCACTTCGAAGTCGTCTAAGGAAGGTTAGATGAGCTCCACAACCCAACCTTCTTCCAATGTCCCTTGCTAATGCCCGCACATAAGTTCCTTTGGAACAAACCAGATTGAAGCGAATTTTGGGAAGCGTGATCTCCTTGATCTCGAGCCTGAATACTTCTATCACTTTCTCTTGCCTTTCCTTTTCTATCCCTTTTCGGGCCCATTGATAGAGAGGAACCCCTTGGATCTTCACGGCAGAAAAAAGGGGTGGAATCTGTCGGATTTTCCCCACAAACGTGCGGAACACCTCCCTAATCTTTTCAGGGGTCACTTCATTGAGAGACCTATGAAACAAGGGTTCTCCAGTCAAATCATCGGTAGTCGTCTCTTCGCCTAATTTCATTTCGGCTTCATATTCCTTAGGATCTTCTTTGAGAAAAGGGACAATCCTTCGCCCTTCATTGAGGACGACAGGAAGAACACCGGTCGCAAAAGGATCGAGCGTGCCAATATGGCCTGCCCTTTTGATGGAGAACCAGGATTTAATCTTTTGAACGACTTCTATGGAGGTCCACCCTTCAGGTTTATCCACGATCAGAAATCCATCAATCCTCATCCTTCTCTTTCTCCTTCTGAAGTCCCTGGAATACCTCTTCGAGATGAATCGCATATTCAATCGTCGGATCAAATTGAAATCTGATTTCCGGAGTATATCTCAATCGGATTCGCTTTCCCAGCTCTTTTCGAATAAAGCCTTTGGCGCTCTCCAGCCCTTCGGTAGACCTCTCCCTCTGCTCTCGAGTTCCAGTGACGCTGAAGTAGATCTTAGCGAGTCGACAGTCCTCCGTGACCTTTACTCGAGTGATCGTCACCCATCCGATTCGAGGGTCTTTGACGGAACGAAGTAACATCTCCGAAACTTCTCGATGGATTAAATCGGCTACTTTATCCGAACGTTTTCCTTCCATCCCCTATTCCTTTCAACCTTAGACCGAAAGGATTTCCATCTCGGTGCCTATGACTTCGACCAGGTTCATCTTTTCAATGAAATCGATCACCTTATCGAGACTGGAATTGATGTAGCGCCGATCATTGCCTACTGTACAGATCCCAATCTGAGCCCGTTGCCAGAGATCATGATCCCCGACCTCAGAGATCGCCACATTGAACCGGGGTTTTACCCGGTCGATGACCTTTCTTAGGATGTGGCGCTTTTCCTTGAGCGAATGGTTTTCGGGAATCCGAAAGTCCAACCGACAGATACCGACCACCATCTTGAGGCCTCCTTAGGTTATGCGAGATGGGGTTGAATCTTCTCCACCTCGTAGGATTCAATAATATCCCCTGGTTTGATGTCATTAAAATTTTCGATCCAGATCCCACACTCCACTCCCTGAGGACACTCTTTGATATCCTCTTTGAAGCGTTTCAGGGAGCCAATGCGTCCATCATAGATGACAACGTTGTCCCTCAAAAGCCTGGCGTGAGATCCTCTGACGACCTTCCCATCCAGAATAAGGCTTCCGGCTACTGTCCCCACCTTACGGATATTGAAGAGTTGAAGGACCTGAGCCCTTCCCAAGATATGTTCTTTGTAAGTCGGCTCGAGCAGTCCTTCCAAGGCCTTCTTGATATCCGAGATGGCATCGTAGATCACCGAATAGGTTCGAATATCTACTTTTTCTTGCTCTGCAAGGGTCTGGGCTTTGGGGCTAGGTCTGACATTGAATCCAATGATGATGGCATTGGAGGCTGAGGCCAAATTGACATCGGTCTCTGTGATTCCTCCAACTGCATCGTGAATGATATTGAGTTTCACCGTGTCCGTGGACATCTTTCCCAAGGCCTCTCTCATTGCTTCAATGGATCCTTGAACATCCGCTTTAATGATCACATTGAGTTCTTTGATTTCTCCTTTCTGGATCCTCTCATAGAGGTCCTCCAGAGAAACTTTACTTAACTTTGAAAGTTCCTTTGCCCTAGCCTTTTCCTGACGATAGAGGCTGATCTGTTTGGCCATCCTTTCTTCCGTCACCACGATGAAGGTCTCTCCTGCTTCCGGAACATCAGAGAACCCCAACACCTCTACAGGAGTGGAAGGACCGGCCTCTTCAATTTTCTGACCCCGATCATTAAACATCGCCCTGACCCGACCATACTGGGAACCTGCCAGGAAGATATCCCCCACCCGTAGGGTTCCTTCCTGAACGAGAAGGGTGGCCACAGGTCCTCTTCCTTTATCCAATTTCGCTTCAATAATGGTGCCCCGGGCAGGTTTATTAGGATTGGACTTCAATTCTAACATCTCTGCCTGAAGAAGGATGAGCTCAAGGAGTTCTTTAATCCCGATTTTCTGTTTCGCCGAGATCTCTGCATAGAGGGTATTTCCACCCCATTGCTCCGGGATTAAACCCAGTTCTGCAAGGTCCTTTTTCACTTTCTCGATATTCACATTGGGTTTATCTATTTTGTTGATGGCTACCACAATCGGAACCTTAGCGGCCCTGGCGTGATCAATGGCCTCTTTAGTCTGAGGCATGACCCCATCATCGGCTGCCACCACTAAAACGACAATGTCTGTGACCTGCGCTCCTCGAGCTCGCATCGCCGTAAAGGCCTCATGTCCAGGGGTATCAATAAAAACGACCCGACCGTGATCCAACTGGACATCATAGGCACCGATGTGTTGAGTAATTCCTCCTGCCTCTCCCTCGACCACATTGGTTTTTCGAATGGCGTCGAGGAGCATCGTCTTTCCATGGTCCACATGGCCCATGATGGTCACGACAGGAGGTCGGGGGCGCAGATCTTCGGGTCTGTCCTCTTTTCTCTCTAATAGGTCCTGACTCTCGATCGAAGTCTTCTCCACTTCATAACCGAATTCACTGGCAACCAGAGAGGCGACATCCGCATCAATGAGTTGATTGATATTGACCATCACTCCTATTTCCATCAGTTTTTTAATTACCTCGGATCCTTTGACTCCCATTCGTTTGGCCAGATCGGCTACCGAGATGACCTCTGCGATTCGAATGATTCGCTTGATTGGTTTGGGAACGGTGATCTCTGTTTTCTTGGGGGCCTTTACGACCACCTTCTTCTTGACAGGTCTAAAAGGCCGAGGAAGCGGCTCTATCTCTTTTTCGGGTCTCTCTTCTTCTTCAAACTCCTCTCTGAGCAGTCTCTCTTCAATCAATCTCCTCTTCTTTCCGACCACTTTTTTCTTGGTGGAAAGAGGAGTGCCCTTCTCTTCTTCAGGCACTTCGATCTTCTCTGGAAGAGGAATCTCTATCTTTGGGAGGACCTCTTTCTTCTCCTTTTCAGGTTCGGGGGGCTTTTCTTTTATGGCTTCCACTTGAGGGGCAGAAAGGGCCGGAGGGGGAGGAATCTCTGGTTCTTTCACGGAAATCTCTCCCTTTACTTCCAATTCCTTCTCTGGAAGGGCCTGAGCTTCTTCCTTCTTCTTTTTCCCTCTCGGAGGTTTCTTCTCGGGCTTCTCTTCTTTCTTCTCCTCCTCTTTCTTTTTGGCTATTCGAACCTTCTTCTTCACCTCTTCTTTCGGGAGAGAGATTTCTGGGACCACTTCTTCTTTGCGCGAAACGGTGACCGGCGTGGTTTCAAGGGTTGGAGGAGATGGCATAGCCGCTTGAGGGGGAGCGAGTGGAGCTTCCACCTGAAGGGTTCTTGTCCTACGGCGAATAAGGGTCGGATTGACTCTCTTTTCAACGACTTCTTTTTCAGCGTCTCTTTCAATAACCCTTTCGTCTGAAGAGGCCTTTTCCTTGGGCGTAGGCTCTGGTTTCTTATCCTTTACCTTTAATCCCATCTGTTTTAATTTCAGGAGGAGTTTATCATCCTCCATCCCTACTTCTTTTGCAAGGTCAAGAACCTTCACCTTCGCCATTTAACTTCCTCCTCATCTTGTTCCTTCTTGAGATACCCTCTCTTTAAAAGAGAGAGAAAATTCTTCCCCACGGAGAGGTTGGGCCAACTTGCTTCTCTTCTTAGCCATAGTAAAACAGTTTAGAGTGGGACATAGATAGTATCCTCTTCCACCCTTTCCCCTTTTTTCATTAATAACGACCTTACCTTCTGGGGTCCTCTCCAACCGAACCAATTCGTCCTGTCTCTTTTTTTGGAGACATCCAATACAGGTCCGAATTGGAAGGTGTCCCCTTCTCATGTCTCCCTTCCTTCGAGGTACGTTTTAGCAGATTGGATCAGTTTCTCTGCCTTCTTCGTTCCAATCCCGGGAAGCTCAGAGAGCCTCTCCTTGTTTGAATTCAAAAGATCTTGAACCGTCGAAAGGCCATGGCTTTTTAAGATCTCCGCCGTCTTCTCCCCTACTCCTGGAATTTGATTAACCGGATCCAGAGAAGCCTCCTCTTTCGATGAGGGGGCTTCTGTCTCTATCCTTTCTTCTCCTTTTTCCTGAATGATCTCGATGGCCCGCTCAACAATCTCTTGGGCCTTCTCCTTCTCTATCTCTAAGATCTTTGCCAGTTCTTCGGGATCGATTTCCGCAATCTCCTGAAGCGACCGAAATCCCTCATTATATAGAAGCCGACTTGATACCTCTCCCATATAGGGGAGGGATTTGAATTGTTCTATGATTTCGACAGACATCTTTTCCATCTTTGATTCGCTCTTGATGTCGATCTTCCATCCTGTGAGTTTCGAGGCCAGTCTTACGTTTTGACCCTTCTTCCCGATCGCCAAAGAGAGTTGATCGTCAGCGACAACCACTTCCATGTGTCGATTCTCTTCATCAATATAGACCCTTGAAATCTTGGCAGGAGCCAGGGCGTTACAGACGTATTTAGCTGGGTCTTGTGACCAAGGAATGATATCGATTCGCTCTCCCCTTAGCTCCTGAACCACATTTTGCACCCTGGATCCCTTCATCCCCACACAGGCCCCAACAGCATCTACATCCCGGTTAGAGCTATAGACAGAGATCTTTGCCCTCTCTCCGGGTTCCCTGGCTGCACTGATGATTTTGATGATGCCGTCTGATATCTCTGGCACTTCCAATTCGAAGAGTTTGACCAAGAAACCAGGATGGGTTCTTGATAGAATGATCTGAGGGCTTTTCGTATTTTTCTGGACATCCAAGATATAGGCCCGAATTCGATCCCCCTGCCGATATGTTTCTCCTGGGATCTGTTCTTTTAAGGGAAGGATAGCCTCTGCCTTCCCAATCGTGACATAGATATTCCCCTTTTCCAATCGTTGAACGGTTCCACTGACGATATCTCCTTTTCGGTCCTTAAATTCATTATAGATGCTCTCTCGCTCTGCATCCCGAACTTTCTGAATGATCACCTGCTTGGCGGTCTGGGCTCCAATCCGACCGAAATCCGTATTGAGTTTCACCCCCAGGCTATCACCAATCTGAGCCTCTGGATCCAATGTTCGAGCCTCTTTGAGAGAAATCTCGGTATTCGGGTCTTTCACTTCCTCCACAACCTGTTTGAATTGGAAGAGTTCTACCTCTCCGATCTCCTCGTTGTAATGGACTTCAATCTCTCCATGATGTCCATATTTCTTTCTTGAGGCTGTAAGGACGGCTTGCTCTAAGGCCTCAATGATCACTTTCTTATCAATCCCCTTGTCTTTGACGACCTGCTCAATGACATAATTGAGATTGGATGGCATACGACTTTCTCCTTATTTAAAATCTATTTCTAAATTGGCTTTTCCAATTTTTGAAAAAGGGATGGGGATCCTTTCCCCCTCCATCTCAATTTCAATTCCTTGATCCGAGACTTCAAGCAGTCTCCCCTTAAATTCCCTTCGCTCCATAATGGGTTCAAAGGTTCTTACTTTCACCCACTGGTTTTTAACCTTTCTAAAATCCCTCTCTGTTTTTAAGGGTCGGGTTAACCCCGGAGAAGAAACTTCCAATATATAAGGATTTGTAATGAAATCCTCCACATCCAGGAGCCTACCCACTTCTTGACTCACTCGAGTACAGTCATCGAGGGTGACCCCTCCCTCCTTGTCAATATAAAGTCGTAAGACCCATCCCCTCGATTCTCTCCGGTACTCCATCTCCACCAGCTCTAACCCTTGCTCGAAAAGAATGGGATCGATAAGAGTTTTTACTCGTTCTTTAATCTCTGTAGCCATCTTTAAGGATAAACCATCCGTTCTAAAAAAAAGGCGGGTAAATCCCGCCTTTTGAGCAGATAAACTATTTAATTATATATAATATTTTGAAATGAATTTCAAGAGAAATTTTTAATTCAACTCCCTCACTCAGAAGTGTAAGATAAGCCCAAGAGGGGTATTGGAGAAATCCATCGTGCGTTCGGTTCTTAGTTTAGGACGACGGCCTAATACCCTATCCCCTCTACAGGTTGGGTCCTTTCATAGAGGTTTCCTTTTTATCGGTTTAATCCTTTCTGAGGAAAGAGGGCTGATCAGAACCGACTCGCCGCAAGGATTCTACTTCCTGAGTCAATCGTTCGATCGTCTTTATATTCTGGCGAACCGTCTTTTTGAGTTGATACCGTCGATAAAAATCGCTCAATCCTCCGATCAGGATCCCAAGGAATACCGAACAAAGGATGATAAGAAAGAGAGGAAGTTTGGGCAACTCTATCGTTTCATTTCTTAAAGGGAAAAGACCGAAGCGCAGAGAGACCTCCTCTTTGTTCTGAACAGAAAAAAGGATCACAAAGAGAAAGATGATCATTATTAAAAGGGTTTTTAACCATCTCACGTTTTGGGACCTCCCTTTTTCTCTCTTCTCATATATTGGGAAAAGGCAGCCTTTAGTTTTTCATAGGTATTCAGTAAATATTCAGGAATCACTTTGGTTTCCCCTAAAATAGGCATAAAATTCGTATCCCCTGTCCAACGGGGAACGATATGGAAATGGAGGTGTTCTTCACCGGCCCCGGCAATCTTTCCAAGATTCATTCCGATGTTAAATCCCTGAGGAGAAAGGGTCTCCTTGAGGACCTTCACGGAAACTTGTAAGAAATAGAAAATCTCCTTCAATTCCTTTTCCTTTAATTTCTCTAATTCCGTACAATGGCGCTTGGGGACGATCATTAAATGGCCACTATTATAGGGGTACCGATTCATCATAATAAAGGCATCCTTTCCCTGGAAGAGGATCAGGTTTTCTTTATCCCTATTCTCCAAGGGTTTTGAACAGAAAATGCATCCTTTTTCTTTAGAGCCTAAGATATAATCCATTCTCCATGGGGCCCAAAGGTATTTCATGGTTTTTTTCATCCTTGAGATAGAAATCTTTATGGAATCGTTGAGATGGAATCAGAAGAAGGAGGCCTAAGTTAAAATGATGCTCTTCCATAAAAATTATGAATTTAACTCATGACCAAAATAGAGATAGTTCTTCCATAAGGAGGGTGTTTCTTCTATCCCCAAACTACGATTCAATAGAGGAATCCAGATGGGAACTTTAGGTTTTCGGATAAGAGACATTCCGGCTTCTTCTGGGGTTCTTCCTCCTTTTTTAAGATTACATTTCGTGCAACAGGTCACCACATTGGTCCAATCCGTAGGCCCACCCCTGGAACGGGGAATGACATGATCGTAGGTTAACTCTTGAGGATCGAAAGGTTCTCCACAATACTGGCAGGTCCTCCGGTCTCGGATAAAGAGGTTCTGTCTTGAGAATTTGATAAGGAGGGTTCTTCTTTGGATGAAATGACGTAGGCGGATGACGGCAGGAAGCTTCATAGAAAATCGCACTCCTCGAATCAAACGATCATACTCTTCGACGACCTCCACCTTTCCAAGGAGAACCAACAGGATGGCCTTCTTCCAATGGACCACCTTTAAAGGCTCAAAAGTAGAATTGAGAAGCAGTGTCCATTCCATCGTTTTTCAAATCTCTCCTGAATTTTAAAAATATATATCGGTTTCATCAGGGATTGTCAAGCTTTTCATGGAATTGAAATGAAGCCATCCCTCGGTCATAATTGAAGAAAATGTTTTCACCATTCACCGAAGGATTCCAAAAAAATATTGACAGGGGAAAGAAAAAGGGTATAATAAAGTTTAAAATCTTTCGAATGGGAGGGGAGTTATGAAAACCTTTAAAAGAGGGTTGAGTTTTTTTGTTATCCTTTCCTTGCTCGTATTTGGATTTTATTCGGAAGGCCTTTCCTGGGAAAGATGGACCAAAGACGATCCCATCACCGATGAATGGATCGTCATGGATATCCTCGTGGCCAGACCGTTAGGGATTGTGGCAGGAATTGTGGGGAGTGGGCTATTCGTTCTTTCCCTTCCTTTTTCGATTCCCACTCAAAGCGTAGGGAAGATGTCGGAAATCCTCATCGAAAGGCCCTTTAAATTTTCGTTCAAGCGTGAACTTCCAGACGAAGCCATGTAACCCTTTCTTCACCATATTTCTTTCGCCTTTACCCCTTCCTTGATTTTTCTGTGGCAGAAGGGACATGGTTTTCCCTCTTCAATGAGGACTTCTTTCATCATTTCGAGAAGTTCCTCATCCTCCAAGATCTGCTTTACAATATGAGGATGGGGCTTACGATCATACTTACGATAGGGAAAACTACTCTTTCCGGCCATTTTTCCATACCTCCGAAAGTCATTATAAATTTTTTTTGTAGGTTTCACAAGAGAGGAGTTGTGAGGGGATCTATTTTGAGAGGGAAGCCAAAAGCTCCCTCAATAAGGCTAACTGTTCTGGTGAGATCTCGATAAATCTTAATCCGCATCGATAATCTCCCCATCCCTCCGGGAGATGGAGGTCGATCCAAACCACTTCGGCAATCATCTCCACCGTATTTAGGGAAGAACGAAAATGAAAAAACAATTTTACCTGGAGACGTTGTCCGATTTCCATCTTTTCGGGAAGATAAACCAGCAGACCTCCTTCGCTCGCGTTTAAGGCTCGGCCTGAGTGAACGATCGAGGTAGAAACAAGAGAATACTCTATAGGGAGGTCAATAGAAAACCGAGGATATTTCCTTCTCTCAATATTCGCGATTCCGATTCTGGGTTTAAGCGTCTTCTCTTCCGTTGTTTATCTCCGCCCTTCAATTTTCAGAATGATCATCCAGAAGATGCTTGAGTTTTCGATAATCCTCTTCGCGAATCTGGATAAATTTAAGTCCATATTGATAGCCTTCCCAGTCCTCTTTCCAATAAAGATCCTTCCAGATAATCTCGGCAAGGACGTTAAAGTTACTCAACTCATATCCTTTGGGGAATAGAACGGCCACATCCAGTTTCGTACCAACAGGGATATTTTTGACCGACTGAAGAAGTAATCCTGCTTCGCTGACATTCACCACTAACCCTCCATGGGCATAGGGTGCATCGATGATCCTATACTCTAAGGGCAAATCTAATAGTTTTCTGGGTGCTTTTCTTCTCTCTCTTTTCTCCCCTAATTTTTCCATAGAAAACCTCATCGTCGTGAGCCATCCCTTCCCTATCCAATCATCCCTTTCTCGGATGGGTTTATCTCTGTATAAAATTTAGGGCAGAAGCTTTCAAATAAACATCCTAAACATTTTGGATCAATGGGAAAACAGTGCCCCTCCTCTTCTTCCCTCCCCAATTTTTCCATTGGTTCTTCTATCCTCATTGGATTATCAGGGAAGACCATTTTGGCGAAGGATTGAATCTTTAAATCCCCCATAGAGTTCTTCCCTCGATAAAGGTCGAATTGAGGATTTACGATCCCCAATCTTGAGGCTACACGGTAAAGACCTTCTCCGATGGATACCGAGGTATTCGTAAAGTCAACCTGGATATCTTCTAAAATCCATTTCGGAATCCTTCGAACCACCCACCGGCTGTTATTCAGCCCCATTTGGGGGATAATCTGGATGAATTGTTCTAACTCTTCCGCTTTCCACTCCCTTTTCTCCAACATCTCTTTGGCCACTTCCTGGATCTTCGGCAAGGCCCTGAAGAATAGAACTCTCCAAACTTCTCGAGAGAAAAAAGGAGGCGCTTCCATTTCTGGAATCTCATCAAGAGTGAGATCGGATCGGAGAAGGAGGGGAAAAACCTTCTGTGTATTTTCAAGAGCCTTTTCATCCTCATCCTTCTGGTTAAACCGACTATAGGTCAGGAAGACGACCAGGAGGTGATAGGGGGATTCAATTAAATTTTCGGTTTGAAGGTTTTTGATCCATAGGGAGAAGCCATCTTTTTTAGGTTGATAATACGTTTCGATTGCTGCTCTGAATTCTTCTATCCATGGGTAAGGAGAAGAGGTTCCCTTCTCTTCTTCTACCAGCTCCAATCTCTCCTCTGAGATCGACCCCTTGGATTCTAACTCTTCACTTGAACCTGAGACGTCAAGAACGAGACTTTCAGATTCCTTTTTTTCCTCCTCATAAGGTGCCATTCCTTCAGGACCGATCCTCTCCTCTCCCTGAATCGTCTCTCTCTCAGGAGTGAAAGGGACCTTCTCCACTGTCTCCTCTTCTCGGAAGGGTTTCATCTTCAGGACACTCTCAGGGATCTCTATCTCCTCCCATTCTCTCCTCTTTCTTTGGTCAAGAACAAAGTATGAAGTTCCTTCCAAATTCTTAAAAAGAAGAGAGATTTTTTGAAATTCAAGATCCCCTTCCAATAAGGCTTTAAAGGGAGAAAGTTGGTTAGGAAGGATTGGATTGATGGGAAGTGAAACCTCTTCAAAAGTGATCAATTCATTTAGGTTGAAGAGTTGAATGATGACCCAGATATCTTTTAAGGGTTCCTGAGATATATTTTTTACCCTCCCCACCAGCAACCAATTCTTTTCAGGCGTTTTTCGTAAAGAGCAGGTTTCTAAGGCTAATTTAGGAGGGGGTAGACCTTGTCGTTCCACTTGAATCGTCGGAGAGGAGATTCTCTTTTCTATGACCACATTCGCTCCAAACGATTTAAATGCGATGGCTAATGTTTCAGCCTTCTTTAGCGTTAAATTTTTTTTAAGTACAATAGGATTTCGATGGGCTATCTTTTTGATCAAAGAGGAGGGGAGATTAAGATTTTTTGAGATTTTTTGACAAAACTCTTCAACCTCCTCTTTAGTATTATTTCCAATGCTTTTAAGAACGACCCTATACTGTCCTTTTTCCTGTTCCATATTCCGTTGTTCCCTTTTCTATTCAAAGGGGTTAAAACTCGTCATGGCCCTATGGCTCAAGATGAGGATAACTCTATTTTTAATAAATTTAAAGAAAAGTTCAAGAGATTTTTTGGAAGGTAAGGAAAAAGAGGGAAAATGGTGGAAAGACCCTAAAGAGGAATTAAAAAGAGAGCCCTTTTTCTTACTTGCCAATTTCCCTTAATAGATTGACTAATCGTGTATAGTCTTGGTCTTCGATATGGATAAACTGGAGTCCATATCGATACTCCCCCCAGCTCACCTTGGAAGCAAGGTCTGACCAGACTACCTTCGCTATCGCTTTGACCGTACTAAATTCTAATCCTTGGACGTAAAGAATTTCAATTTTTAAAACTGTCCCTATCTCTATTCTCTGAGGAAGGTAAACCAGTAGCCCTCCTTCGCTTGCATTGGCCACAATCCCTCCATAGGTTTCCTTACCTTCCACAAAAGAGTAGTCAAGGGGAAACTCGACAGTGAATCTTGGATGTCTTCTCCTTTCAACTGTAAAAACACCTGTTTTTTATGAGATTGTAGTTTTTCACTCATAAAAAATTAAATGTATGCAATTTTAATGCCTTATATATTGATTTATTATTATTTTAATCATTTTTTTATTTATTTTCCTGTATTTTTTAAAAAGTTTAAAGAAAATTCTTTAAAAATATTAATCAGCAAAAATTATACCAAAATAAATTAACCCATAAATTTTCAAATCATTGTGCATTTTTTTCATAAAAGCGGATATTTTTTCTTTATTTTTTCATCTGCCTCCTTTGCATTTTTTGCTATAAACACAGTAAGCACCTCTGTTGATAGCCCTGATGAAACAGGTCCTTCTGCAAGAAATTCTATCTCCTGGGATGTAA
>JBBIMX010000011.1:30109-42294 GCA_037444165.1 Deltaproteobacteria bacterium | reverse complement strand
CTCAAAAATTTTAAGAGGAGGGAGATTATGGGTGGAAAGAAAGGGTTTACACTGATCGAATTGATTATCATCATTGTCATCATAGGGATTCTGGCGGCTGTGGCGATTCCGAGGTATATTGATTTAACGAGGTCTGCTGCCGATGGGACAGCCAAGTCCGTTCTCGGTTCTCTAAGAAGTGCTAACGCTCTTATCTTTGCTCAGCGACTCATTGGGGGTACAGCAGGAACTTATACGATGGGTGTCATTGCCGGGACAACAGGAATGGGTGAGCTTAGGGGATTTACCTATACCTATGGAGCAAATACCTTTGTGATGACAGTAGGGGGATATGTTTATACCTTTACCCTTACTCCCTATCCTAACCCTCCTACTACCTACGGTTCAATAACAGCAGGAACAGGAACATTTGCTACATGGTAAAAATGAAAAAACTTCTTTCCTTTCAGTGAGAGAAAAATTCGATTTCATACGAAAAAGGGTCAGAAGCGGAGAGATTTTAGCCATTCTGACCCTTTTTGCTGTCTCAATCCTCTTTTTTTATGATCTCTTTGAAGACAGATTCCTTCTTACAGAAAGAGATTTAAGCGCCTACTTTATTCCGCCACGATTTTTCTGGGTAAATAGTATCAAACATGGAGATCTTCCTTTATGGAATCCATATCAGTTCTGTGGCCATCCCTTCTTTGCAAACCCACAGAATGCTCTTCTTTATCCATTTAATGCCTTATTCTTTCTTCTTCCTTTTGATATAGCCTTTAATTGGATGATCCTACTTCACTTTTTTCTGGGGGGGATGTTTTGTTACATTCTCATGAGAGGTTTAAAAGCATCCCATACGGCCTCCCTTCTCTCGGCTATCATCTTTATGCTCAGTGGTTACCTTCTCTCCATCCATAGCCTCTTAAATACATTATTTTCTGTTATCTGGACCCCCTTGATTCTTCTTTTTTTTAAACGCTCACTGGATCGGCCTCAATTTAAAAACGAAATATTTGTCTCTCTCTTTATGGCGTTATCTTTTTTTGGGGGCGGGATTGAGATTGTTTATGGAAATGTCCTTGTCCTCTTCTTGATGACGATTTTTTCTTTCCTCCATCCGGAAGGAGCCTGGAGAAGGAAAATATTTCTGAGATTGAGAAGCCTATTCATTATCACTCTTTTCTTTTTCTTCCTTTCCGCCATTCAACTCATCCCATTTTTAGAACTCTGGATGAATTCGATTAGGGCTGAAGGAATTCCCTATCAAGAGGCAACCACCTGGAGCTTTTCTCCTAAAGATTTCATCCTTTTCTTTCTCCCTGATTTTTATGGCTATTTTCTCGATATGAAAAAATATTGGATTTCCCAATGTTGGTTAAAGACGCTCTATACAGGGGGCCTTCCTTTCATCTTAAGCCTCCTCTACTTCTTTGTCCCATCCTCTGATTTCTTTCGCCGAAGACTCTTTCTTTCCTTTCTTTTTCTTTCTCTTTTTCTTTCCCTGGGAAAGTATAACCCCCTCTATCCTTTAATATATCATTATCTTCCCTTCTTCAATGGGATCCGATACCCTGTAAAATTTCTTTATCTCTTTATTTACATTCTATCCATTACAGCAGGTTTAGGCTTTGAAAAATTAATGGAATTTTCTCAGGCAAATAGAGGAAAAGGATTGAAGTCCCTTTTTTTTACCCTCTCCCTCCTTTCGGCTTTTTTATTGATTTTCCTCCTATTAAGGCATCAAGGAATAGAGGCATTCCTGAAAGGGAAGGGGATTGATTTCCCCAATTATAATCATCTCTCTACCAACCTTTATCATGCAAAGCGGTTTCTCTTTTACTTCGCCCTTTTTTGTCTTCTCCTCGTCATTGGGCAGGAATTAAAATGGAAGGGATGGGTAAGAGGCCTTCTCCTTTTCTTTTTGATTTTGGACCTCTTCGGGAATATGGGGTTCTATGGAAAGGAAAGAATTTCGGACTATTTTCGAAAGACAAAGATTCAAGAAATGGTTTCGAGAGAGGAAGGAAACTTTAGAGTTTTTTCCACAGCCAAGACCATCTCCATGGATACTCCTATTTTGACCCGTAACCCTCGTGAAATCGAAGTCTTAAAGGAGAAGCATCTGCCTTCGTTCAATATGCTTTTCAGGATTCGGGACATATGGGGGATTGATGTGATTCGCTTGAGACGAGCCGAAGCATTGTATCAGACTTTCATTCATTCTCCTTCGATTTCAGCTACTCGCCTTGTCGATCTTTACGGAGCAAGATATGTAATCTCTTTAACCCCTATTGAAGACGCTTCCCGTTTTGAGTTAGTTTATGCAGTAATGGAAGGCCTCGAAGGGGAGAGAGAGGAGCTCCTTAAGGGGAATACCATAAAACTCTATAGAAATAAGAATCCCATTTTTAGGGCTTCCCTTTATAAAAACTATAAGGTAATGGATGAGCAATCTATTCTCCGCAGGCTTTCAAGCCCAGAGTTCGATCCCGAATCAGAAATTCTTCTTGAGGAAAACCCTCGTTTTCTCCCTTCCGGGACAAAGCAGGTCAGGGGAGAGGTGAGGATCATTAAAGAGAGCAATCAGAGACTTCTCCTTGAAGTCGTTTCAGAAGAGGAGGCGATTCTGTTTTTGAACGATACCTATTATCCCGGATGGAAGGCCTTTGTAGATGGACAAGAAGAGAGGATTCTCAGGGCCGATTATCTTTTCAGGGCGATCGTCCTTCCTAAAGGGAAACATGAGGTGGAATTTATATATCGACCGCTAAGTCTGAGATTAGGAATGTTCTTAAGCCTTACAGGATTCTTATTGATGATGGGTTGCCTTTTTAAAGAATATCATGGCAAGGATCGGCATTGAAAGAAGGTATCCTCGAGGTGGGTAGTGGTATAGGAGATTCAAATTATTATCCTTCGTTATTTTAATCTTTTTGAAGAAATCCTTGGATGGAAGTTTGAATGAAGCTTTCGGTGATCATTCCGGTTTATAATGAAGCCAAGACCATTCTTGAAGTCATCCAGAGGGTTAAAGCAACAGCCTTTGAAAAGGAGATTATTGTTGTAGATGATGGCTCGACAGATGGAACGAGGGAGATCCTCTTATGCCAAAACGAAGGGATTAATATCCTTCTTCATGAAACCAATCAAGGGAAAGGAGCGGCTATTCGAACAGCCATTCCCCATGTGACAGGAGATATTGTGATTATCCAAGATGCCGATCTCGAATATAATCCAAAAGAGTATCCGAGACTGATCGCACCGATCGTAGAAGGAGTAGCCGATGTGGTTTATGGATCAAGATTTCAAGGAGGGACCCATCGAGTCCTTTACTTCTGGCATGCCGTTGGGAATAGATTGATTACCATTCTCTCGAATATGCTCACTGACCTGAACCTCTCGGATATGGAAACAGGGTACAAGGTTTTCAGGGCTGACATCCTTAAAAAGATTAATATTGAAAGCAACCGTTTTGGGTTTGAACCCGAAATCACGGCAAAGATTGCCAAATTAGGGTGTCGAATCTATGAAGTTCCAATTTCCTATAAAGGAAGAGACTACTCCGAAGGGAAAAAGATTAGGTGGAAAGATGGTCTGGCAGCTATTTACTGGATTTTAAAATTTAATCTCTTTCGATGAAACCAAATTACGAAGATAACTCGTAAGCCACCCGATCGACCTCCTCCCGGGTGGTGATTCCTCGAAGAACCTTTAGAAGACCGTCTTCTCGAAATGATCTCAATCCAGCCGTTTCCCTGGCCACTTCCCGAATCTTCTCCATGGAGGCCTTCTCTGAAATCAGCCGTCTGATCCGGTCGTTGACCAACAGAAGTTCAAAGATTCCTATTCTTCCCCGATATCCCGACCCTTTGCAAAAAGGGCAGCCTTTTCCTCGAAAGAAGGCTGGAGATTCTTTTAAAGAATTGACCAAATCTCCAACCTCTCTTAAAAGTTCTGGATCAGGGGGAGCAGAGGTCTTACATTGAGGACAGATCGTTCGAACCAGTCTCTGTGCCAGAACTCCTATCAGGGAGGAGGAGATCAGGTAGGGCTCAACCCCAATGTCTAACAGGCGGGTGATGGCCTCAGGGGCATTATTGGTATGGAGGGTGCTGAAGACGAGGTGGCCTGTCAGGGAGGCTTGAATCGCAATTTCGGAAGTCTCAAGATCTCGGATCTCACCCACCATAATGACATCTGGATCCTGACGAAGAATCGATCTCAAGCCGGTTGCAAAGGTGATCCCTGCCTTTGGATTCACCTGGGTCTGACGGATCAGAGAGAGTCGATATTCGACAGGGTCTTCAATCGTGATGATATTCTTGTCAAGGGAATTGATCATATTTAAGGAGGCATAGAGAGTCGTTGTCTTTCCGCTTCCTGTAGGACCAGTGACCAGAATCATTCCATTGCTCTTTCGGAGGAGTTGTTTGTATTGTTGAAGCATTTCGTCGGAGAATCCTAACTCTTCAAGGGTGAGCAGGGGACTGGTTTGATCGAGTAGACGGAGAACCACGTTTTCGCCATAGATGGTTGGAAAGGTGGAGACTCGAATCTCAAAACTCCGATTTTCCATTCGGACATTGAAATTTCCATCTTGAGGGAGACGAGTTTCGGCAATATCCATCTCGGCTAAAATTTTGATCCGAGAGGTAAGAGCGGGATGGAGAGCCTTAGGTAGGGTGAGGATTTCGTAAAGGAAACCATCAATCCGAAATCGAACTCTTAATTCTTTTTCATCGGGTTCAAAATGGATATCGCTTGCCTGGTCACGAATGGCCTGAATCATCACCAAATCGAACATCTGAGTGACCGAGGCCCCTTCCATCGGCACATTAGAATCCTTGATTTGAAGGTCATAGGTCTTTCGGTACTCCACCTCTTCTCCAGAGGGTTCAGTCCGACCCTTAAATGAGAATTGGTCGAGCGCGCTTTCTCTGCTCTTTCCACCATAGCGTAGTTCTATGGCTCGTTTAATTTTTTTCTCCGTGCTTAAGGCAATCTCCACTTCCGCCCTCGTTTTGCTCTTGACCTCATCCAAGGCATGAATATTTAAGGGATTGTCCATTGCAATGGTTAAAGTATTCCCAATCTTAAAGAGTGGAATGAGGGTATGACGCCGGGCTAAGTCTTCGGGAACAAGTTTTAGCACCTCTTCATCGATGAGATAGGTATCAAGATCAACGTAAGGAATGTTGAAATAATTGGCCATACACTGAAGGAGCACCTCTTCTTTTGCTAAACCCGTTCGCATGAGGGTTTGCTCCAGACGTTCTCCCTTCTGCCTCGCCTCGTGGATGGCCTTCTTGAGCTGTTCATGAGTAATCAGACCGAGATCTACGAAATATTCGCCAAGGCTCTTTTTTTCTTTCACCATAATCCCCCCAGAACGAATAAGGATTTCATATTTACTCTCTTTTATTTTTATTCCTCCAAAGGCTAAGTCGTCTCTGAACCTTTAATGTCAACTCAGGATAGGATGGAGCAGAAAGATGGACGAAGGTTTCATAATGGGGAAGGGCAAGATCCATCCTCCCCATCTCCTCATAAAGGAGTCCTAAATGATAGTGAGTCTCCCCTCGAAGGGGATCCAGAGAAAGGGCGAATTGATAGGATTCTATGGCCTTTTGCCACTGCCCTTCTTTCTTCCAGATCGTTCCAAGGTGTAAATGACTTTCTAAATGATTCGGGTTGATTGACAAAATCTTTTGAAAACAATCCTTAGCTTTTTGAAGGTCTCCCTTTAAAGCCCAAAGGATGCCCAAGTTATTCCATCCTTTCTCATAGCGCGGTTCAATTTCAACAGCCTTTTGGTAAAATTTTAATGCCCCATCGAAATTACCCATTTCCTGGTGGAGGATTCCCAGATTGTTATAGGCTTCTATATAAGCAGGATTAAGGTCAATTACTTTCCGGTAGGCCTCGATGGCCTTGGAAAGCTCACCTTGACGATGAAAAACAACAGCGGAATTAAAAAGTGAAATGATTTCAGAATCTGCTACCTCTCGGCTTCCTTTTTCCTTTTTAATTTCTAAAGAAGGAGGAGGTTCAGTGTCTTTTGATAGATGGGTCGAAGGAGACTCTTTCTTTTCCTCAAAGAGATTCGGGATAGAAGCGGTGAGAGAGGAAATCTCCTTTTCTTCTTTTACCTTTATGGGAATGAAGGGCTTGACTTTCTTCTCCCAAATCGGTTGGGTTTCGATTCGAATTTTCGGAGGGTTGGGTTGGAGGGGAGTTTCTTTTAACTCTCTTTGATGGGGAGTAGTAGAAATCGGTTCAGGAGGCGACTCGTCCTCTTTAAGTTTGGCATTTTCTTCCTGGAGATTGGATTCCACTAACGGGGGGATGTCTTTAGACCCCGTTTTTGAGGGGAAAGAAATAGTTTCTTTTAACACGAATGAAAGAATCAAAAGACAAACAAAGGCCATGCCCATTAATCCCCACCTCTTTTTCCAAAGGTTTTTCTTTGGGGAAAGAGGAGGATTTAAAAAGGGAATCCCTTGATTTTCTTTGAATCTTAGTTGCTGAGCCTTTTTAAGAGCATCGATGATGAGACTCATAAAGATCATTCCTCCAGAAAGGATTCTATCGGTTTTGAAGCCGTCTCTTCATAAGGGGGGAAAGTCCCAAAGGGGAAAAAGAGAATAACGCTAAATAGAAAGAGAAGGATAACCCAAAAAGCGGTTCGAAAAGAGAATAACTGAGTTAAAAAAGAAAGATGGGGCTTTGGATCGAACTCTTTCTCTTCACCTTTTATTTCTCTTACGGCTTTCTTGACCATTCCCTGGTCAATATGGAACGTCTCGTTGACAAACCCTCCTAAAAGGGCTCGATCACAAATCAGGTTGATTAATCGGGGAATGCCTTGGGAGAATTGGTAAATCTCATGAATTGCTGATGAGGAAAAGGTGATTCGTCCCTGAGACCCAGCTACCATCAATCGTTGATAAATATAGGCTTCTGTTTCTTTCAGGGTTAAAGGGGAGAGATGGCAGCGGATAGCGATTCGCTGATTGAGTTGTTTGAGTTCGGGACGGTGAAGCTTTTCTTCGAGTTCCGATTGTCCCACGAGGATGATTTGAAGGATTTTTTCTTTTTCCGTTTCGAGATTAGAAAGCATTCGGATTTGTTCCAATACTGCGGAAGACAGATTTTGAGCCTCATCGATGATGAGAACGGCATTCTGTCCGATGGAAAGATCATGGATCAATAACTCATTTAAGGCATCAATCAATTCCTTTCGTGTTTGTCGTTTAGGTGAAAAGCCAAAGTCGATAAGGATGGATTTAAGGAGTTCTTTTTCGGTCATAAAGGAATTAAAAATGACGGCGGTTTTTACATGACCCTCCAGCCTTCTCAGAATGGTCCGACAGAGAGTCGTTTTACCGGTCCCAATATTTCCAGTCATCACGATGAATCCCTCTCGATGAGAGATCCCATAGAGCAAATACTCCATGGCCCTTCGATGACTCTCGCTGAGAAAGAGAAATTGGGGGTCGGGCGTGAGAGAGAAAGGCTTTTCTTTTAATCCATAAAATTCAAGATACATCGTTTTCTCCGTAAGGGGTCTTGGGTTGAGTGATTCATCCTATCTTCTCCCCCTGGATCTTATCTTTGAGTAACGTTTTCTTCTCTTTTCCCAACCTGGAGGGTTGGAGTAATCATAATGACCAGTTCTGAATTTCTTTTCTTCTGAGTTTTATAACGGAATAATCCACCCACTACAGGGAGAGATTGGAGTCCAGGAACTCCAACGTAAGCCTCTTCTGTTTTCTCCTGCATTAGACCGGCAATGATGAGGGTTTGTCCTTCTTTCACCCTCACCGTCGTATCGGTTTCCCTTACACTCAATAGAGGGAAGGTCGTTTTTCCATCCGGAGTTACCTTCTCTCCCGTTTTTTCAGTAATACTAGGATGGATATTCATGATGATCGTTCCGTCTTCGGCAATTTGCGGGGTCACATCGAGAATAATTCCCACATCAATCGTCATGGGTTGGATGATTTGAGTCACCGTGGTTTGAGTCGCGATGGCCCCTGTAATAAAAAAGACATCCTGATTGCCCACCCGAATAATGGCCTTCTGATTATTTAAAGTGGAAATGGTTGGGCTTGAGAGGACCTTCACATCACCGTACTCAGAGATGGCCTGCATAATATCGGAAAGGGCAATCTCAGATCCTCCTGCCCCTATGGCCAGGATTCCTCCAAAGGGTTTGATTTTGAAGACCCCAGGGGTGTCGATGCTTGTTCCAGATGTAGAATCGCTCACCAAATATCCTCCTGTCCCCCCAGGATACCCAGAAGTTCCAGCCTTATTGGTCAGCCCCCAGGCCAGATTGATGGATCGGGGAAGGCCTTCGAT
Source organism: Deltaproteobacteria bacterium (assembly GCA_037444165.1). Classification (GTDB taxonomy): domain Bacteria; phylum Desulfobacterota; class BSN033; order BSN033; family UBA1163; genus CALIBK01. The sequence continues at coordinate 33,948 of JBBIMX010000011.1, read as the reverse complement.
GACCTTCCAGTTAATCCCTTCCTTATGCTCATCCGAGAGGATGACTTCAAGGATCTTGGCCTGTATGGTGACCAATCGATGGGAACTTCCCTCAATCGTTTTGAGATAGTCATCAATCCGTTTTAAATTGGCAGGATAATCTGTGACCATAATGGTTCCGGTGGATTTATTGATGATCAACTTCTTTCCTTTTTCATCCACTCGGGTAAAGGAGGTCGAATCTATCTCCTTAGTGGATTCTTTTTCTCCCCCTTCTAAACTTCCAAACACGATGGCCTCCAGTCCCTTCTGAATCTCTTTCCAGATGTCCATCTCATCTACACTGATCAGGTCACTATAACCTGTCCGAGATCCTCCGGCAGGGGTAGAAACCACTTGCCCGATTGTCGATGCGGTCTGGAGTCCTCCTCCTGTGCTGGCATAGATCTCCCTTTTCCCGCTTCTTCGTGTAGCCATATAATTGAGAGTGAATAATCGAGTCTCCATCTGAGGTCTTGTGATATGAACGAATTTTCCTTCGATCCGGTAGGTCCATCCCAGAGGGGTAAGAATGGCTTCGAGAGCCTCTTTTAGGGTGACTCGCTTTAAATCGATCGTCACTTTTCCCTTAAGTTCTGGATCCATGAGCATATTGTATTCACTTTCCTTTGAGAAGGCTAAGAGAATATCCCGAACTTCGGTGTCCCGAGCCGAGAAGGAATAGAGTTTCTCAGGGACGGGTTTTATTTCTTCCTTTTTGGGAATCATGATCTCGACGAGCTTTTCCTCTGGTGGGGGAGGGGCTTTTTTGATCTCCCCTACCTGGGAGGGTAACTTTGCTCGCTCTTTGGTAGGGGCAGTGGCACACCCCATAGCCAAAAACAGACAGAATATCAACATTCTCCATCCTTTCGTTTTCATTTCGTCCCTCCTTTTTCTCCGTTTCCTCTTTTTATAGAAGGAAGGAGAGAGGTTTCTTCGGTGATTAATTTTACAGGACTCTGATCTAAGTAAAGCGTCCTCTTTTGATCCCCTTTCATTAGGATAACCCTATCGGGCTGAATCTCTGAGACCCTTTCTCCAAGGATCTCGTCTCCCTCTTGGACGATGAATTGATTAATCGTCGCAAGTCTAAGAGAATCACTGATCAGTACAGCTTTAAGCTTCAAAGGAGCCTCTTTAGGTTCCATTTTTGGGGAAGACTCCTCTTGAATGGTAGTGGTAGGGGTCACAGGCTTTGGCTTTATCCCGTGTAAGGATTCACGGGAACGGGGATGAACCCCATAGGGAAGAGCAAAGGGATCTCTTTTCCCTTTCTCGATGATAGGGGTTCTCAAAGATTGTGAAAAACTTTCTCCACGAAGGAGAAGGACTCCCGCACACAGGGTGAAAATTAGAATCCATTTAAAGTCGGTTTTCATTCTTTCTCCTTTGAAGTAACCATTAAATTTAGGCTCATCTTTACGTTCAGTAAAGGACTTTCTTCTTCACTCCTTTCCACATGAAGACTCTGAAGGCGAATCAAAAAAGGAAGCTCTTCAATCCCCTTGAGGTAACTTCTTAATTTGGGGTAGGTGGATTGGAAAACCATTTTTACATTCACCTTTCGATAAGGAGGGGAGGGCTCCTTTTTTTCATCCTCCTGGGAAGACGGGTTTTCTTCGATCGGAGTAATGGAGAGGATCCTCATCTGAGCAGGGTCACTCTCTCTAGCCAGATGTTTCAGAAAGGCCCTAAATTCTTCTCCTCGAAGGATTTTTTCGTTTAGGCTCTGGAGTTCCTTTTCGAGACGTTCCACCTCTGCCCGGGCCTCTTCAAGCCCTTTCCTGTAAAGATTCCATTCATGAAGCTGGGTTTCTATCGCCCTCATCTCTTCTTTAAGAGCCAAAATCCTCCTGCTCCTCTGAAAATAATAGAGCCGATCAAAGAGGAGGATGGCTACCGCAATACAAGCAAAAATAAGAAGCATCTTTTCTCTACTTTTTAGTTTCATTTAAACGGATTCCCCCTTTGGGATGGATTGCCAGATGACATAGAATTTCAAAGGCAGAAGCCTTTTGGTTGAAGTGCCTGTTCTCTTCTGCAGAAATCAGTCTGATACGGTCAAATAAGGTCGAACGTTCGAGTCTCTCGATCAATTGAGCTAAGGTCTGGAGGGACTGAGCCTCACTTCCAAACACATACCCGGAGAGACGAAGCAGAGGGGTCGGTGTCGATTCAACATCCTTTTGAGAAGAGATTTCTTGGGTTTGAATTTCAAGAAGATTGAGGGTGACCTGGTTAGGTAGGATTTCACTGATTTCTTTCAGGATCTCTTGATAAGAGAAAGAGGATTCTGAAGAAGAGGGAAAGAAGGATCGTTCCTCCCGTATTTTAGCCTCCCTTTGTTTCAAGAGTAGAAGGCTTGTCTTTATATTTTCAAGATCCTTAATCTGGGTCACCTTCTCATCCCGTTGTTGCCCGAGCCTCCTCAATTGAATCTCGGTATTCGTGATCAGGATAAAAAAGATAAGCGAAGCCACAAAAGCAGCCATAAGAGGAGCCCTCTTTTTCAGTTGGTTCCTCGAAAAGAAGGGTTCCTTGACCGTAAGAAATTCAATGGAAATAGGCGTTGAAAAAGTAGCCCCAATTGCAGGAGTAAAACTTTCCCCTAAAGAAAGAAAAGTTTGATCCATCTTTTCTGGGTCATAAAGGAGCCCTTGGAGGGGATTGAAAGGTTCTATTCTAAGCCGTAGTTCTTCCTCGAAGTAAGGAATGATATTCTTCAGGTGAGCCCCTCCCCCGGTGAGGAGGATCTTGTCGATTTTTTCAACAATGAACTGATTTCGATAAAATTCGATAGAACGGCCTATTTCACTCACCAATCTCTCAAAAGCAGGCCTCATAACAAAGGATTCTTTAGCCACGGTGGGAGACTCCACAGGAGATTTTCTCAAAGCAATTCCGATTTCTTTTTTGATCTTTTCTGCTCGCTCATAGGTCAGTCCTAAAATTTCATCGAGAAGTGTCTGGGTGATATCCTTCCCCCCGGGACTGATCACTCGGTTAAATACCAAGATCCCGTTTTCGAAAAGATAGAGGTGGGTCTTCTCAGCTCCCAAATCAATGAGGGCGATCCTTTCCTCTCCTTTCAGTCGGCCCAGGTTTATCATCGCATTCCAAAGGGATATGGGAGTAGCTTCGATATGAATGGCCTCCAGTCCTGCTTCTTTTACGATGCTTAAAGTTCGTTCAATCCTTTCTCTGGGACAAGCGATCGTTAAGAGTTCAACCTTTTTTACCTCCTCTTCCATCAATTCTCGAAGGACGTGAAAATCAATCTGTGTGGTTTCGATAGGAAAGGGGATTTGTTCCTTCATCTCCCAAGAAATGGCTTCTTTCAGTTCATCATCCGGGATGGAAGGGAGGGTGATTCTCCGAATTTGGAGATCAGGACAGGAGAAGGTTAGATTCACTTTTTTTGTTTTGAGCCCCATTTCCTCAGAAAGATCTTTAAGGAGATAAGCCATGGCCGGAATGTCCCCTGGGTCGATATTCATCGGGATCTCCTTCATTCCTAATCGCGTCAGAAGGAGTCCTTTGGACGTCTTTTTTAGTCCGACCATTTTTATGCTACGGGATCCCATATCAAGAGCAACGATCTCTTTCATCTTCATCCTCGTGAATGAGTTCTTTCCTCCCGCCTATAAATTATGGAGAAGGATTTACAAATTGAGTAAAATTGGAAATCAGGATTCTTCTCTGGCCCATATTTTGAACCTCCCCTATGGAGGTCAGTCTGTCAGATGAACTATCATAGGAAATGATAAATCTTCCATTTCCAAGATTTCTCGTTAGTCCATTAAGATGGTTGAGTTGGG
>JBBIMX010000011.1:0-30009 GCA_037444165.1 Deltaproteobacteria bacterium | reverse complement strand
AGCATAACGGACAGCAAACTCCACCCCTGATTGAGCCATAAAATAGGCTTGAGTCGAGGAGAGAGAGAAGGCTGCAGTCTTATGCTTGGTAGGGATAAGGTAGGTTAGGATATAGCCCATCCCTATCATCAACAACATCACCATGATGAGAAATAAAATCGAAAGCCCTTTTGAATTATTGAGAGGGTTCAACTACTGATTTCCTCCTGCCAATTATTAAAGAAATTCTTGTATATCGAACTTCTTGGTAAATTCTTTGGATAGACCTTTGTCTGCAAAGTGACCCCTTCTCCCGTTGTTAAGGAGAGGGTAAGAGAGAGGGTGATCTCTTCATTTCCTGAAGTCCCACGGGTCACACTGAACGTGGAGACATGGGAGGCCAAGGGATGGATTCCGTTTGGGGAACTCTTGACCTTTTCCAATGTGGTCCCGTTTAGGCGAAAGGAGATGGTTTCGTTGGCCAGGTCTCCAAAAGTACGGTGACTTCTTTGGAATACAATCCTATTCCCAGAATTCCCAGAAGGAGGAAAGGTGATACTTTGGGCATCCCTGATATCCCGACACATCCTTTCCAATGCGAGCCTTCCTTCATCTAAGAGATTCTGTTGATTGACCATCATGACATAATTCTTTGCACTACTGGCCAGGAAATAGATCGTGATCGCCGAGACGATCGAAAGGATCACGATTACCATGATAATTTCGATTAAGGTAAACCCATTTAATGAGTTTAAGAATTTGGAGTCTCCATTCATTTCGCTATATCCCTCAAACCCTTTCGAATCCAATTCTCTTTTATGGAAAGTGAGTGACAACCGCATAGAGTTCATAAATACTATTCTCCGTATCCTTCACCCGAACTAAGATCCTTTTATACCCCCTATCTGATACCGACGGATTAAAATTTTCATCAATCCAGGCAATCTCCCATTGCCACTGATAGTTTGGAATCGGAGTATCCACGTAAGGAGTAAGGGGAATGGGATTCAGGGCAGAATGGCTGTAATTCCATTTCATAAATTCTTCCATCTTATAGTGAGCCAGATAGACAGCCGTGGTCACCATTTCCGGTTTGGCGCTTCCTTTTACACTGGCCGTAAAGGGGACAATCAGGGCAGGTAAAAGAATCCCTGCCATCACAATCAAGACAATCATCTCGATCAATGTAAAGCCTTTGTTTGCCATTTCTTCCCCTAAAAGGATCAATTAATGATCACCTTTCCTGTATAATTGATGATGCCTATCGTTTTTGTTTGACTTCCACTGGAAATTCTTACAGAGCCTCCACCTCCGACAACTGGTTCTCCCAGGGAATTAAAGGTGACGGTGAAATGATTATCTATTCTAATTCCAGGGGGGAGTTGACCTGAAGGATCAAAACTCCCTTGCGGATGGAACGTATAGGTAGAAGAACCGGAGGTAAAGCTGACACTCTTTGAGGTTCGAGTGGTCATGGCCCATTCCTGGGCGTATCGAATATCCGAAGCAATTATATAAGCCGCCCCATCGAGGGACGTTCTTTGGGAAAAGTCGATCCCTACTTTGGGTATAGCCACAGCAGATAGGATGGCGATTATGAGAATGACAAGGATGAGTTCAATCAAAGTTATCCCTCTCGAATGCGTCGGAAAGATTTTATGGTTTATCCTCTTTCGATTCTTGTTCATCCCTTACCCCCTAAATAGGGAGGCCAGATTCCACCAGGGGAGAAAAACAGCCAAGGCTAAAAAAAGCACCGCTACCCCCAGAACCAATGTGAGAGCCGGTTCAATATAGGTGGATAGCCTTTTAATCAAATTTTCTACCTCGATATCATAATACTCCGTAATCCTAAGAAACATTTCGTCTAAGGTTCCTGAGGATTCCCCAACGGAAACCATTTGGATGACCAATGGGGTGAATCTTTTGGTTTCTCTCAAGGCCTCTGTAAAACTTTTCCCTTCTCTTACTTTTTTCTGGATGAAACCGATGGAGGCTTCAAGAAGGGTATCCTCCACGGTTGGAGAGGTGATTTCAAGGCTTTGAAGAATGGGGATCCCACTTTTATAGAGCATGACGAAGGTATAGGCAAATTTTGAAAGGGCAATCTTCTGGAATAAAGGCCCAAAAAGAGGGATTCTGATCCTTATTCTATGCCAGAGAGTCCTTCCTTGAGTCGTTCGAAGATAATGATTGATGAGAAAAGGAATTCCTAAGAGGAAAAGGACAATAAGATACCAATATTGTTGAAAGAGGGTGTTGATCTGAATCATGATCCGCGTGGGTAAGGGAAGGGGGGTTTTAAATTGGGCGAAAATTCCAGCAAATCTTGGAATGACAAAGGTAATCAAAACCCCAAAGGCAATGAGGAGAGACAAGAGCACGATCTTTGGATAGCGGGTCGCCTCTTTAATTCTCTGGCGAGTTTTTAATTCTCTTTCGGCAAGGGTGATGAATCGATCCAGGGATTCCCCCAACCTTCCAGATGTCTCTCCTGCTCGAATCATATTGACATAGATGGTTGAAAAAGCTTGGGGATGTTTGGAGAGGGCCATATAGAGGGAACTGCCCTCCTGAATGTCCCGACACACATCGGTTAATATCTTTTTGAATAAAGGATTCTCTGTTTGTTCTTTTAGACTTTCTAACCCCGTGAGAAGGGGTAGACCCGCCTTATAGAGAGTAGAGAGTTGTTGACTGAAAACGGTCAATTCCTCAAGTTTTATTTTTTTCCATCGATTCCAGAAATCGGACAGATGGAAAGCTTCCCCTTTGACTTCCTCAAGTTCTATAGGGAGATAACCTAAATGATGGAGTTGATCCCCTGCCACCTGGAGGGTGGGAGCCTCTATCCTTCCTTCCACCGGATTTCCTTTTCGATCTCTGACGCGATAATTAAATATGGGCATTCCTCTTTAACCCTCTATTTCCTTTTTATTTTTCTTTTAAATATTCTTTCACCTTCTTGATCAAGTCTTCCATCTCAAAAGGTTTGGTCATATATTCATCCGCCCCTGTTTGTTCCCCTATCATTCTATCTTTTTCTTGGGCCTTCGCCGTAAGCATGAAGATAGGGATATGCCTAAATCGAGCATCAAATTTCAATAAACGACAGACCTTATAGCCGTCCATTTTTGGAAGCATGACGTCAAGGAGGATAAGGTCCGGATTCTCATTTCTTGCCAGATGAAGAGCCTCTTCACCATTATAGGCTACCAGAACCTCGTAACCTTCGAGCTCAAGAGAGAAACGAAGGGTCTCCACTAAATCGATTTCGTCATCAACGACCAAGATCCTTTTTTTCATCATTTTCCTTCCTTAAATTTTCCTTTGCCTTTCTAAAGAGCTCCTGTTTTGAAAGGGCTTCTTCCGGATAGGTAGCCATGCCTACCTTGATCCGGATGGGTCCCTCTTGATTTTTTAAGGGATGCTTTAGAAAGTCTTCTTCAATTCTTTGACGAATGATCTGGGCCCCTTGAGAATCCGCTTCGCAGAGAGCGGCAAGGACCTTCTCGTTCTCTTTTCTAAAGAGGACATCCCCTTTTCGACATAAAGAATGCTTTACTTTCTTCTCAATTTGTTCCATCACTCTTTCATCTTCCTCTCCAGAGAGTTCGATGAGAAGGAGTGTAAGAGGGGTCTGATTCTCCTGGGCACGGCGAAATTCTCGATCAAAGATCCTTCGAAAATTGATATCTCTTCGTTCCCCTTTGGAAAGGGGAAGGGTGAAGGTAAAGGTACTCCCCTTTCCCACCTGGCTTTCTACCCAGATCTTTCCCTGATGGGCCTCTACGAGGCCTTTGGTAATCGCCAAACCCAGTCCTGTTCCTCCGGTAGAGCGATGAAGCGAACGATCGACCTGATAAAACTTCTCAAAGATCTTTTCGAGATGATCCGGAGGAATCCCAATCCCGTTGTCTTCGACCGAGATGGCTAACTTTTTTGGAGAATCAGGATTTTTTTCGTCGGAGAGAGGTTGGGCACTCAATCGAATCGTTCCTCCTTCAGGTGTAAATTTAATTGCGTTCCCGATGAGATTGGTTAGAATCTGTTCCACTTTTTCTTTATCCGCATAGACTGGAAGGAGATTTTCAGGAAGATGGGTTTCGATCTTAATCCCTTTAGGCTCAGCCTGAGGGCGTAAGGAAGCCACGACGGTTTCTAATAGAGGTCTGATTGAGAGGGATTCAAACTTCATGGAGATCCTTCCCGATTCGATCCGGGAGAGGTTGAGGAGATCGTTGATGATATTGATTAGCCGATTAATATTCCGGTCGGCCATAGAGAGAAACTTTGCCTGCGTTTCATTGATTTCGCCTGTCTTACCCTGAAGGATCAATTGAATCGCATTTTTGATAGCCGCCAGAGGGGTTCTTAATTCGTGGGATGCCACCGAGACAAATTCCGATTTGATGGCATCGATTCTCCGTAATTCCTGGTTCGCCTTTTCCAACTGGTCGGCAAAGTCCTTCAGTCGGATAAACCGTTGCCTCTCCTCAAGGACCTTCCTTATACGGACAAGTAACTCATCGAGGTTAAGAGGTTTGAGGAGATAATCGCTGGCACCCTGTTTCATGGCCTCCACGGCTGAGTCTACAGTCCCGTGACCGGTCATCAAGACCGTGAGAACCTCTGGTTTTATTTTAGCGATCTCTGTGATTAATTGGAGTCCATCCATTAAAGGCATTTTGAGGTCCGTAAGGACAAGATCAAATTTTTCTTGTTCCAATTTCTTTAAACCTTCCTGGCCATTTTCGGCGACCTCCACATGAAACCCTCCGAATCGAGTAAGGGCTTTGAAGAGAAAGTCCCTGATCTCTTTCTCATCGTCGACAACTAATATCCTACTTTCCATTACTCTTTCCCTCTGTCAGTGGTCCTTCCCTTCCAGAGAGCCATCGGTCCAGTGCCTCCTTTTTAAATCTCCAGCTCCCACCCACTTTTCGCCCAGGGATCTCCCCGTTTTTGGCCAGGCGATAGATCGTTCGAACATGAACGCTGAGATACTGGGCCGCTTCTCGTGGGGTCAAGATTTCTTTGACCATGACTTCGGATTTTGGATGTTGGGATTCTGAATCCTTCATCTTTAAATCTCCTTTTGCTCCTTTAAAATTGGAATCAAGCGGTCTCGGTCGAGCACCTCACGAACCTTTCGAGCGAGGGTCTCAGGGCTGAAAGGTTTTTGAAGAAAATCGACTCCTTCGATAAGGACGCCATGATGGACAATCGCATTATCCGTATAGCCTGAAATAAAGAGGGTCTTTAATCCGGGAAAAGACTGTTTTAAAAGATCGGCAAGTTGCTTCCCACTCATCGAAGGCATGACCACATCCGTGACCAGAAGATCCACCTTCCTCCCTAAATCTTCCTGGACCATTTTCAGGGTCTCTTCTCCATTAGAAGCAGAGAGGACTTGGTATCCACGATCTTTAAGAATGCGAACCATTAATTCTCGAAGGGCTGGCTCATCCTCCACGACCAGGACCGTTTCATTTCCTTGAAGAGGTAACGTGAATTCGTTTTTGATCAACAGGGAATCCTCTTTTTCCCCTATCATCGGAAGATAGATTTTAAAAGTCGTTCCCTGACCCAATTCGCTATAGACATAGATATATCCTCCACTCTGTTTTACGATTCCATAGACGGTCGACAATCCTAACCCGGTTCCTTTCTCTTTGGTGGTGAAGAAAGGCTCAAAAATGTGTTCCTGAATCTCTGGACTCATTCCGATGCCATTGTCACTGATGGCCAGCATGACATAGGGGCCTGGAATAATTTCGCGATGGGATTGGAGAGAAGTTTCATGAAGTTGGACATTCGAGGTTTCGATCGTTAATTTTCCTCCCGAAGGCATGGCCTCCCTGGCATTGACCGCTAAGTTTAGAATGACCTGTTCAATCTGACCTGGATCGATTTTGACTTTCCCCAGGTCTGGAGCTAAGTGGTAGATTAATTCGACATCTTCCCCAAGAATCCGATGGAGCATCTTATTTAAATCCTGAATCAGAAGGTTCAGATTTAGAACCCTTGGTTCTAAGATCTGGCGTCGGCTGAAAGCCAGAAGTTGTCGGGTTAGATTTGAAGCTCGCTCTGTCGCTTTCAAAATCTCTTCAAGATTGCTTTTCAGGGGATTAGGTTCTTTTAATTCGAGAAGAGACAGCTGGCTGTATCCCTTAATAATGGTCAGGAGATTATTAAAATCATGAGCCACCCCTCCTGCCAACCTTCCGACGGCTTCCATCTTCTGGAGCTGACGGATCTGTTCTTCGCTCTCCCGAAGGGCCTCCTCAGCCCTTTTAAGTTCCGTGATATCCTCACAGGCCATTAAACGCTCACCCGTCTCTAACTGAACCGTAATAAAATTAACGATTTTTTCTGCTCCATCCTTACATTTCGCTTTGAAGACCCTTGGTCTCTTTTCTCCAGCCTTGGGATCTTGAAAGTCCTTTAACCAGGTAGCAATAACCTGATGTCGGTACTCTGGGTCTGGGTAAGCTCTTCTAAACCATGTCCTCCCATCAGGGACATCCTGAATATCGTATCCAAATAGTTCTTTAAACTTGGAATTGAGGTATTGAAATCTGCCTTCCTGATCGATCATGACCAGTCCGAAAGGGGCATGATCCGATAGGATTTGAAACTTCTCCCTCTCCGCTTTTAGTCTCTCCTCTGCCTTTTTTCTCTCTGTGATATCCCGGGCAATTCCTCTAAACCCAACAGGTTGGCCCTTCTCATCCTTCATTAAAGTGATAGAAACCTCACCCGTTCTTCTGGAACCATCTTTTCGGATGACTTCCCAATCAAAGGCCTTGGCGGGCTCTCCGTTCCGATAGACTTTATTGAAAGCTTGATACAGTTTTTTCGCATTTTCCTCATCCGTATATTGTCGATCATTCATTCCCATCAATTCCTCTCTCGAATATCCTAACATTCGGCATATAGAATCATTAAAGAAAGTAAAGTTTCCTTTTAGATCGACTTCAAAATACCCATCCTCGATATTTTCAAGAATGGAACGATATCGTTCCTCGCTTTCCTTTAGCCTCTTTTCAATCTCTTCCCTTCGAGCTCTTTCCGCCTCGAGTTGCTTCTTATATCTTTCAAGTTCGATGGTTTCTTTTTTCGTCGAGCGAGGAGTTGTTCCTTTTTTACGTGGGTTGTTTTTCATTCTTTTATTTTCCTTTCGGATGGATAAAAATGGCTAAAATTGTTCTAAATTTCCTAAATAAGCAAATTTTATTCCAAAATAGCCTGAAATTTTCTAAGGAGTCTTATATTTTTCTAACTTCTTAGTTTTTCAAAAGATTTGTCGTCTAAAGAGAAAGGGTGGTTTGGGGATAGGGATGAAGTCTAAACTGGATAAAAGTTGTACAATTTTTGAAAATATTATCCAATTTGTGACAGGATAGGACTATTTCTTCTCTTTTAAGGCTTTTAAAATCTTTTCCGGGGTGATGGGAAGATCCTTTATTCTTACCCCTACCGCATCGTAGATAGCATTGGCAATTGCAGGGGCTGTAGGAACCAATCCTGGTTCCCCAATCCCTTTTGCACCAAAAGGTCCAAAGGGATCTTCCGTTTCAACGACAATGGCCTCAATGTTAGGCACATCCTTCGCTGTTAAGAGCTTATAATCGAGGAAGTTTGGGTTCATCACCTTCCCATTCTGGAGAATCAGTCTTTCGGTGAGGGCATAGCCAATTCCCATGACTGCGCCACCATAAACCTGACCCTCAAGAAGCATGGGGTTAATGGCCTTTCCGACATCGTGGGCAGCAATATATTTTAAAATTTTCACCTCTCCCGTCTCTTTGTCCACCTCGACTTCCACGCCATGGGTTCCGTAGGCGTAGGTTACAGAAAGATTCCCTTTGAATTCCCTATCGAGATTTTCATTCTGAGGATCGTAAAAATACTCGGCCATAACCATCCGTCCCCCTGTGGTATAGTGGCTTGCTCTCAGAATCTTTCCTAAGGGAGACTTCTTTTCAGGATCACTCTTTGAAAAGACGACCCGATCTCGGATCTCTAAATTTTCGGGTTGCTCCCCTAACGATTTGGCTGCTACCTCAAGAATCTGTTCCTTCACTTTTCGAGCTGCTCCCCGGGCTGAATTACCGGCTACGAAGGTCGTTCGACTTGCATGAGCCCCTACATCCCATGGGCACACATCTGTATCGGTATGGATGACGACCACATCCTCTATTCTGACACCAAGTTCTTCAGCGACAATCTGGGCAATCACTGTATCTGCTCCCTGTCCCATATCGGTGGCGCCGGTAAAGACATTCACGGTTCCAAAATCATCAATTTTGATGATGGTTCCACATCCATCCGATTTATAGACCCTTGCTCCCCCTCCTACATGAATCATCGAAGCCATCCCAACCCCTCTTCCATTCCTTCTGCCACGGTTCTGACGCCAGTCCAGTTTCTGAGCGACGGCATCGATACATTCTCTCAGCCCGCAGGTCTGGACTTTGAAATTCTGCGGGGTGATTTCTCCAGGCGTATTCGCATTTCTTAAACGAAAATCGAGGGGATCGATTCCAGCCATCTCGGCCAGGATATCAATCTGTGAATCAATGGCAAAAGTAGCCTGGGGATTTCCATATCCTCGCATGGCTTGACAATAGGTGTTATTGGTATAGACGCATTTGGCGATGTAACGGACATTGGGAACTTTATAGAGGGAGGAAATAGGCATCATCATCACAGAGGGAGTGGTGGCCCCCCAGTAGGTATAGGCGCCATTGTCAAGAATCATCTTGACATCGCGAAAAGTGAGTTTTCCATCTTTCGTGCACCCCTGAGCAATATCAATGATCGCGGGCTGTCGAGGAGAAGTAGCGAAAAACTCCTCTTCCCGAGTGAACACAATCTTTACAGGTTTACGAGTTCGATAGGCCAGGAGAATGGCGATATATTCGAAGGCATAGGTATCCAGTTTACTTCCAAAACCTCCTCCAATGGTGGTTTTAATCACACGAACCTTCTTCCCTGAAAGCCCCATGGCCGTTAAAGCCTCTGTAAAGTCTCGTTGTGCGAGGGAAGGAATCTGGGTATTCGCATACATGGTCAGATTATTCTTGAGGTCGAATTGAGCCACACAGCCACTGGTCCCCATACAACAGTGGGTGACCCAGGTCACTTTGAACCGATCCTCTGCGACGTAGGCCGAATTTTTCCTTGCCTCCTCTACCTCTCCAGCCACCAATCGCCACGGGAGATTAAGCACATTGGTCGGTTTTTTCTCCTTTCCCCCGAGATGGTCTTCATGGATAAGGGGGGCTCCTTCTTGCATGGCCTCTTCAGGGTCGAAGACGGCGGGAAGAATTTCATACTCCACTTTGATGAGATCGATCGCCTCCAAGGCAATTTCAGGATCGATGGCTGCGACAGCCGCCACCTCATCCCGACAGGAGCGGACCTTATGGGCTTTCAAAGGGGTATTATCTTTATAGAAGCCAAACTTGATAGGAGGGATATTATAGCCTGTGAGGACGGCTTTGACACCAGGAAGCTTCTCGGCTTTCGAAGTATCAATACTGAGAATTCGGGCATGGGGATGAGGGCTATATAGAATCTTTCCATAAAGCATCCCTGGAAGTTTGAGGTCTTGAATGTAGATGGCTTTTCCGGTCGCCTTTTCCTCAGCATCCATCTTAGGAATTCGTTTTCCAACATTGATAAATTCTTCCATGGTAGCCTCCATTTCTCAAATCTGAAATCCGAAACAAATACAAATTACCAAATTTTCAACCTTACTCGCTTTTTCTTAAAATAGATCCAAAAATATTCATCAACTCCGAAGCTTCACTTTCTAAAATCCTTCGCTCATTATCCTGCTCCACGTTATCACAGGTATCTATTAACCTTAGCCAATATCGGCTCTCTTTGGCCTCCTTCCGATATATTTTAATTCTCATGACAAAATCTTTCTTCCCGAGTGCTTCATTGGCTTCAATATAATTTGATCCGATTGAACCAGAGGCTTTAATAAGCTGTTTACCATCCTCAATATTAGCTATTGTTTTAGATAACTTTCTTACAAAAGCCCTGACCTTTTTGGCCAAAGTAAGCGTCCTGTCCTCTAAATCATATGTTTTTACCTTTTCAGTTGTTGTCCACTGGCTGCCTTGATGGCCTGAATGATCTGGAGATACCCTGTACATCGACAGAGATTCCCAGCAATTCCATTTCGAATCTCCTCTTCCGAGGGATTGGGATTCTCATCCAGGAGAGCCTTGGCAGAGAGGATCATCCCCGGAGTGCAGAATCCGCACTGGATGGCACCATGTTCGATAAAACTCTTTTGAATGGGATGAAGATTTCCCTGGCTATCCATGATTCCTTCGATCGTTGTCACATTTCTTCCCTCCACCTCAAGGGCAGGGAAGATACAGGAATTGATCGTCTTCCCATCCAAGAGGACGGTGCACGCCCCACACTCTCCCATTCCACATCCTTCTTTCGTTCCTGTCATCTCCAGTTTGTCCCTTAATAATTGGAGAAGAGTGAGGTGAGGCTCAATCTCCACCTCCACAGGTTCTCCATTCAGATTAAAGGTGATGGTCTGTTTCATCGCTCCATTCTCCTCCAGTTAAAAATCGCCATGCGCAAAGCACTTAGCGTTTATTTGCACTTACCATAACCTTTCGGGAAAGATGGTTTCTTCAGGCCTTAAGATTCTTTCGATACATCTCATGGCCATTCTTTTGACAAAAACTCGAATCATCTCCCTTCGATACCAGGCTTCTCCCCGGATCGTATCTCTCGGCTGTGCCTCTTTAGCTGCCATCTCGGCCACTTCCCACAAGAGTTCATCACTCAGCCTCTTTCCTCTTAAAAGGGTTTCAGCCTGGACCGCTCTCATCGGGGTGGGAGCGGCGACTCCCAGAGCAATTCGAACCTCTTTGCATACGACCTCTTCTCCTTCGAGGGCATGAAGGACAGTGGAGATGGGTGAGGAGGTGCAGATCAGATCCGAACAGGTCACGCTGGAGCGATCCAAAGAAAGCATCACAGCTACCCCGAGGATGGGGAGATCCAAGGCTTTCCGGCGTTGATGCTTCCAGTAGGCAGAGCCTGTATGAGGAAGGGGTTTGGGAATGAAGATCTCGGTAAGAATCTCTCCTTGTTCTATGGCGGTTTCTCCAGGTCCTAAGAAGAGCTGATCAAGAGGAAGGACTCTTTCCTCTTTTAAACTCTTTAATTGAACCTGAGCCCCCAGCACCAGAAGGGGAGGGACGGTATCGGCAGAAGGGGCGGCCGTGCAGATATTTCCACCAATCGTTCCTACATTTCGAATCTGAATCGAACCCAGCACATCGACGGCATCCGAAAGGGCGGTGAATTCCTTCCGGATGAGCTCCGATTTTTCGAGCATTCGATGGGTCACCAATGACCCTATCCTCAGACTTCCATTATACTTCATTTGCTTTAGGTCTTGGATGTCCTGAAGCGAGATGAGGACTTCAGGGGCGATCTGCTTCTGTTTGATCATGACGATGACATCCGTTCCACCAGCGATGAGCTTTGCTCGTTCTCGATATTGATTCAAAAGGGTAAGGGCTTCTTCAAGGCTTTTTGGCCTGAGATAATCAAATTTTTTCATAACGCCTCCAAGCTAAAAATGATTCCCATTCACCTCACCAGACGAGGCAAAAATAGGGCAATTTCAGGGAATAGAATCATGATCCCCATCGTGACACAGTAAGCAGGAATAAACCAGAGGACTCCTTTGAAGACGGTCGAGAGAGGAATATCTTCTGCCATCCCAGAGACCACATAGGCACAGATTCCCACCGGAGGAGTGATGGCTCCCATTGTTGTGACCACTGTAAGAATACATCCAAACCAGATAGGGTCATATCCTAATTTCATCGCGATCGGGAAAAAAATAGGAATGGAAATCAGGAGAAATCCCAGGGCATCCATCACCATCCCTGCAATGGTATAAATCACTAAAATGGCGATCATCACCATATAGGGATCCACCTGCAGACCCGAGACAAGCTCGACGGCCTGAAAGGGAAGCCTGCTGATTGTAAGAAAACGACCGAAAATGACTGCCCCCCAGACAATCACAATCACCATACAGGTCACTTTCAAAGCATCGATTACGGCAGAGACAAATCCCTTCCAGGAGAGCTTCCTCCGGAAGACGACCGCGATAAGGAGGGCAAAGAAAGTTCCAGCAGCCCCTGCTTCTGTGGGAGTGTAGGCTCCGGTATAGAGTCCTCCCATCACCAGACCGAATAGAATAATCATCTCCGCCATTCCAGGGATGGCTTTAATTTTATCGATCCATCTGACCCGTGGACCACCAGGACCCCACTCTGGATATTGTCTGCAAAGGATATAGATTGTAAGAATAAAAAGCAGGGTCATGAGGATTCCAGGCAGGGTAGAGCCCCAGAAGAGTTTCCCGATAGATTGCCCAGTTTGAATTCCATAGACAATAAGCACCACGCTCGGAGGAATAACGACTCCCAGGGTTGAGCCACAGGCAATGGAGCCCGCTGAAAGGGCTTTATTATAGTTATATTTTTTCATCTCCGGGAGGGCTACGGTGGTCATGGTGGCTGCGGTCGCATTATTGGAGCCACAGATGGCTGCAAATCCAGCACAGGCCATGATGGTGGCCATCGCAATACCACCCCGGGTTCGACCAAACCATTTATAGGCAGTTTCATAGAGATTCTTATTCACCCCTGAATGAAAACAGATCGTTCCCATAAAAATAAAAAGGGGAATGACCGTTAAACTATAAGAGGAAAAGTTTGCCCATGTATCCGTTCCAATCATGGAGAGGGCAGAGTTTAAACCCGTCACATACCACAGGCCACAGAATCCAACCAATGCCATCGAGAATCCAACAGGCATTTGAAGCACAATCATGATAATTAGAAGAATGAGAATACCAATGAGCCCAACCATTTTTATTTTTCTTTAACCTGCCTAAGGGAATTCAGAAAATCGATCAATAATATGAAAGCCAACAGGAAACAACAGAGGGCAACGATATAGACAAAGGGATGATAGATAATCCTTAATGTTTCAGAGGTCTCTCCTCTTCGCCAGATGAGGGTGGCATATTTGGCGGTCTGCCACCCCACCAGAATAAAAAAGATGAAACACAGGAAGGAAGTGATGGTGTTCATGATTTGAGAGGTTTTTTTCGAGTACCGGGTGGCTAAGATATCGACAGCAATATGAGTCCGAGAGATCTGTGAAAAACCTAAAGGAAGGGCCACGGAAAGAGCCCCGAAGAATCCTACCAGTTCATAGGCGCCTGTGAGGGGAGCTCCAAGGGATCTCATCAGCATATTCCCACAGGCGATTCCGGTTAATATAAGGAGAGCGATTCCGCCAATCCAGCAGAACCATTTGCTTAAATCCTGACTTAATCTTTGGAGGAAAGGGCTCATCATCATTTAGAAGGTCTGGGGATAGAAGAAGAGGGGGATAGGAACCCCTCTTCTTCATCTGGTTCTTATCAATCGCGATACTCCTTGGAGTATTTTTCTTTGAGTTTCAATACATCCTCAAGGATCGCTTTCGCAGGCAGTCCTTTGGCTTCCACATCCTTGATATATTTATCGGTCATCGGTTTGAGCACCGAATACCAACGGTCGATCTCTTTGGGCGAGAGCTCATAGACCTGAACATTATAGGTCTTTTTCGACCATTCCATCGCCTCTTTCACATGATTGTCCACATACTGCCCTGTCCAGAGGGCTTGATCTCGGCTGAGATCATCGATGACTTTCTTGATATCTGCCGGCAGGGATTCCCACTTTGCCTTATTCATGACCACGGCAAAAGAGACCACGAAGAGGTTTACATTCGCGGTGACATGGCGACAATATTCGGCATATTTAAAATCCTTCATCACTTCCAAAGAAGAGACATTCCCTTTAATCACACCTTTCTGAAGGGCTTCTGGAACATCGGATTGGGGCATTCCCACGGCAGCCGCCCCCAGCATACCAATAATCTTTGCCCCTGTGCCCGAGGCTCTCAGCTCATATCCTTTGAGATCCTCTAAACTCAGGATAGGTTTCATAGACATGATATTTGCAGGAGGGCAGGTGAACATGGTGATGACCTTAAATCTCTCGAGTTCTTTCGGCTTATACTTATTCACAATGTCAAGAAGGGCGAGGCTGGCTACCTTTGCATTTGGCCAACCCAAAGGTAAATCGATCGCTTCGACCACAGGAAACATCCCGGGGAAATAGGACGGGCAGGTACATCCAATGTCTGCTGTTCCTGCCGCAACCCCATCGAACATATTCTTTGCATGAAGGAGTGTGCCTCCAGGATAAGTCTCTACCTTCACTTTTCCAGCGGTCCTCTTTTCAACCTCTGTCTTCCAACGTTCCATCTGGACACAGGGGAAGGTAGGGGCAGGAGGGAAATTAGCATAGGTCAACTTGATCTGGGCTCTGGCGGATGAAGCCATGAAGGCCATCCCTACCATGAAACCAATTAGAAAACCGATCATTGTGATTACAATTCCTTTCTTTTTCATCTTTTCGTTCCTCCTTTCTAAAAGATATTATAAGGTTGGGTTACCGTATCTAATTTATAGAAAATTGTCAAGATTTAAACTTCATCGTCCCGCAATCCATCACCCCCTTCCATCCCATTTAAAATTCTCGATGGTCAAAGACCCGTTTGCTTTTTCGCTCTGATCTGGGAAGGGTCCCATAATCCACCATCTCAACCTTCCCGCTGACCAGAATCTGTTTTTTAATCTCCTCTTCAATTTTTTCGACCAGCAGAGAATCTCGAGCAGGATCTCCTCCTTCCGCCCTTTCCACCTTAATCGTCATATAATCTTTGCCATCCTCTTTTCGTTCGAGATGGATCTGATACTCACTCCCCACGCCTTCTACATGAGAAAGGATGTGATCGATCTGACTTGGATAAATATTGACGGCCCTGAAGATAAACATATCATCGGAACGACCTAAAAGGCGGTCATGCATAGGGAGAATAGAACCGCAGGAGCATCTTTTAGGGATGAGTTTCGTCAGGTCACGAGTTCGATATCGAATGAGTGGAGCCGCCTCTTTTCGAAGGGTCGTGATGACCATCTCCCCTACCTCTCCGGGAGGGACTGGTTCGAGCGTTTCAGGATGGAGAAGTTCGAGAATATAATAATCAGCCCAGTAATGGATGCCTTCATGGTAGATACAATCCAAACCTGTTCCAGGTCCATAGAGCTCAGTTAAACCGGGGATGTCAAAGACATGTTCTACCCCCAGGAGTTCTTTCATCCTGGCCCTCATCGCATCACTGGAACGTTCGGAGCCCATAATGACCTTTTTCAACGCAATTCGATCCTGAATTCCTCTCTTTTGAACCTCTTCGCCCAACAGGAGAGCCATCGATGCCGTGGCACAGAGCACAGTCGATTGGAAGTCTTCCAGGAATTGACATTGCATATCGATGTTTCCAGGACCAATAGGAATGGCCATGGCTCCAAATCTTTCACACCCCAATTGAAAACCGACCCCAGCCGTCCAGACCCCATAACCCACTGCGATCTGAACTCGATCCTTAGTGGTTAACCCAGCCATCTCATAGCAACGAGCAAACATATTGGCCCAATCGTTAATATCTTTTTGGGTATAACAGAGAACCTTTCTCTTTCCAGTCGTTCCTGAAGAGGCATGAATCCGGACAATCTTTTCAAATGGGACGGACCTCAGAGGAAAAGGATAACCCTCCTGTAAATCTTTTGCTGTGGTAAAAGGAAGTTTTGATAGATCTTTAAGGGATTTAATATGGGAGGGTTTTACTCCTGCCTCATCAAAACGTTTTCGATAAAACTCGGAGTTTTTGTAAACATGTTGGACGGTCCATTGAAGACCTTCTAATTGGATTTTTTTTAATTCTCTCTCGGTTTTAAACTTTGGCATAAACGTTTTTCCCATACGCTTCCTCCAAAAAATCTACTTAATCCTATATAAAAAAGAAAGGATAGTCAAGTGAAAATTATCACATTATTTCAAATTTACAAAAAGGGTCTCCTTTTGCATAACACGCCACCTCTTTTGCCTTCACCTCTTTTTGAAAAACGAAAGAGGCCAACCCAGCCATCACCCCTCGAATAAAGTGACAGATCGGAGCCGGAGAGCTTCCATAGGCTTCTGCGAAGGGAGAAGAATAGACTTTAAGAGAGAGAATCCTCTTCGCCGGATCAAACTTTTCTAATTCAAAATGTCCCCAGCCGATTTGACTTCCCATCTCTAACATGAAATGGACCGTTTCCGTATCAGAAAAATGATAGAGGGCTTGAAATTTTTTTGAAGAGAGCATTCCCCCTTGAAAACCACTTCTAAAAAGAATAACTTCGGCCTTCTCTCCCAGTTCCTGCTCGATTTCTCTTTGAAAGGTCACTAAGACCTCGGGTCGAATGAGAAGATAACGAACCCCATTAAAATAAAGACCTCCTTTCTCGGCATTAAAACTCAGGTGCTTTAGGATCTTATTCTCCATCCTCTTTCTCTCCTCTAAAAATCTCAAATAAAAACCTTGACAATTCCATCCCGATTGGGATAGGATGAGCCAGATTTATTGGATACAGTATACGAAATCTTTAACAAAAAGCAAGTCGAAAGGAGGAACAATGATGGGAAAGATAATCTTTTCAGTTTTTGGAATCCTTTGTTTCATGATCGTGGTTCTCTCTCATTCCATGGCCCAGCCTTTGGAACTAAAAGCCGTTTCCTTTCTTCCTAAAGACCATCGGCTCTGTGCTCAGATTCCTGTCTGGATCGACCGAGTGAATACCG
This sequence comes from Deltaproteobacteria bacterium, assembly GCA_037444165.1. Classification (GTDB taxonomy): domain Bacteria; phylum Desulfobacterota; class BSN033; order BSN033; family UBA1163; genus CALIBK01. The sequence continues at coordinate 13,219 of JBBIMX010000011.1, read as the reverse complement.
ATCTCAAGGAGGTTTTAAAGATTAACTGGGTTGGAGGACCTGAAGTCATGCCTCCTTTTGAACAACCCGAAGCGGTCAGGAAGGGAATTTTTCAGGTCGGTTTTCTCCCAGCCGCCTATTATATTGGAATCCTTCCGGAGGGAGACGCCATCTCCCTTTCAAAATATGATTTTAAGAAGGAGAGGGAGAAGGGCGGACTTTGGGACTATTTTGTTGAGCGCCATAAAAGGATCAACATGATGTTGATCGGAACCTGGCTTTACGACCCATTCTATCTCTATGTAAAAAGAGAGGTAAAAGGGTTAAGGGATTTGAAGGGCTTAAAGATGAGAACCGCAGCGAAATACGATAAGATGATGCTGAAGTTAGGAATGGTTCCGGTGACCGTTCAGTTTGGAGAAACCTACACCGCGCTCCAGCGAGGATTGGTTGATGGTTTTGGCTGGCCTACCATCGGGCCCCGGGAATGGGGATGGCTGGAATACTGTAAATTCGTGATCGATATTCCATTTTACTCCCGACAGAATACCTTCATGTTGATGAATTTGGATAGTTGGCAGAAGCTCCCTAAGGCCGCCCAGGAAAAGCTGATCGAGATCACGATTAAATTTGAACCCGAAATGAAGGCCTACTTTGAGAAAGAGATTGAAAAAGAGAAGAAGGAGATGGAAAAGCTCGGGGTCAAGCGAATCAAATTTTCAGCCGAGGATACCAAAAAGTATATAGATACTGCGAACGACGCCTTTTTAGAGGACTTGGGGAAAAAGGTTCCCGAAGAGGTAAAGATTCTAAAAAAGTTAATGGGATATTGATTCGATTTGCTTTCTATTTTTAAACTCAGATGGTGGATCGAGTATTCGAAATCTTAGAACGGATCGTTCGGAGATATAACTCTGCCCTCGTTCTCCTTGCCTCGGTAATGATGGGTGGATTGATGGGGATTGTCTGCCTCGATCTGTTGCTGAGGTACTTTTTTAATGCTCCTCTCCTCTGGGGGACTGAGATCACGGAGATCATGCTTCTCGACATCACCTTTCTTGGAATGGCATGGGTGTTTCAGGAAGATGGACACGTGGTCATCGATGTGTTGATCAATAAAGTGGGAGGGAAAAAGAAGAAGGTGCTGCAATTCATCAGCTACGCGGTCACAGGGCTTGTGGCGAGTGTCTTGATCTATTACGGATTTTACACCACCTATGATCATTTTAAACGAGGAGTCTTCAATCCCACGATTATGGAAACCCCTATCTGGCTGATCATTATGGTGATTCCAATCGGAAGTCTTCCTCTCTTTCTTGAGGTGTTAATTAAAAGCTGGAGATTGAGGGGAAAGTCAGGTTAAGGAAGAGATTCTTCTTTCATGGAGTGGACGACCTTATTCATTCTTATCCTTTCCTCCTTGATCTTTCTTTTTTTTCTGGGCGTTCCTGTTGCCTTTTCTTTCCTCTTCGTCAATCTTCTTTTCGGTTACCTTTTCTGGGGTGAAGCAGGATTAACCCAGCTCATCCTGAGTCTGTTCCGTTCGATCAGTTCCTTCTCCCTGCTTCCTGTTCCTCTCTTTTTATTGATGGGGGAGGTGATGTTCCTCTTTGGAATAGCCCAGAATATGATGGAGACCCTTGAAAAATGGATGGGAAGAGTTCCCGGAAGATTGAGTCTGATGGCGGTGGCAGGAGGAGTTTTATTTGCAACCCTCTCCGGCTCATCCATGGCAGGTTGTGCCATGCTCAGTCAGACCCTCCTGCCCGAAATGGAGAAAAAAGGATATCGATCCCAGGTCACCCTGGGTCCAATTATGGGATGTGGGACTTTGGCGGCCATGATTCCTCCGAGTGCCCTGGGAGTCCTTTTAGCCTGTTTAGCTCAGATTTCGGTTGGAGATTTCCTTCTCTCCATTATCTTCCCAGGCCTTTTAATGGCTGGTTTGTTTGCCCTTTATATCATCTTCCGTTGCCTTCTTCAGCCCGACCTTGCTCCCCATTATGAAGTGGAGAAGATCTCTCTCTATGAGAAGTTGGTGTTGAGTGTGAAATATCTTCTCCCTCTGGGGTTGGTCATCTTTTCTGTTATCGGATTGATCATCTTCGGGATCGCCACGCCAACGGAGTCGGCTGCGGTGGGGGCGTTGGTCTGCTTTGTTCTTGCCTTTCTTTACAAGGGATTCAGAGGAGAGATTCTTCGCAAGGCCATTCTAAATAGTGTTCGAATCACGGTGATGATGTTTGTCATCCTCAGCGGGGCCACTGCCTTTTCCCAGCTTCTTGCCTATACAGGAGCGAGTCAAAACCTGGTGAAACTGGCCATCGGGCTTCCTATTCCTCCCTTTTTGATTCTGGTTTTAATGCAGTTCATTCTAATCCTCATGGGGACTTTTATGGAGCCTCTCTCAATCCTGATGGTAGCCCTTCCCATCTATATGCCGATTATCCGGCAGTTGGGGGTTAACCCTTTACCTTTCTGCTCCGTCCTTCTGATCAATATGGAGATGGCCACCATCTCTCCTCCCTTTGGACTGGTTCTTTATACAATGAAAGCTGTAGCTCCTCAATACAGTATGGCCGAAATCTATAAGGCAAGCCTCCCTTTTCTCATCATGGATATGATCGCCATGGCAATGGTTATGGTTTTTCCAGAGATAGCCCTTTTCCTCCCTTCTGTGGCCAAAAAATAGAGTCCTCCTTAAAAAAGTCTAAAGCCTTTTTCGATTGGACAGGAGAAAAGATGGGTTAGGAGAGAGAGGACCTTTTTAAAGACGTTCTAAGATTCGCCGTGGCTTCCCAGTTGACTTTCAAGGTCTCTGGGTCGATCACGACTCCATAGTCTTCTCGGGCTCTTTCGAGGGTCACGTAACCTTCGAGGACATCCCATTCCACCATCTCCGGATCGCGTTCTAAGGGGTCTCCGTAACCTCCTCCACCTGCCGCGTCAATCATCACGACATCGCCGGGTTTAAGCTGAGTTAATCCAAAGGGATTTCCTGGGACTCCATTGATAAGGAATTGGGCTTTGGCTCCAGGTTTTCCTCCAAAAAGTCCTTCAGGGGGGAGGATATGTCTTCCAGCCTGAATTCCTAAATTGACTGGAGGAAGGGGAGCATATTCATCGTCTGGAACCCTAAAGACCTCTCTCTGGCCAAGGCCTCCTTTCATCTTCCCGGGACCTCCAGAATCTGGAATCAGTTCTCTTCTTTCCACTAAAAGTGGGGTATCGCTTTCGAAGATCTCGATCGGGGTGTTTGCTCCATTGGCAGGGAAGATGTAAACATAGTTGCCGTCACTTATGGCACTCGCCCCCATTCCACCTCCTCGAATGATCACGGAATGCCAGGGCCTACCATCCCGTCTTCTTCCATAGAAGACATTCATCTGGGCAGGGGTTCCACCACTGGCAGCAATCACCTTATTCGGAACCACTTGGGCCAGGGCTCGATAGATAATCTCAGTAATGTAATGGCCGATGACCAGACGGGCAGCCACTGCGGCGGGGAATCTGCAGTTCACCACACTCCCTTCCGGGGCTATGAGTTGAATGGGTCTGGCACACCCTTCATTGTTCGGAATATCAGGTCCAAACATGCTCTTGATAGCCATAAACACATAGGCATAGGTAAAGTTATAGACCACGTTTCCTCCCCAATTGACCTGAGGGGAGGATCCTGAAAGGTCAACCATAATATCACTTCCCTTAATCTCCACAGCTGCCTTAATGACGACCTCCTCCTGGCCTTTCATCTGCTCTATTCTTCCTTCAGCCCGATAGATACCATCAGGAATCTTTTCGATCTCTTCTCGAATGCTTCTCTCCGTTCGATTGATAATCTGTTCTGCCAAATCATCAAGGTCCTCCATCTCATATTCTTTAAGCATCTGACAGATCTTTTCGGAGCATACATAATTGGCAGCGATCTGAGAACGAATGTCCCCTATCACTTCATCCGGGGTTCGGACATTCCACCGGATCATCTCTAAAAGGGAGTGATTGAGAACGCCCCCATCATAAAGTTTGACCAAAGGAATGAAGAGGCCCTCCTCAAAGACATCATGGTTGTCCGAGGAGACCCGACCACCAATATCGGAATGGTGAAAGACACAGGCTGTGAAGGCGACCAGTTTATTCTTATAAAAAATGGGACTCAGGACACAGACATCGTTCAGGTGTCCTGCAAGGGCCCAGGGATCATTGGTAATAAAGATATCCCCTGGCTTGTAGGTTTCTGGAGGAAGTTTGGTCACAAGGTTTTTAATCCCCAAGGCCATTGCCCCAGATTGACCAGGAGTGGCAAAAGTTCCCTGAGCCAGCTCCCGTCCTCTATGGTCAGTAAACATACAGGTATAATCATGGGCATCTCGAAGAAGACTGGAAAAAGCCGTTCGTGCCACCGCACTGTCAGATTCGTCCACAATAGAGATCAACCTACGCCATAAAATCTCAAGGGTCACTGGATCAAACTCTCTTTTTCCCATCTTTTCTCTCCTTATGACAAATTATAGAGATACCCCTTCATCCCTTTTTAAATCGACCCAGAGAAATCCGTAGTCATCCACGGTGACCGTGGCCTCTTCGCCCACCACAAGGGTCGATTCTCTCTCCTCAATGATGGCAGGACCAGTGAAAGTCGCCTTCGGAGGAAGGAGATACCGATTATAAACAGTATAGGGAATAAAATCCTTTGCGATCGGTGAATAGGCCATTCTCTTTCCCTTGATGGCCTGGGTTAGGAATTTCCCTCTCCCTTCCAATTTAGGGAACTGAATGAGTCGTTCAGGAAGACTGGCCCTTACTTTGAAATTGATAAATTCGACTTCTGAATCGGGATAGGTGCGGCCATAGAGTTTTTGATAGACTTCGTCAAAGAGCTGTCGGATCTCCGTTCTTTTTAGATTGGTAAAGTCCCTTTCAGTGAGAGGAACATGGGTTTCTGATCCCTGTCCAACGAACCGCATATCCAGAGATCGCTCAAACTGGATCTCTTTCTCTTGTCCCCCTTTTTTCAAGATGTCTAAGGCTTCGGCCTCCAGTTGTTTGAAGATCTTCTCGATCTCATTAAAGTCCGCTTCACTGAGAGAGACTTTATGACTCCTTAAGAGATCGAAGGCACGAGGAGCCGTAAAGAAACCCAAGGCCGATCCTACCCCTGCATTGGGAGGGACCAAAATCCGAGGGGCCCCCAATTTTTTGGCCAGCCCATAGGCATGAACCGGTCCAGCACCTCCAAAGGCTACAATGGTCACAACTTTGGGGTTTCCTCCTTTTTCTGCAATGTGGGTCTTTGCTGCGGCGGCCATGGTCTCATTGATGAGATCATGAATTCCCCAGACCGCTTGAATGAAGGGAACTTTTAAGGGTTTGGCCACCTTTTCCTCCACCCCTTTTCGTGCCGCTTCTTTGTCCAGTTTCATCTCTCCGCCCAAAAAGTAATTTTCGTCGAGGTATCCAAGAAGGAGATCCGCATCCGTGACACAGGGTTCTGTTCCTCCCCTTCCATAGCAGATGGGTCCAGGATCGGCTCCAGAACTTTCTGGACCGACCTGAAGGGTTCCCATCCGACTGATCTTTGCAATGCTTCCCCCTCCTGCTCCGATCTCCATCAAATCGACCACAGGGACTTGTATAGTGAGACCACTTCCTTTCATGAACCTTTGAACCCGACCCACCTCAAAGGTTGGAACCACCCCTGCCACCCCTTTCTGAATGAGGCAAGACTTGGCCGTCGTTCCTCCCATATCGAAACAGAACATTTCGGAGATATTGAAAAGTTTTCCATAATACTGACCGGCGATGACGGCAGCCGTAGGACCCGATTCAATGATTCTTACAGGAAATTCGGCGGCGGTTTCAACCGAAGTGACTCCTCCGCTGGAGAGCATAATGAAGAGTTTTCCATCAAAGCCAATCGATCGAAGCCTCTGGGCAAGTCGTGAAAGATACCTTCCGGTTAGGGGTTTGACATAGGCATTCGTCACGGTGGTGCTCGTTCGTTCATATTCCCTAATCTGGGGAAGGACATGATAGGAGATAGAAACCGAGACTTCCGGTGCCTCTTCTTCAATCATTTTTTTTAGCATGAGTTCATGGGTGGGATTTTCGAAAGAGTTGATCAGACAGACCGCGATGGATTCCACATTCATTTGAAGGAGTCTGCGGACGACCTGACGGGCTTCCTCAGGATCGAGGGGTTTTAAAATGGTTCCATCGCTTCGCACCCTTTCATCCACTTCAAATCGAAGATGTCTCGGGATCAGGGGCTTAGGGAATTCAGCAAAGATGTCATAAGGAGCATATCGAAGTCCTCTTCCGATCTCCAGGACGTCTCGGAATCCTTTGGTGGTGATGAGGCCTGTCCTCGCCCCCTTCCTTTCAATAATGGAATTGATGACCAGGGTCGTTCCGTGGATGACCTCGTCCATGTTTTTTACAAATCCGGGAGTGACCTTTTCCATCTCCCGGATTCCAAACTCCACCGCATCCGAGGGGTCCTTTGGAGTCGTTAAACATTTATAGATTTTTAGTTCCCCTGTTCGATCATTCAGAAGGACAAAATCCGTAAATGTCCCACCGATATCACATCCCAGCCGGTAGAATTTATCCACCATCTTTTTTCTCCTTAGGGTTAGGTCCCGAGAGCGACGATATGGCTCTTCGATGCCATTCTTTTAATATATATTTTTGAATCTTTCCACTGGCGTTTTTAGGAAGGTTCTCTACGAATTCGATGTGTTTAGGAATCTTATATTTCCCCACCTTCCCTCGAAGGAATTGAAGGGCCTCTTCTTCTGTCATCGATTCTCCAGGTTTCAGCACAATGTAGGCCTTACCCACTTCTCCCCATTTCTCGTCTGGAACTCCAATGATGGCTACATCAAAGACTTTTGGATGGGTAAAGAAAACCTTCTCAATCTCGGCAGGATAGACATTTTCGCCCCCACTGATATACATATCCTTTTCTCGATCGACAATATAGATATACCCCTCTTCATCCTTTTTTGCCAAATCCCCTGTATAGAGCCATCCATTCTTGATCGATTCAGAGGTCAGATCAGGACGATTCCAGTATCCACTCATGAGGGTAGGGCCCTTAATGATGATTTCTCCGACCTCCCCAGGACCGACCTCTTTTCCTTCTTTATTTACAATCTTTACTTCCCCATGGAATACAGGAAGGCCCACAGAGCCCATCTTTTCAATGGCTTTCTCTGTAGGAAGGAAAGTAATGGTCGAGGCTTCGGTTTGCCCGAAGATCTGAGAGATGACGAGGCCCCTTTTTAAATAGTCCTCCAACAGGGCGATGGGAATCCTTTCTCCTCCAGTGAAGTAACAGCGAACCGAACGGAGATCGTACTGCGAAAGATCACACTCCTGAAGAATGAACTGATAGACGGTGGCTGGAAGCTCAACGATGGTCACTTTATATCTTTGGATTGCCTCAAGGATCTCTTTTGGCCGAAATCTCTTCTTCAAAATGAGGGTTCCCCCTTTATAGAGAACCGGGGCGGATTGAACTAAAAGTCCACCAGAATGGAACATGGGTCTTGAGACAATGATGATGTCCTTCGAAGTGAGGTTATAGACCATATCTGCATTAAGGACATTGAAGAAAGTCTTTCGGTGAGAGAGGACGGCTCCTTTAGGGATCCCCGTCGTTCCAGAGGTATACATAATGATATGAGGATCTTCCCCTCCTATCGAATGGTTGAGTAATGGTTCGGAGAAGGGCTGAATCGAGATAACCTTTTCGTATGATATTCCCCAATCTGGACATGGATCACCGACCACAAAATAATGTCCGTTAGTGAAGGGGAGGTTAGAACGGATGGATGCGACTACTGATTCAAATTCAGGTTCAAAGATGAGGAGTCGAGCCCCACTATCCCTTATGATAAATTCAAGTTCTGGGCCAGCCAGTCTCCAGTTTAGCGGAACGAGAATAGCCCCAATCTTCGATAGACTAAAGAAAATCTCAAGATATTGGGGACAATTATAGAGCAAAACCGCCACACGATCTCCCCTTTGAATACCAAAATCAATAAAAAGATGACAGAGCTGATAGATTCTTCGATGGAATTGAAGATAGGATATCGGATGACCTTCAAAAAATAAAGCCTCTTTATGAGGCTGAATCACACTCCATTTCTTAATCCAATCTCCAATATTGATCATTGAATGAAGTGATGGTGTGCCCCTATCTCCATTAAGGGCAACTCACATTCTTTTATCTATGGACAAACTGGGCGTTTACCTTAGGACCATTCTTCATAAAGTTTTCCATTCCAATCCTCATATCTTCGGTGAGAAAGCATTCCCCGAAGAGTTTGGCTTCGAGTTTTAGGCCCTCCTCCAATGTCATCTTTGCTCCTTCAAGAATAGCCTTTTGGAGGAGAGAATCTATCTTTCGACTTAGATGTCCAATATCGACTTCAGGCAATGTTTGAGGAATGGGGATTGGCCCTTTAGGGATGGGAGGAATATGAAGTTCTCCCAAGTGAATCTTTTTGACCCAATCGATAGCCACTTCAATGAGGTCTCCTTCCACTTCTTCATGAATCAATCCAATTTCCTTCGCCTGGGCAGATGAAATAGGATTTGCCGTTCTCAAAATAGGCCACGCCTTCTCTAATCCCACCAGTCGGGGGAGCCTTTGAGTTCCACCATTTCCAGGAATGATTCCCAGGCGTGGCTCAGGTTGGGCAATAAAGACCTTTTGCCCTTTTTTAGCAATTCGTGCAGTGCAGGCCATTGCCATTTCATTTCCGCCACCGAAGGCCAGCCCATTCATAGCACAGACCACCGGTTTTCCGAGGTGTTCAATGAGGTTAAGTACGGACATCGTCTTTAAACACATCGCTTCTGCCTCTTCAGGAGTCTTCTGGGCGGCGAGCATCCCAATGTCTGCTCCTGAAACAAAAGCCCTTGTCCCAAAACCGGTCAGGACTGCCCCAATGATCTTTGGATCTTTTTGAATCTCAACAAAAATCTCTCTTAATTGTTCGAAGACATCCTGATTGAGGGCATTGAGGACCTTCGGTCTTCGAATCTTAACAATGGATACCCCTCCTCTGTCCTCTCTAAAGACTACTGGAATCTTCCAGGGTTGATTGGATGCCGCCTGTTTTTTTAGAATTTCAGCGACTTTGAATCCTGGATTCTCCTGAGCATAAGATTGGACTAGTTCCAAGGCCTTTTCTATGCCGATTCGATTCATCATCTGAAAGGGTGGATTCATTACCAGTCCCACATCAATCGCCATTTCAAAGTCCCCGATATTCGTAATCCCGCTTTCCAAGATTTCACAGGCCATCCCAAAATAGGCCCCCATCACCCTTTTTGAGATCCCTTCGTAGGCTTCATCCCTGTATTCAACCGTCTCTCCCTTTCCCGGGGTCTCCCATGGCTTCCCGGATTTCACCTGATCATCCAGAATTTTTGGGGAACGATACCAGGGCATAATCTTCGTATGCATTTCATTGAGACCATGTTGAGTCAGAGGATTTCCGCCCGAAAGATTATGGGCTGTAAAAGGACCCACCCCCATTCCAAGGGCTTTTTGGACAATCACGTCTGCCTGTTTCACCGTGGCCATTCCTTGTTCTACTGTGAGCGCTGTGGCTAAGAATACTCCTTCAAAAATAGGATTCACTGCATATCCATAACGACTTTTCACTTTGATAGGGGCCTTTCCAATAGACTCATAGAATTTCATCAGATAATCTATGAGAGAGGGATCGGTTTCTTTCATTGGAACCAGTTCGATTAGAATGTTTCGTTCAGCAGGGAAAAAATAGTGAATGACCAGACATCGGCTTCTGTCTTCCATCTTTTCAAAGATCTCTTCAGGAACCATATGAGAAGAATTGGAGGCAAGAATGGCTCCTTTGGGGCAGATCTTTTGACACTCCTCAAAGATCCTGTGTTTCACCTCCGCTCGTTCAAAGGCGGCCTCAATGACCAGATCCGCATCGGAGAGTTGTCCATAATCGGTGGTGAAGGTCATATTATTGAAAATCCGCTCCGCTTCTTCTTTTTTTAAGACTTTTTTCTCCAAAGCCTTTGCTATTTTTGATTCCACTTTCTTAGAGCCTGTCTCCAGGGCTGCCTGAAGGATATCGACGATGACGACCGGGACATCGTTTGAATAAAGGTTCTGGCTGAAATGGAGGGCGATATCAGGTCCGATATTCCCTGAGCCAATCACCCCAACTTTCCGGATCGTTCTTCCAAACATGGTCAATGCCATAACGTCCTCCTTGGAATAGTGAAATGATAAAAGTGTGATTTTTCCCACTCCTAAAAGATGGAGGGTTCTTTGAACTCTCCATAGACCTCTTTAAAGACCTTGGTCATCTCCCCCACGGTCGCATAGGCTTTACAACATTCGAGAAGATAGGGCATCACATTTTTCTCTTCCCTTGCGGCCTTCTCCAGATCTTTTAATAGTTGAAGGACCTTTCGATTGTCTCTCTCCCTCCTCACCTCTTTGAGGCGCTGGATCTGCTCCTCCGCAGACTCCCAGCGATATTCGTGGAGCTCTACCTCCATCTCTTCCCCTTCGGTGTATTTATTCACTCCTACCTTGATGAGTTCTCCCCGTTGAATTCCTTTTTCAAACTCATAGGCCTGTTTTGCCACCTCCCTTTGAATATAGCCCGTTTCTACGGCTTTGATCATCCCTCCTATTTCGTCTACTTTTTTCATCTCCTCCAAGATTTTTTGCTCCATCTGTTTTGTCAGGGTTTCAATGAAATAGGAGCCGGCCAGGGGATCGACCGTGTCTCTTAAACCGATCTCCTCCATCAGGATCTGGAAGGTCCTTAGGGAGAGGAGGGCTGCTCGAGGAGTGGGAATGGTATAGGCTTCATCAAAGGAACATAGGGCGGTCGTTTGAGCCCCTCCTAAGGCAGCGGCCAGGGCATAATAGGCCCCGCGTATAATATTATTTTCGGGCTGAGCCTTCGTCATCCCATAACCTCCCCCTCCAAATATTCCTCGAAGGAAGAGGGAGCGTTTATCTTTAGCCCCGTAGCGCTCCTTTAAATTGATGGCCCAGAGTTTTCTGGCTGCCCGAAACTTAGCCACCTGTTCCCATAGATTCCCAAACACGTTGAGATTAAATGTGAATCCCCTTACAAAATCATCGATCTTATAACCACGACGAAGGACCTCTTCAATATAGGTATTGGCAATCTGAAAGGCATAGGCAATCTCCTGGGCTGGAGTGCATCCCGATTCTCGAATATGATAGCCACAGACACTGACAGGGTTGGTTCGAGGAAGCTCTTTCATCGAATATTCTATGGTATCCCCGATAAGGCGAACCGCAGGTTTTACAGGGAAGATCCAGGCTCCCCGGCCGATCATTTCTTTAAGGATATCATTCTGAGGAGTGGCGCTGATTCGGTCCTTGGGGTATCCAAATTTTTCTGCGACAGCCTGAAACATGGCTAACATGATACTGGCTACGGCATTGATCGTAAGTCCCACTCCAATCCGATCGAGAGGAATTCCCTCAAAGGCAATCTCGAAATCTCGTAATGTATCGACCGCCATTCCGACACGGCCCACCTCTCCCTCTGCTAGCGGGTCATCTGAATCCAGGCCCATCTGGGTTGGAAGATCAAAGGCCACATTCAGGCCGGTCTGACCATGAGAGATCATCAGTTTAAAGCGTTCATTCGTTTCCTTCGGGGTTCCAAAACCCGTGTATTGTCGAGTCGTCCATTCCCGGCTTCGATACCCTAAGGGATGGATTCCCCGAGTAAAGGGATATTCTCCTGGAAGGGGAACATCTTTCTCAGGATCAAACCCAATCTCTTCTAAATCCTTCTGGGTATAGACGGGTTTGATATGGATTCCGGATTGAAGAATGACATCGAGCACCTCGTCCTTCTCATTTTTGATATATCGTGCGACTCCCATCGATTCAACTCCTTAGATTTCCCCGTTAAGACCTGGGGGCTACATGTTCTTTGATCCAACCGATAATGGTATCAAAGGGGGTTCCACCAGGAAAAACTCCGTGAACCCCAAGTTGATGTAAGGCTTCCATATCTCTCTTTGGGATGACCCCTCCAACGACGATCAGAACATCTTCAAGGTTTTTCTCTTTTATCTTTTTCATCAATTTTTCACAGATGGGAAGATGGGCACCGGACATGATCGATAGACCGATCACATCCACATCCTCTTGAATAGCCGTATTGACGATCTGATCGATGGTTTGATGTAAGCCGGTGTAGATGACTTCCATTCCAGCATCCCGGAGGGCCTGGGCTACCACCTTAGCCCCGCGATCGTGCCCATCCAAACCGGGTTTAGCGATCAGCACTCGAATCTTTTTCTCCATGGTTTTCCACCTTCTTCCATTCGACTTATGGATTCATTCTTCCTTCATGGATCTCACGAAGGATAATCTCCTTTCCCCTTTCGAGATGGTCCCGAACCAGTTTTTCTACCACCTTGGGTTTCTTTTCTTTCATGGCTTTTAACATTTGGCGGTGGTCAGTGATCGAGGTTTTAAACCCATCTGGGAGACGGAGGAGGGCAGAACGGTATCGAAAGAAATAATCCCTGAAATTATTAATTAATTCGATCAATTTTTTACTTTTACAGGCTTTGTAGAGGAGGTCGTGAAATTCCGTGTGAAGCTGGGTGAGCCTTTCGTAATCCCCTTTCTTTAGGGCCGTTTCAGATTCAACGACCTTTTTTTCAAGGGCTTCAAGTTTATCCCGGGTGATATGAAAAGTGGCCAGATAGGCCGCATAACTTTCGAGGGCACTCCGGATCCCGAAGATCTCCTCGACATCCTCCTTTGTAAACTCCCGAACCACGAATCCTCCTTTGGGAAGCCTGCGGACCAGATCGTCCCGTTCTAATTTATAGAAGGCCTCTCGGATCGGAGTCCTGCTGATTCCAATCTGATTGGCGATCTGTTCTTCAACGAGACGTTGGCCTGCCTTCAGTCTCCCATAAAGGATGGACCTTTTGAGGGATTCGTACACTTCTTCCCGGAGAGGTTTTCGTTTGCTCACCCGAATCATCCCGAATGTCTTTTCCATAGGGGAATCCTCCTCCTGTTTGGTATTGTGTATACTGTATCCAGCTTTCTTATACGTCAATGGTCAGGCCTTTGTCAAGAATTTTTTACAAGAGTTCTGAAAAAGTCATCAAAAAACTGGGGAGGTAGGGTTCCAAACCCTTCGAATGCGGGCATTGAGAAGTGAATTGG
>JBBIMX010000010.1:35514-42689 GCA_037444165.1 Deltaproteobacteria bacterium | reverse complement strand
TCGGGAGGGGGGTCGGACCGTCGGAGCAGGCGTCATCAGCGATATCCTCGAATAGAGGTAGGGAGGAGGAGATGACGACACAGAAGATCAGGGTCTGCCTGAAATCTTATGATCACAAACTTCTGGATAAGTCCACCGCTGAGATTGTGGAGACGGTTCGACGAACAGGGGCAAGCGTGGCAGGTCCAATTCCCCTTCCTACAAAGATCAGCAGGTATACTGTATTAAGGTCTCCTCATGTAGATAAGAAATCAAGGGAGCAGTTTGAAATTAGAACTCATAAACGATTAATCGATATTTTGGAGCCTACTCAACAGACGGTGGATGCACTCATGAAACTTGAGCTGGCCGCCGGAATTGATGTGGAAATCAAATTATAAGGGATGGCGTGATGAATCAGAGATTAGGAATCCTCGGCAGAAAGATCGGGATGACTCAGGTTTTTCAAGAGGATGGTTCTCCTGTCCCTATTACTGTGGTCGAGGCAGGTCCATGTTGGGTGATTCAAAAGAAAACCCGTGAAAAGGATGGCTACGAAGCCATTCAACTGGGGTTTCTTCCCAAGAATTCAAAGAGAGTCAATCAACCTCTTCTGGGCCATCTTAAAAAGGCCGGAGTGGGCGGGGTGACTTATCTCCGAGAGCTTCGGGTAGAAGATGCCTCAGGATTTGAATTGGGCCAAGAGATCCGGGTCGATATGTTTAAAGCGGGTGAATATGTAGATGTGACAGGATATTCTAAGGGGAGAGGATTTGCGGGGGTGATGAAACGTCATGGGTTTCATGGAGCTCCGGGATCCCATGGCACCCATGAATATTTTCGTCACGGTGGATCGGTAGGTTCAGCCACTTACCCACACCATGTGTTTAAAGGAAAGAAGATGCCGGGTCATTATGGGAACAGTCGAGTGACCCTTCAGAATATTCAGATCCATGAGGTGAAAGCCGATCAAAACTTGATCCTTCTTAAAGGGGGAATTCCCGGGGCCCGCCACGGTCTTGTGCTGATTCGAAGGGCTAAAAAGAAAGGTTCAAGGAAAGCTTCGGGTTAAGGAAGAAAGAGGATGATTCCATTTCCAGTATTTAATATTCAACAGGAGAAGGTCAGGGAGATTGAACTGGATGATCGAATCTTTGATGCCAAAATAAACCCCTCCCTCTTCTATGAGAGTGTGCGTTTTTATTTGGCCTCGCAGAGGAAAGGAACCGCGTCGACCAAGAATAAGGCCTTGGTTCGCGGGGGTGGGAAAAAACCCTGGCGACAAAAAGGGACTGGGAGGGCTCGCGCAGGGTCTCGGCGATCTCCTCTCTGGAGGGGTGGGGGGACTATCTTTGGACCCATGCCGAGAGACTATTCGATCTCCCTTCCCAAAAAAGTGAAGAGGGCCGCCCTTCGAGCCGCCCTGACTCTGAAGCGTCAAGAGGGGAAATTGATCCTTATCGATCAGTTTCCCTTAAATGGATTTAAGACTCGACAGGCTCTTGAAATCCTAAAGAAATTTAATATCTCCAATGCCCTTATTGTGAGTGCCGAAAAGAATCCCTACTTAGAGCGATCCATTCGGAATCTCCCCGGAATAGAGCATGTGAGGCTTGAGAATTTGCAGACTTACGATATCCTTAACCATGACCATCTGGTTCTTTTAAGCGAGGCGTTGGAGAAGATTCAGGGAGCACTCCTATCATGAAGGAACCTCAACAGATTATTCGAAGACCTCTGATCACAGAGAAGAGTACCCAGCAGAAAGAGGAGAGCCGCCAATATGTTTTTGAGGTGGATCCAAAGGCCAATAAGATTCAGATTAAGGCAGCCGTGGAACAACTTTTTAAGGTGAAAGTGATAAAAGTTCGGACCCTCAATGTCCTTGGAAAGATAAAGAGGCTTGGAAGGAGATATGGAAAGAGACCGGATTGGAAAAAAGCCATCGTAACGTTGAGAGAAGGGGACCGGATTGACTTTTTCGAAGGGGCATAATGTTTTTAATGAAAAACGGAATAGGGAAGCTTGAAATGATTTGTTTCGTTTTTTCATGTTTCTGGTTTGCTGAGGAGTGAAACGATGGGACTGAAGAGTTTTCGACCGACCTCTCCTGGCAGACGGTTTATGACCGTTTCAGATTTTGAAGAGATCACGTCTATCGAACCCGAGAAGAGTCTTCTGGTTCCTTTAAAAAAGACCGGAGGCCGAAATTGCTATGGAAGGATTACCGCGTGGCATCGGGGGGGAGGTCACAAAAGGTTATATCGGATCATCGACTTTAGAAGGGATAAGAGAGAGATTCCAGCAAAAGTGGTCTCGATTGAATATGATCCCAATCGTTCTGCCAGGATCGCATTGCTCGTTTATAAAGATGGAGAAAAACGCTATATCCTTGCCCCCGACCAATTGAAGGTAGGGGATGAGGTCATGGCCAGTCCCAATGCAGATATTAAACCTGGGAATGCTCTCCCTTTGAAGAATATTCCGACAGGGACACTCATTCATAATATTGAACTTAAGATTGGGAAAGGAGGTCAGCTCATTCGAAGCGCTGGAGCGGCTGGGCAGTTGATGGCCAAGGAAGGGAAGTATGCCCAAATCAAACTTCCTTCTGGTGAGGTTCGATTGGTCCTGCAGGAATGTTATGCGACCATTGGTCAGGTGAGTAATATTGAGCATGAGAATATTTCCTTGGGAAAGGCAGGACGCTCAAGATGGTTAGGAAGACGTCCAGTGGTTCGAGGAGTAGCGATGAACCCCATTGACCATCCTCTCGGAGGGGGTGAGGGAAAGAGCTCTGGAGGAAGACCTGCTTGCACCCCATGGGGTGTCCCGGAAAAGAAAACAAGAAGGAATAAATCGACAGATAAATATATTTTAAAGAGGAGAGATTAATGGCCCGTTCGCTCAAGAAGGGACCCTTTGTCGATGAGCACTTACTGAAAAAGATCGAAGAGGCTCGAAGGTCCAAAGAACCAAAGGTGATCAAGACCTGGTCAAGACGCTCCACAATCATTCCTTCGATGGTGGGTCTGACTTTTGCTGTCCATAATGGGAAGAAATTTATTCCTGTCTTTGTAACCGAGGAGATGGTGGGTCATAAATTAGGAGAATTTTCTCCAACCCGAACCTTCCATGGACATTCGGGGGATCGCAAAACGAAAGTAAAAGGGAAGACAGGATAGAGGGAAGGGAAAAGGAATGGAAGTCAGGGCGAGGTTGAGATTTGCACGATTAGCTCCGAGGAAGGCAAGGTTAGTGGCTAACCTGATTCGGGGGAAGGGCTCGGAGGAGGCGGTCAATATTCTCTCTTTCACGAAGAAGGCGGCTTCACGGGTGATTCTCAAATTATTGAAATCAGCGATTGCTAATGCCCAACAGAAGAAGACCATTGATCTCGACCGGCTCTATATCAAAAGAATCACGGTAGACCAGGGGCCTACTTGGAAACGTTATATCCCCCGGGCTCTCGGTCGGGCTACCATGATCCGGAAAAGGACGAGTCATATTACTATTATTCTGGATGAGAGGTGAAAGGAGGAAGCGCCTTGGGTCAAAAAGTTCATCCCATTGGGTTTCGATTAGGATATATCAAGGAATGGAATTCTCGGTGGTTTGCTGAGAAGGATTACCCCCAACTGCTGATCGAAGATATCAAGATTCGAGACTTTCTGAAGAAAAAGCTTTACCATGCGGGGGTCTCAAAGATTGAGATTGAACGAGCGGCGAGCAAGGCGAAGAAGGTAAAGGTGACGATCCATACGGCGCGACCTGGTATTATCATTGGGAAGAAAGGAGCAGAGGTGGAAAACCTCAAGAATGAGCTCCAAAGGATGACCCAGAAAGAGGTATTTATTAATATTCAGGAGGTCAAGCGGGCTGAGCTTGATGCCCAATTGGTTGCAGAAAATGTGGCCCTGCAGCTGGAACGGCGAGTCGGATTTCGAAGGGCCATGAAGAGAGCGGTGACCTCTGCGATGAAATTGGGAGCCAAAGGGATTAAAATTGCTGTATCCGGAAGACTGGGAGGAGCGGAGATGGCCAGAAGTGAGTGGTATCGCGAGGGACGAGTTCCCCTCCACACCCTTCGAGCAGATATTGATTATGGACTCGCTGAGGCCAAGACAACCTACGGGGTCATCGGGGTTAAGGTTTGGATTTTTAAGGGAGAAGTCTTCCCCACCAGAGAAGGGGAGGAGCGACCTATATAAATGAGGGAATTTTAAAACCCGGCAGTCCATTTTTGATTAAGGGAATATATCGTTATGTTGATGCCGAAGAAGACAAAATATCGAAAGATGCAGAAAGGAAGGATGAAAGGAGCGGCCTATCGTGGAAACACCCTCAACTTTGGAGACTATGGACTTCAGGCCCTCGAATGTGGTTGGTTGACGTCAAGACAGATTGAGGCAGCGCGAATTGCGATTACTCGATTCATTAAGAGAACAGGACGGGTATGGATTCGAATCTTTCCTGATAAGCCCATTACGAAAAAGCCAGCAGAGACCCGGATGGGAAAAGGAAAGGGACCCCCTGAGGATTGGGTGGCAGTGATCCGACCAGGACGAATTCTCTATGAAATGGAGGGAGTTCCAGAAGAAAGGGCAAGAGAGGCCTTCCTTTTGGCATCCCATAAACTCCCCATCAAGACAAGATTTGTAGCCAGGGGGGTCCATTCATGAAAGCAAAGGAGCTCAGACTTCTGAGTGAAGGAGAACTGTTAGAAAAGGAGAAGACTCTTCGAGAGGAGCTTCTTAATCTTCGATTTCAACATGCCACAGGACAGCTCGAGAATGTGGCAAGAATCTCTCAGGTCAAGAAGGAGATCGCTCGAATTAAGACCCTCCTTCGTGAGAAGGGTTTAGGGAAAGGGAAATAGAGGAGATGGGAGAACGAAAAAAGAGAAAGACATTGATTGGAGTCGTCACCAGTGACAAGATGGATAAGACCGTCGTCGTCATGGTGAATCGTTTGGTACTTCATCCTGTCTACAAAAAATATATACGGAAGAGGAAAAAGGTAAAGGCCCACGATGAGAGGAACGAATGCCGTGTGGGAGATAAAGTCCTGCTGATCGAGAGTCGGCCTCTCAGTCGGGAAAAGAGATGGCGAGTGAAAGAGATATTGGAAAAGGCCGCTTGAACAGGAGTGGATGATGATTCAGATGAGGACCATTCTTGAAGTTGCTGATAATTCGGGAGCCAAAAAGGTAGGGTGCATCAAAGTCTTAGGGGGGACTCGCAGAAAATATGCTACCCTTGGCGATGTCATCGTCGTTTCGGTAAAGGATGCGCTCCCAAATTCTAAGATTAAAAAAGGGGATGTGGCCCGGGCTGTGATTGTGAGGACTAAAAAAGAGGTGAGACGTCCCGATGGTTCCTATATCAAGTTCGATGACAACTCAGCCGTCCTGATTAACCCTCAGGGAGAACCCATTGGCACTCGAATCTTTGGCCCGGTGGCCAGGGAACTGCGAGCAAAAAAATTTATGAAGATCATTTCATTGGCTCCAGAGGTTCTGTAAAAGTGAGGAGAGAGGATGATCGGTCCTAAGTTTCATATCAAGAAGAATGATCTGGTTATGGTCATTGCTGGAAAGGAAAAGGGGAAAAGTGGTCGAGTATTACGAATCCTACCCGAAAAAGAGAGGGTGATTGTTGAGAAGATAAATTTTGTAAAACGGCATACCCGTCCTCATGGTCGACAGAGGCAAGGAGGAATTCTTGAGAAAGAAGCACCTCTTCATCTCTCTAACGTGATGCTCCTTTGTGAAAAGTGCAATAAACCCGTCCGAATTGGTTATCGCATCATTGAAGAAGGTAAAAAAGTTCGATTCTGTCGAAAATGTGGAGAGCTATTTGATAAGTAGGTGAGAGTATGGCCAAGTTAAAGGAGATCTATCAGGAGAAGGTCGTTCCTGCTTTAATGAAACGATTTAATTATAAAAACAGGATGGAGGTTCCCAGGCTTGAAAAGATTGTCATTAATATGGGGCTGGGAGAAGCGATTCAGAACATCAAGATTTTAGATTCTGCCGTTCAAGAGCTGAGTCTCATTACAGGGCAAAAACCGGTGGTCACCAAAGCGAGGAAATCCATTGCTCAATTTAAATTGAGAGCAGGAATGCCGATTGGGGTGATGGTGACCCTTCGGAAAGATAGAATGTATGAATTCTTTAATCGCTTGGTCAATGTCGCTTTGCCGAGAGTAAGAGATTTTAAAGGGGTATCAGGGAAATCCTTTGATGGGAGAGGAAATTATGCCTTAGGAATTCGCGAGCAACTCATCTTTCCCGAGATCCGGTATGATAAGATTGATAAAGTGAAAGGGATGAACATTGTCATCGTCACCACGGCAAAGACGGATGAGGAAGGCAAGGAGTTGTTGAGGCTTTTAGGGATGCCGTTCCGGAATTAGGAATCCTAATCGGTAAAATCTTTGGAACTACTTAGGAGGACACACCTTTGGCTAAACTTTCTTTAATGATTAAGGCTCAGAGACCCCAGAAGTTTAAAGTCCGTCAGTACAACCGATGCCCGCTCTGTGGGAGACCCAGGGCATTTTTACGAAAATTTAATATGTGTCGGATCTGTTTCAGGAAACACGCCTCTCAGGGAGATATTCCTGGAGTCATTAAGGCCAGTTGGTAAAGAGGGAGCCCTTATGTCCATGACTGATCCAATCGCCGATATGTTTACCATTATTCGCAATGGTTCAAAAGCTGGATTTGAGAAGGTAGAGGTTCCTTACTCTCGGATCAAACATGAGATCGTAAAAATTCTCAAGGGAGAAGGATTTATTAAGAACTTTAAAGTCCTTTCGGGAGAGAATCAACATCGAAAGATTCAAATCTTTCTAAAGTATGATGAGAACCGCAAAGGGGTCATCCATATTCAACGGGTCAGCAAACCCGGTCGCAGGGTTTATGTCGATACGGACCATCTCCCCTCTGTAAGAGGAGGTTTGGGAATTTCCATCCTTTCAACCTCCAAAGGAATCCTTACAGATCAGATGGCAAGGAAATATCATGTAGGAGGAGAGGTTCTCTGTTATGTCTGGTAGATTACTTTAGGAGTGATTATGTCACGCATTGGAAAGATGCCTATTGTTTTGCCAAAAGGGGTCACCGTCAGCTCTGATCATTCAAAGGTAGAGATCAAGGGCCCCAAAGGGCAGCTCATCCATCATCTTCCTTC
>JBBIMX010000010.1:0-35499 GCA_037444165.1 Deltaproteobacteria bacterium | reverse complement strand
CTGTCTTCGTAGATGGAGAGAGACTCTTCGTTCAACGTTCCAATGATCAACGTTCCTTAAAGGCTCTCCATGGACTGACCCGTAGCCTCATTGCCAATATGGTGACAGGAGTCTCACAGGGCTTTGAGAAGAAACTTGAGATTGTGGGGGTTGGATTTCGGGCAGAGACCCAAGGAAACGATCTAAAGCTTTCCCTGGGTTTTTCCCACCCTGTTCTTTTTCCATTACCAGAGGGAATAAAGGCGGAGGTAGAGAGACAGACCCTTATTACCCTGAAAGGGATTGATAAACAGTTATTGGGAAATGTGGCAGCCAAACTCCGTTCCATTAAACCTCCGGAACCCTATAAAGGGAAGGGAATCCGTTATCTTGGGGAACGGGTGCGTAAGAAGGTAGGGAAGACGAAGGCGTAAGGAGAAGATTGGGAAACCCATGAAGAGTAAGAAGCTGCTGGCAAGGATGAAAAGAAAGAGGAGAGTTCGAGGTCGGATTCAAGGCACAGAACAGCGGCCCCGTCTGAATGTCTTTCGAAGTTTAAAACATATCTATGCCCAAGTCATTGTGGATTCAACCGGAAATACCTTAGTTTCAGCCTCTACCCTTAGCCCTGAAATTAGAGGGTCTCTCCGGTCGACCGGCAATGTGGAGGCGGCCAAGAAGGTAGGGGAGTTGATCGCGAAGAAGTGTCTGGAGCGAGGGATTCAGAAAGTGGTATTTGATCGGAATGGATATCGCTACCATGGAAGAGTAAAGGCATTGGCGGAAGCCGCAAGGGCCGCCGGCTTGAGTTTTTAGGGGAGGACGAAACCTTGGCGAAGATTGATCCCAATACATTGGAATTAACGGACCGAGTGGTTCATATCAGCCGAGTGGCAAAAGTGGTCAAGGGGGGGAGACGCTTCAGCTTCAGTGCCCTTGTGGTCGTAGGAGATGGGAAGGGTCATGTTGGAAGCGGTTTAGGAAAGGCCAATGAAGTTCCAGAAGCCATCCGGAAGGCTATTGACCAGGCTAGAAAGAATCTGATCAAGGTTCCCATTATCAACAAAACCATCCCTTATGAGGTTATGGGTAAGTTTGGGGCATCGAAAGTCCTTCTGAAACCGGCCTCTGAAGGGACAGGAGTGATCGCCGGTTCGATCGTTCGGGCCCTTGCAGAATCGGCGGGGATTGAGAATATCCTGACGAAATCTTTAGGTTCGAACAATCCTCACAATCTGATCAAGGCAACCTTTCAAGCTTTTAACCAATTGAAATATCCAGAAGAGGTTCTCAAAAAGAGGCAAGAGAGGGAATCCGAGAAGAATGGTTCAAAAGATGAAGACCATTGATCCCACATCCCCTGTGATTACGGTGAAATGGGTCAGAAGTACGATTGGGAGGCCTGAAATTCAAAAGAAGATAATCAAGGCCATGGGATTTAGACGACTCCATCAAACCCTCGTGCTACCGAATCGGCCTGAGGTTCGAGGGATGATCGCCCATGTGCGTCATCTGGTAGAAGTCTTGGAGTGAGGAAAGAAAAATGGTTTTAGAGAGGTTGAAACCTCCGGAAGGATCGAGGAAGAAGAGGAAACGGGTTGGAAGAGGGATCGGCTCAGGGCACGGAAAAACAGCCTGTCGCGGACATAAAGGCCAGAATGCCCGTTCTGGAAGGGGGACAAAAGCAGGATTTGAAGGGGGGCAGATGCCCCTTCAACGACGCCTTCCCAAGAGGGGATTTAAGAATCCTTTTAAAGAGAAAGTGAGCCTTATCCATCTCAGAGATCTTAATCGTTTTCCTCCCCATAGCGTCATCGAGCCTCAGACCCTCTATGAATCAGGCCTTTGTAAAAAAGGGGAAAAGATTAAACTCCTTTCGGATGGAGAACTTCAGCATCCTTTAACCCTCCGTGTTCATCAGGTGAGTGAGGAAGCCCGAAGAAAAGTGGAGGCCGCCTCTGGAAAAATCGAGGTGATCCAAACATGATCTCAGGGGCTCAAAATATTTTTAAAATCCCGGAGCTGAAACGAAGGATTCTATATACCCTCTTCTTCTTAGCGATCTATCGGATTGGAGTCCACATTCCAACCCCAGGGATCAATGGAGATGCCTTAGCCTCTTTCTTTGCCCAGGCCAAGGGAACCCTTTTTAGCCTGATCGATATGTTCTCAGGAGGGGCTTTGGAGAGGTTGTCTGTCTTTGCTTTAGGGATCATGCCCTATATTAGTGCCTCCATCATTCTTCAACTCCTTACCGTGGTTATCCCCTATCTTGCCCAACTCCAGAAGGAAGGGGAGCTGGGAAGAAAGAAGATCATTCAATACACCCGATACGGGACAGTTCTTCTCAGCATGATTCAAGGATTTGGGATTGCGGTTGGGCTTGAGAATATGCGGGGGGCAGCCGGGGAGATGATAGTCCTTACACCGGGCTGGTCCTTTCGGCTCATGACCGTCATCACCCTGACGGCAGGGACGGCCTTCATCATGTGGCTGGGTGAACAGATTACGGAGAGAGGGATTGGCAATGGAATCTCCCTTATCATCTTCGCAGGGATTGTAGCCAGAATGCCAAATGCCATCGCCAGCACCTATGAGCTGTTTCGGGTCGGCCAGATGAGTATCATCACGATTCTTCTGGTTATCCTCCTCATGATCCTGGTGGTGGCCGTCATCATCTTTATTGAAACAGGGCAAAGAAGGCTTCCTGTTCAGTATGCCAAGAGGATTGTTGGACGGAGAGTCTACGGAGGCCAATCGACCCATCTCCCTTTAAAATTAAATACATCAGGAGTCATCCCCCCGATCTTTGCTTCTTCTATTTTGATGTTTCCTCTTACCATTGCGAATTTTTTACCCAAACCCTGGATCGAATCCCATGGTTGGATTCAATCTATTCTCCGCCATTTAGGACCGGGAGAAATCCTTTATAACCTCCTTTATGTGGGCTTTATTATCTTCTTCTGTTATTTTTATACGGCTGTAACTTTTAATCCAAATGATGTGGCCGAGAATATGAAAAAATTCGGGGGATATATCCCCGGGATACGTCCCGGGCAGAAGACGGCGGAGTATATCGATAAGGTCCTTACCCGAATCACCCTCGGAGGGGCTATTTATGTCTCGGCGATCTGTGTCCTTCCCACTATTCTGATTCGAAAATTCAATGTCCCTTTCTATTTTGGAGGGACAGCCTTATTAATTGTCGTGGGAGTCGCCTTGGATACGGTACAACAGATTGAAGCCCATATGCTCTCCAGACATTATGAAGGGTTGATGAGGAAGGGGAGGCTGAAGGGTAGGAGAGGATAGATTGACTATTAAGAATAGGGAGATCTTTGGATGAATTTAATTTTGTTGGGCCCTCCTGGGGCAGGGAAAGGGACGCAAGCTCAGCTCTTGGTGAACCGATACCATATTCCCCAAATTTCAACCGGGGATATCTTGAGGGAGGCTGTGAGAAGGGAGACAGCCTTAGGGAAAGAAGCTAAAAGGTTTATGGAAAAGGGTCAACTCGTTCCCGACGAGGTGGTCATCGGAATCATTGAAGGGCGGCTGAACGATTCGGATTGTCATTCGGGATTTATTCTGGATGGTTTTCCGAGAACGATCCCTCAGGCCGAAGCCCTCCAAAAGATTCTTCAAAAGATGGAAAGGACCCTCCATCACGTGATCAATATCGAGGTGGAGACCGAAGAGCTCGTTCGGAGGCTGACCGGTCGAAGAACATGTAAGTTGTGCGGAGCCATGTATCACATTATTTTTTCTCCTCCAAAAAAAGATGGGATCTGTGATCGGTGTGGAGGTCCTCTCTATCAGAGAGAAGATGATCAAGAGGAGACCATCCGGATGCGCTTAAAGGAATATGAACGCCAAACCGCTCCTCTCATCCAATATTATAAAGAAAAGAGTCTCCTCCGGTCGATCAATGGAATAGGCTCGCAGAATCAAATCTTTGATCGAATCGTTCAGGCGATTGAGATGAGGTCCTTTTAAGAAATAAGAAAAGGGTAGGAGAAGGGGAGTTCCAATGCCAAAGGAAGAGGCGATCCAAGTTGAAGGGAAGGTCATTGAAACCCTTCCCAACGCTATGTTTCGGGTGGAATTGCCCAACGGGCATAGAGTGCTTGCCCATATCTCCGGGAAGATGAGGATGCATTTCATTAAAATCCTTCCTGGAGACAAGGTGACAGTGGAGCTTTCTCCTTACGATCTCACCCGGGGAAGGATTATTTTTAGAGAAAAGTAGAATAGAGAGAAGACTGGGTCTTTCCCCTTTGGATCTTTTCGAGGGAAAGGTCTTTAATCATAGGAGAAACCCGTGAAAGTGAGAGCATCGGTTAAGAAGATTTGTGATAAATGTAAGATTGTGAAGAGGAAAGGAGTCGTTCGAGTCATCTGCGAAAATCCCAAACATAAGCAGAGGCAGGGCTGAACCCTATTACTCATTTAAGGAGAAATCTATGGCACGAATTGCCGGTGTAGACCTTCCAAGGGATAAAAGAGTGGAGATTGCTCTTACCTATATTTATGGGATCGGGAGACCTTCGGCGAATAAGATTCTTGAAAAAGCAGGGGTGAACAAGGATACTCGTGTCCATCAATTGACCGAAGCAGAAGTGGTTCGCATCCGAGATATTATTGAACAGGAATACAAGGTCGAAGGGGATCTTCGAAGGGAGGTGGCCACTAATATTAAACGATTGATGGATATTGGATCCTATCGGGGGCTTCGGCACAGGCGAGGCCTTCCTGTTCGAGGTCAACGGACCCATACTAATGCGAGGACGAGGAAGGGACCTCGAAGGGCCATCATTGGAAAGAAGAAAGAGAAGGCGTAAAGGAGGAAGGTTATGGCCACCGGGCCAGGAGGGAAAAAGAAGAAGGTAAAAAAGAATGTTCAGACGGGAATCGCCCATATTCAGGCGACGTTTAACAATACGATTATCACGATCACCGATATGGAAGGGAATGTCATCACCTGGTCCAGCGCAGGATCACAGGGATTCAAGGGATCCAGAAAAGGGACCCCTTTTGCAGCTCAGATGGCTGCTGAGGATGCAGCAAAGAAGGCGATGGAACATGGGATGCGGACCGTGGACGTCTATGTGAAGGGTCCTGGAGCGGGGAGGGAGTCCGCCCTTAGAGCCCTTCAGGCCGCAGGCCTTCGGATTCATATGATCAAGGATGTCACGCCCATTCCCCATAATGGTTGTCGTCCTCCAAAGAGAAGACGAGTATAAGGAGGGTCCACCTTGGCAAGATATAGAGAGTCAACGTGTCGGCTTTGCCGGAGGGAAAATCTGAAACTCTTTCTGAAAGGAGAGAGGTGTTATACGGAGAAGTGTGCCTTTGAGCGGAGAAACTATGCCCCCGGGCAACACGGCCAGAACCGACCGAAAGCTTCCGACTACGGGCTTCGACTTCGGGAAAAACAGAAAGTGAAAAGGATCTATGGTCTCTTAGAGAAACAGTTTCGAAATACCTTTGAGAAGGCAGAGCGTCAAAGGGGGATTACAGGTGAAAATCTCCTTGTCCTATTTGAACGTCGATTGGACAATACCGTGTATCGCCTGGGTTTTGCCAACTCCAGAAATGAGGCCAGACAGCTCGTTCGGCATAGTCACTTCTTGGTCAATCAATCCAAAGTGAATATCCCCTCTTACCTGGTTAAACCTGGAGATGTGATTGAACCCAATGAGAAGAGTAAAAAGATGGCTCGAATTCTGGAGGCCCTGGAAGGGGTCGCCCGGAGAGGAATCCCTTCCTGGTTGGAATTGGATAAGGACCAGATGAGGGGGACTGTAAAGGCAATGCCAACTCGGCAAGACATAGATTTTCCTGTCCAGGAAAAGTTAATCGTGGAGCTCTATTCTAAATGATCCTTTTTCACACAGGAAACCCAAATGTTTAACCCTTGCTTAAAGGGGGAGGTTATATGATTCATAAAAGTTGGAAAGGTCTCATTCGACCCAAGCGGTTAGAGGTGGAAAAGGAGACATTGACCCCTTTCTATGGGAAGTTCATCGCGGAACCTCTTGAAAGAGGGTTTGGAATCACCATTGGGAACTCTCTCAGACGGATTCTCCTTTCCTCCCTTCAAGGGGCAGCGATCACCTCGGTGAAGATCGAAGGGGTGCTCCATGAATTCTCTACAATCCCCGGAGTCCGGGAAGATGTGACGGAGATCATCTTAAACCTAAAAGAGGTTCGGTTGAAACTCCATACCGAAGGGCCCAAGTTGATTCGGGTGAAAGCAGAAGGCCCCAAAGAACTTAAGGCTGGGGATATCATTACGGGGGATGCAGTGGAGATCCTTAACCCTGATCATCATTTAGCCACTCTTTCCAAAGATGCGAAGCTTTCGATGGAGATGATGGTCAAGATGGGAAGGGGCTATGTTCCAGCGGAACGAAACAAGGATGAATCTCAGCCCATCGGAACCATCCCTATCGATGCGATCTTTTCTCCCATTAAAAAGGTGAACTATACGGTCACCAATGCCCGAGTGGGTCAAATTACAGACTACGATCGATTGACTCTTGAAGTGTGGACGGACGGGAGCATTGATCCTGAAGAGGCGGTCGCTCAAGCGGCCAAGATTTTAAAAGATCAACTCTCTATCTTTATTTCTTTCGAGGAGGAAGAAGAGGAGGAGACCTCTCACACCGAAGAGCAACAGGAGACGGAGAAATTTAATGAGAATCTCCTTCGGAGCGTCGACGAACTGGAGCTTTCCGTGCGATCTGCAAACTGTTTAAAAAATGCCAATATCAAACTCATCGGAGATCTGGTTCAAAAGACAGAGGCAGAGATTTTAGCGACAAAGAATTTTGGTCGAAAGTCTCTTAACGAAATTAAGGAGATTTTGGCCAGTATGGGACTCAGCCTCGGAATGAAATTGGAGAATTGGCCTCCCAAGAAATTGAAGGGAGAAGAAGAGATGAAGTCCGAAATGGTCGGATAGGGAGACGAGGATGAGACATCGAGTGAAGGGAAGGAAATTGAGCCGGCATACCAAACATCGGGAGCTCATGTTTAGAAATATGCTCGTCTCACTCATCAAGCATGAGCGAATCCGAACAACCTTGGCCAAGGGGAAAGAACTTAGAAGCTGGGCCGATAAGATCATTGGATTAGGGAAAAAGGGGACCCTTCATGCTCGAAGACAGGCCTTTGCCCTCCTTCGGAATGAAAGTATCGTAAAGAAACTCTTCGATCAAATTGCTCCCCAGATGAAGGATCGAGAGGGTGGCTATACTCGAATTTACCGATTGGGCTGGCGTCAGGGAGATGGAGCCCCTCTCTCCATGGTGGAATTGGTAACCTATTCGCCAGCCAAAGAGAAGAAATCCACGATTGAGAAAGCAAAGGAAGTCATCGAGAAGGTGAAGCCCAAGAAGAAGGGTGAAGAAAAAGAGAAATAACTCTCTTTGATTCTCGGCGAACCGCCGAGCCTCTTCAGGCTCAGGAAAATCGGGTAGACGGAGTAGGGCCACAAGAAGAGGGAGATTCCTTTCCTTTGGAAGAGGAGAAGCAAGAGAGAAGTTTTTCAGGATTTCCCTCTCCACACTGAGGACAGAACACCGTATCAGGCCCTTCATTCCATTTTTGGATCTTCTCAAAAATCTTTCCACACTTTCGACATTGATATTCGTAAATGGGCATCTTTTTCCTCCTGAAACTTTTATCCTATCAACCCGATCTCCTATTTATTTCAAACCAAACAGGATCTCTTTTAAAGATAATCAAATCCTTTCCAATTATCAAGGGTAAAGAGGCGAGTTTCGTAATCCATCAATGAAGAGGGAGATCATTTTAAGCCCGAGAGGAGTATTTCCAAAATCCATGTTTCTTTTAAAAACTGTTTGACAATTAAAAAACTTTACTCAAAAATAGGGGGTCAGGAGGAGAAATGAGAATGAGTTTTGGATGGAGACGATGATGAACTGGGTGATGGTGGGAATGGTATTCTTGGCTGGATTCCTGTTGGGTTTGATAGCTGCCTATCTCCTGGGGATCATTCAAGGAAAAACGGCCAAAGAATTAGCTGAGGAGATCTTTCGAAAGAGCGAATCCGAGCGCCAATCCCATATAGAAACCCTGATGGAGAATATCAAGACCAATTTCGGGAAGCTCTCTCTCGAAGCCCTTGCCACTTCGACCGAGGAGTTTTTAAAACTGGCCAAGGCCAAATTAGAATCGGAGAGGGAGGTAAGTTCCAAGGAACTGGAGGCCAAAAAGGGCCTCATTGATCAAGAGTTAAAACGGATGGCAACGGAGTTAGAAAAGGTATCGAGTCTCATCAAAGAACTCGAGAAGGACCGGGCTGAGAAGTTTGGAGAGCTGTCTCATCAGTTAAAGGTTGCAAGTGAACAGACGACTCTCTTGATGCAGACCACCCAGACCCTCAGAGAAGCCCTCAGTAGTACAAAGGCAAGAGGTCAATGGGGGGAGCGGATGGCAGAGGATGTTTTACGATTGGCTGGTTTTATCGAAAATGTCAATTATTTAAAACAGAAGGCCATAGAGGGTCCTGGTTCAAGGCCCGATTTTACCTTCCTTTTACCTCGAAACCTGAAACTCCATATGGATGTCAAGTTCCCCCTGGATAACTATCTCCGGTATCTCGAAGCGAAGTCCGAAACGGAAAGGGTAAGGTACCGGAATGATTTCTTACGAGACGTCAAGGCAAGGATCAAAGAAGTGACGACCCGGGAATATATTGATCCTGAACAGAATACGCTCGATTATGTCCTTCTCTTTATCCCCAATGAACAGATCTACGCCTTCATCCATGAACAGGATAACTCCATTCTTGACGAGGGGATGAAACATCGAGTCGTCTTCTGTTCCCCTCTCACCCTCTTTGCTGTGTTAGCCGTGATTCGACAGGCAGTGGATCATTTTGCTTTGGAACAGACTTCTAATGAAATCCTCTCCCTGTTAGGGGCATTCCGGAAGCAGTGGGAGGAGTTTTTAAAGAGATTCGAGCAATTGGGTAAGAGGATAGGAGATCTTCAAAGGGAATATGATGCCCTTATGACCACCCGAAGGACCCAACTCGAAAGGCCCTTGAAAAAGATGGAACTTCTACGGACCCAGAGAGGAGTACCCGTAGCCTCTGAAGAGGCCGAAAAGCCATTCATAAACAGCGAAGGGATGGAGGAGTAAAAAAGAAAGTAAATCAGAGGGGTTACTGAGGAAATGAGAATTTTATTGACAGAGAATTAAAAACTTGTTAATTTATTTATAAAAATGAGAGAAAGATTTGGTTTAAAAGAAAATCGTGGGTGGTGCTGGCAGAAAAACGAGGAGGTCTGCCCAGTGCCACCCTAATGTTGAAATTTTAAATCAAGGGCCATGGGCAGCCTCGAGGCTTCCCATGGCCTTTTTATATAATCCCATTTTACTGAGAGAGAATAAAAAGGCTATGGAAATTGACCATAGCCTTTTTTATTTTCAGGTTCACAAAGAACCATTCCAATTCATATCAAGGAGGAGAGAAAAATGATTAAAGAGGCGATTGGAAAGATGGTTTTGAGGAAAGATTTATCTGGTAAGGAAATGGAAGAGGTGGTAGAAGAGATTTTATCCAAAAGGGCCTCTCCTGCCCAGATTGCCTCCTTTTTGACAGCACTGAGGATGAAAGGGGAAACCGTAGAAGAGATCACAGCGGCAGCCCATGTGTTCAGGAAAAGGCTCTCTAAATTGGATGCAGGTAAAGGGGTCATCTGTCTTGATCGGGAGGAAATCACCATCGAAAGGGAGACGATCCTTCGAACAACTCAGCCCATGGGAGGCGGAACCTATCTATTTAACATCTCGACGGCAACCGCCTTTGTCATTGCAGGGGGAGGACTCAAAGTGGCAAAAACTGTAAGAAGATCCTTCTCTCCATTCTGTGGGTGTGCAGAGGTGCTCGATGCCTTAGGAATCAACTTGGATCTCACCCGAACTCAACTGGAGCGCTCCTTGAAGGAGATAGGAATAGGTTTTATCGACGAACGTTTAATTCAGAACGACTGGGAACCCATCCTCTCAATTCGGCAGAGGATCGGAATAAGAACCCTGTTTAATCTCCTCGATCCTATCCTCAATCCTTCATGCGCCGAGTTTCAGGTTCTGGGTGTTTATGATCCTGGAATCACTGAAAAAATGGGATGGGTCTTGAAACATCTTGGAATTCAGAGGGGACTGGTTATTTATGGGGAAGATACATTGGATGAGATGAGTATTACCGGAAAAACGAAGGTTACAGAAATCCTAAGGGATGAGGTTAAAAGTTATTTCATAGAGCCCGAGGAGGTTGGAATGAAGAGGAGAAGGGTTGAAGAGATAAGGGGAGGAATGAAGCAGGAAAACGCAGAGATCATTCTGAGTATTCTTAAGGGACAAAGAGGAGCAAAGAGAGAAATTACGATTTTGAACGCAGCGGGTGCTTTTTTCGTATCGGGGAAAGCACGAAGTCTTCAGGAAGGGATCAAGATAGCCGAACAATCCATAGACTCAGGCGCGGCTTTAGAGAAATTTAAAACCTTGCTCGAATTCAATCAAAAAGAAAGACCTTACTTCAGGGACCTTCCACTGGAAGAAGAAAAAAAGATTTCAGAGACCTGATCTTTAATGTTTGGTTCGGAGATAAAGGGCTTCCATCTCCTTTTGAGAACAACCCTCGCACCAGTACTCATCCCCAGCCCTTGTGTAACTGTCGTATCCAAGGGAGATAATCTCTCCACATTTTGAGCATCGAGTGGGTAAATAAGAAGGGGGATTTTCCAATTTTTCAAAGTTGTATTCATTCGTTCCATAATAGACATAGAGTTCTGTTTCAAAATCATTTCGGCAAATGGGACAATCCTTCCAGTGTCCTGGATGTTCCTCAGCGTAATGATAACCACAAAGGGTATATCTTCGATGGTTTCTGTAACAACTATTTCTCGCATAGGAGAAAAGGACGTATTTGTCTTCGTCATCACAGATCCACTGACCGCAACATTCGGTTTTAGTCAATTTTCGACTCTTTCCACAAAGTCCACATCTCGGCTTCTCTTCGCTCTTCTTCCTCGCTCGCTTTCTCTCTCTTGCCATTTTCGAATCCTTTCTTTATTTTGATCTTTCTGAGGAGGTCTCGCAGGCACTCCAGCCTTCCATCTCTTCCTCAGTGACTCCTAAAAGATAGAGGAGATTTTTAAGTCTGGCTCGTCCCAGACTCATATTGGCCACCCGATCAAGCCTTCCTTTTGCATTATAGGCGATTCCTAATCCTGCTTGACCTAACATCAATATGTCATTGGCCCCATCCCCTACGGCGACCGTCTGATCTAAAAGGACCCCTTCACGGGTTGCGACCATATGAATAATCTTGGCTTTAAAAGTGCTATCGACTATCTCTCCTACCACCCTTCCCGTCAGTTTTCCTCCCTTGACTTCTAATCGATTGGCGTAGGCAAAGTCGAGGCTCAATTTATCTTTTAAATAATCCGCAAAGTAATGAAAACCTCCACTGACCACCCCTAATTTATAACCCAATCGTTTAAGAGTCCTCACCAGCTCCTCGGCTCCTTCGGAAAGCCTCATCTCCTTTCGAATCTCCTCAAGCTCTTGAATTCTCAATCCTTTCAGCAGGGCGACCCGCTGGGTCAGAGCCTCTTCAAAATCGATGTCCCCCCGGCGGGCCTTCTCCGTGATCCTTGAAACCTCCTTAAACACACCTGCCCTTTTGGCCATCTCATCGATAATCTCCATCTCGATCAAGGTGCTATCCATATCGAAAAAGACCAGCCTCTTATTTTTCCGATAGGCCTCCATCTTCTGGAGGGCAAGGTCGATATTTAACTCGTGGCTTTTAGCGAGGACCCTGGACTTTAGCTCACTGAGGTTCTTCACCCCATTCACATCGATGGTTAACTCCACGCAGCTCGCGCAGTGCCGGGTCAGATTTGTAATCATCTCGATATTGGCATTCTCTTCTGCAAGGATGCTTGAGATCTCAGCAAGGGCCCGTGTATCCCCAAAATAAGTGAGAACGAAGAGATTACGATTGTTTCTGGCTTTGACTTCCTTTTCGGTAAAGAGTCGAAAGTTGAGATGGAGCTGAAGACGGCTGGCCTCAAAAAGGAGATCCTTCAGAACACTATCCTTGGATTTCGTGGCTCCACTCATATCGAGCAAAAAAGAGAGACCAAGGAAGTCCTGAAGGGAAGCCTGCTCGATATCCACGATCTCCACGCCATTTTCAACCAAAATCTTACCGAAGGCTGCAGTGATGCCTGGCTTATCGGGCCCAGAAACCGTGACCATTACAAAATCTTTTTTCTCCTCCACCTTTTCCTTCCTTATGGTTGACGATATCCAAAACGTTCTTCAAAAATAGGAGCGATTAAATTATCAGCGGGCACATGGTCATCTGTCAAGACCATCCAGTCCCTTTCCTTGAGATATTGTTGGAGACGATCCTGGGGCATCACATGGGAGGTCACTTCTTTTCCCTTTTCCTTATGGATGAATTTTATAAAATCGTCAATCTCCAGGGGTTGAGGGCTGGCGACCACGACATGGGTACTGATTCCAATATGGTCATAGTCTGAACTGAGGGTCACCAGATGGACATTCCCTTTTCCAAAGACCTCTTCAAGGGTTCGGATATAGGAAGGCATGAATCTCCCTTTCTTAAAACTGTCGATGACATTGGCAAGAAGGATTCCGTCAGGTTTAAGAAGGGCCTTCAATTGGATGGCAAACTCTTTGGTGGTGAGATGATATGGAATCGAGAGGTCATTGAAGGCATCTCCAAAGATGAAATCGAAACTCGCTTTCTCTTTGCAATTCATTACGAACCATCGCCCATCCTCATTAAAGGATTGGATTCGGGTATCCTTTGAGACTCCGAGATATTGATGAACGACCCGGGTGATTTCGGGGTCGATCTCCACGACCTGAATCTCTGCTTTGGGATATTTCGCTTCAATAAATCGAGGAAATGTATATCCTCCTCCTCCAAGAAAGAGGGCCTTAAAGGAATCCTTCTTCCTTGCCTTCCATCGCACCCATTCCTCATAGATTCGGATATATTCGTATTCAAGATAGAGGGGATCCTTTAAATCGGTATAAGAATGAACCAGGTGATCGAGGATCATGGATTCCAGACGGTTTCCATTATCCCCTCGAATACTCCGTTTCAATTTAATGGTATAGTAATCGCTCTCCTTATAAAAATAAGTATCCTCGTCGAGAGGAGGTTGAAAGGCACATCGATACACATACCTTAACGATTGAATTGGATTAGAGAAAGAGGTGGCCTCCTCAGACTGAAGAGCGGCATAAACATACCATCCCGTGATAGGAAGGGCTAAAAAAATGAGAAAAAGAATGAAAAGGTAGAGACTCAATGCCTTTTTTCTCTCGAAAAATCCACCAAAAATAAGAGAGGAAAGGATGAGGATGATGCCCATGATCAGGAGAATCTTTCGAGTCCCCATCCATGAGATCAGGAAGAAACCCGTAGCAAAGGTTCCAAGGATAGAACCAAGGGTGGAGAAGGCATAGATTTTCCCAACCACATTACCCGTTTTCTCGAGATTCTTCAAGGTGAGTTTCACGACGACCGGAGAGATCATTCCTAAAAGACAGGAAGGGACGAAAAAGATGAAGGTGGTGATGAGAAGGATTCGAACCATTAGACTCGTTCGAAACTCTGCCCCTCCGATGAGATTGGTCAGAGGTGAGATGAAGAGGGCTCCCAGGCCAGAGAAAAAGAGTAACCAACCCAGGGTTGAGGGATGAGGATAACGATCGGCAATCCATCCACCCAAATAGGCTCCTATACTAATACCAGCCAGGACGACCCCGATAATGGAGGTCCAGGTATAGAGAGAGACTCCCACATAAGGGGCGAGAATTCTTCCAGCGACCAGTTCAATGACCAAGGTGCAAAAACTGGCAATAAAAACAACCATATTCGCTTTTATGACCTCGCGTTGCATCGTTGGCCCTCTTTTTGAAAGAATGAACAATTTATAAAATGAGAGGCTACAAAAGGTCAAGTAATATAGATATTTTTAAGCCTTGAATGAAACCCTCCCCTTTCTTTTCCACGCCGAGGTTTAAATTTCCCTTCCTGGGATGTCAATTCATTTTTTAGAGACCTCTGAAAAAGTCATAGAGAGACTTGGGAGGTAGGGTTCCAAACCCTTCGAATGCCTCTCCACCCCACCTCCCCAGCTTATAAAACTCGTTTTAAATACTTTTTCAGAGGTCTCTTTTACACCTCTTTACAGGTTGCTCTCAATAGCCTATATATTTATTATTCCGTTAAAGGTGTAATTCTCTGTAAAGATGACATCCCATAAAATCTTAACCCAAGAATTTTTCTTCAGTTTCTTCGCGCAATTCACCCTCTCTTGTTCCTTTTTTATTCTCCTCACTACCCTTCCCATCTACCTTTCAAAATTGGGGACAAAAGAGAGCGAAATCGGAATTTTGATGGGTGTGTTTGCCCTCTCATCAATTCTCCTCAGGCCTATGATCGGGAGGGCCCTTTTAAGAAATCCCGAAACCCGTTTTATGATGATCGGCTCGATCCTCTTTGCCTTTGCTTCTTTTGCCTATATCCTTTCCAAACCCTTCTGGCCTTTCTTAATTGTAAGAATCTTTCAAGGAATAGGATGGGCCCTCTTTGCGACTTCTGTCTTTACCCTGGTTACGCGCATCAGTCCTGAAACCCATCGGGGTCAGAGTTTGGGCTATTTTTATTTAGCCATCAATATGGCTTTTGCGTTAGCCCCGAGTTTAGGAATATTTTTAATGATTCATACCCACTTCACCTTCCTCTTCCTGGTGAGCGCAGGTCTCTCTCTTTGTTCCTTGTGTTTTTCAATCCAACTTGATAAAACCCAGAAGCCCTCCATGGCCAGCCTCTCCGTCGGACCCTCTTCTTTTATTCATCGAAAGGCCCTACCTATTGGTCTTATGGCCTTTATGGGAAGTTTCATCTGGGGAGCCGTGACTACTTTTTTCCCCCTCTATGCCTTAAGCCATGGAATCTCCAATCCAGGCCTGTTTTTCGGAGCCGTAGCCATGACCCTCATTGTTAGCCGAAGTTTGGGGGGAAGGATATTTGACCTTTACCCAAGAGAGAGAGTAATCTTTCCTTGTATTGTCGCTCATATCCTGGCCATGGTCATTCTTTCTTTCTCTACCACCTTACCGCTCTTTCTTGTCGTTGCTGTGATCTGGGGATTAGGGATTGCTTTCTTCTATCCAACGCTTGTCGCTTATACGATTGATCTTGCAGGAGAATCGAGAGGACCGGCTGTAGGGACCTATCTCGCCTTCTCTGATTTTGGAGGAAGCGTGGGCGCTGTGGTCATGGGGAGCATTCTCCAAAGAACAAGTTATCGAACGATGTTTCTTTGTACCGCTTTGGTAGGCCTCATCAATCTCATCTACTTCTATGTGGCCATCCTAAAAAGGCCAAAACAGGGATAGAGAGGAGGTAGAATGATGCCGATCTATGAGTACCAATGTGAGGATTGTGGAAGGGTGTCTGAATTTTTCATCCTTAAGAGTGACGAAGCCTTTATCCCCCAATGCAAACGATGCAAAAGTAAAAAGATGTCCCGTATCCTCTCCCGTGTGAGAGTGATCCGTTCAGAAGAAAGTCGATTGGAAAGCCTCGCAGACCCATCGAAATGGGGCGATCTCGATGAGAGGGATCCAAAGAGTATGGCCCGATGGATGAAACGAATGGGTAAAGAGTTAGGGGAAGAGATGGGAGAGGATGTGGATCAAATGGTGGAGGAGGCCATGGAAGAAGAGATGACCTCCAAATCCAAAGAAGAACCCGAAGAATAAATTTTTATGATAAGAATATCAGGGCGGTGGCGGCGTAGATTCTGGCCGTAAGTTCCAGTTCATCCACTGAGACCCACTCATCTTTTTGATGGGGAACCATCCATTTTCCTGCTCCCAGAGTCACAATTGGAATCCCTGCCCAAGAGGAAAGGAACGTTCCATCCGTTGCCCCTGGAACCCCATCATAGATAGGTTCCTGACCGGTGACTAACTTAATCGCCCTTGCAACAGCCTGAACGATTGGCTCCTCCTTTGAGGTTTTGGTCCAAGGTCGATCTTCAAAGATATTCAATTTTGCTTCAAAGGAGACTCCCTTAGAGAGTCCCTTTCCCAGAGTTTCTCTTATCTCTCTTAAAGGACCAGATTGAAGGCTCATCTGGATGGATCGCTCTTCACCCCTCACAATATCTTCAAGTCGTTTCTTTAAGGCTTCGTGGGATTGACCCGGAATGGTTCGAATATCGAGGAGGGCCCTGCATTGAGAGGGAATGACATTGAGTTGAGCCTCCCCTTTCACAGGAGCCTGAAGAACGGTGGGTGTAATGCTTGGATATCCTAAAAGAGGGTCTCTTCCCAATCGTTCAATCTCTTCCTCTTCGAGCCTCTGAAACTTCTCTAAGATTGAAACCATAGGTGGGATAGGGTTGAATCCAGCCAGAGGCATGGCTCCATGACTCATCTTCCCAATGGTGAGCAATTCTGCCCGAAGGGCTCCTTTCTGAGTGATACAGAGATGATTATCTACAGGCTCACAGATGATGGCTGCACGAATCCTCTCCCCCCATCCATGACGGATAAAATGCTTCACTCCCTTCATCATCCCTTCTTCATCTACGAGGATTCCTAAAAGGATTTTCCCTCTGAAACAACGACCACTTTCGAGGATGGCCTGAATGGCCTTCACCACAGCAGCAAGATTTCCCTTCGTGTCACAGGCCCCTCTGCCATAGATCCGATTTCGAACAAGCCGTCCCTCAAAGGGAGGATACTTCCATTCCGAAGGGTCTCCTTCTGTCACGACATCCGTGTGACATTCAAACATCAGACAGGGGCCTTCTTCTACCCCCCGAAGCATAGCGATGACATTGGGTGAACCTGGATCGACATTCTCGACCACCACTTCCAGTCCCATCTCTTCCAGAAGACGAGCAAGATAAAGAGCCACCCTCTCCTCCCCACCCTCTCCCTCGCGCCTCACACTGGGGATTCTAATCAATTCCTGGGTAAGTCGAACCAACCCATCTCGTCTGATTTTTTTTAATACAGGATCGATCTTCACTCGCTTCTCCCTTTTAAATTTTTCGTCGATTTCAAGGGTTCGAGGATTCATATTCTTATCTGGATTCTCGAGAGCTTTGGATCCATCATATCCCTCAACCCATCTCCCAAGAGATTGAGTCCGAGGACGGTTAAAGCAATAGCACAACCCGGGAAGATGGCTAGATAGGGAGAGATTCCCATAAAGGTTTGGGCTTCGTTGAGCATCCTGCCCCAGCTTGGATGGGGAGGTTGAGTACCAAGACCAAGGTAACTCAATCCTGCCTCAGCAAGGATAGCAATGGCAAATTGAACGGTCCCCTGGACAATTAAAGCCGAAAGAATATTGGGGAGGATATACTTCCAAATGATTCCTGTGTTTCTTCTCCCGATTGCCCGTGCAGCCGTGACATAATCCCTCTCCCAGATGGAGAGGGAGGTGGCACGGGTTAACCTCGCAAAGATAGGAATGTTAAATATTCCAATGGCCATCATGCTGTTTATGATTCCAGGTCCAAAGATAGAAGTAATCAAAATGGCGCTCAGCACGGCAGGGAATCCATAGAGAACGTCAGAAATCCTCATGATGATCTCATCCACCCATTTTCTATAAAAGGCGGCAAGAGAACCAAGAAAGACCCCAAACCCCATCCCAATCGAGACAGCCACTAAACCCACTACGATGGAATTGACCGCTCCTCTCATCACCCGACTAAGGATATCCCTCCCATATTGATCTGTGCCGAGCCAGTGCTCAGCATTCGGAGGAAGGAATCTCTTGGAGAGATTCATTCGATTCGGGTCATAAGGGGTATAGATGAGGCTTAGAATTGCGGTAAAAAGTAGAGTGATGGTGATGAGAAACCCCAAGGTGAAGTTGATATTCCGGAAAGGGCGATGGATGATGAAGGGTGAGAAAAGTTTATTCATAGCGGATTCGTGGATCAAGGTATCGATAGGCCAGATCGACCAGAAAATTGACGACCACAATCATGGTCGCAATGAGCAGAACCACTCCCTGAATGACCGGGAGGTCCCTCTGCCCAATCGCCTCGAAAACGAGTCTTCCCACACCGGGGAGATGGAAGACATTCTCAATGATGATGGCCCCTGCCAGGAGATCTCCTGTCTGAAGGCCGATGAGGGTGATGACCGGGATGATGGCATTACGGAAGGCATGTTTGTATACGACCCTCCTTCTTGGAAGACCTTTGCTTCGAGCTGTTCGTATAAAATCTTCGCCCAGGACTTCCAGCATGGAAGAGCGGGTCATCCGGGCGAGGACAGCCGCCCTTACAAACCCCAATGAAAGAGCTGGAAGAAGAAGGCTCTTCAATGCCCCCATGGGATGAGATTGCCAGGATTGGAATCCTCCTGCAGGGAACCAGTGAAGGGTCACGGCAAAAAGGAGGATAAGGAGAATTCCTGCCCAGAATGCAGGCACAGCGAGTCCAATTTGTGAAAGGATCATCACCCCATAGTCGCCCGGGCGATTTCGATGAAGGGAGGCGTAGATCCCCGAAGGAATGGAAAGAAAAATGGCAAAAAGGATGGAGAGGATCGTTAAAGGGATCGTCACCTGAAGTCTCTGGAGGATGAGGGAAATGACAGAGACCTCGTAAGTAATCGAATGTCCCAGATCCCCTGTGAAGAATCCTCTCATGTAGTTAAGATATTGAGTCAGGATGGGCTGATTCAATCCTAATTGTCGTCTTAGATTCTGAAGGGATTCCGGTGTCGCATGAATTCCCAGAATGATCTGAGCTGGATCACCCGGGAGGACCATTAACACAGCAAAGATCACGATAGAGACGAGGATGAGGGTGATGAGAAGGGTTAAAGAACGTTTTAGAAGATAGGCCGTCATCTCCTTTGATTTATTTCTGTATCCACACCTCACTGACATCCTGACAGGTCATGGGATAGTCCTTCCACCAGTTCATCACCTCTTTCTTCATCACAGGGAGACTTGGGAGGACAAAGAGAAATCCATTGACTGCATCCTCGGCAATCATCCTCTGAAGAGTGGCATAGAGTTCTTTGCGGATTTTGGGATGGATTTCGGCTTCGGCCTTTTTCAGCGTCTCTTGGAATTTGGGGTTATCATATCGAAAATAATATTTGGGATTTGCATAGATATCGATATCAAAAGGTTCGGCATGGCCAATCACGGTAAGGTCGTAATCCGCGTTCTTAAAGATTCGGTCAATCCACTGACCCCATTCAACGAGTTCTATCTTCAATCGAATGCCTACCTTAGAGAGCATATCCGCAATAATCTCACCCGTTCTTCGGGCATAAGCGAAACGTTCGGGAAGTTTGATCACGGCCTCAAACCCATTGGGATATCCTGCCTCTGAAAGAAGCTGTTTTGCCTTTTCGGGATTGTAAGGATAGATTTTGGTAAGGTCAATGTAATAAGGATTTCCAGGATCCATGTGACTCCCGATGGGGGTTCCGTAACCGGACATGGCCCCTTTGATCAAGGCTTCTCGATCAATGGCATAGGCCATGGCCCTTCTCACTCGAACATCATCAAAGGGTTTTCTTGAATTGTTGGTCGAGAGGATGACCTCCGTAGTCGTATATCCATTGTAAACTTTAAACCTTGGATCTTTTTCGAGAAGGAGGGCATTTTCAGGACTTACATCATATCCGATGACATCGATATCTCCAGCCCTTAGGCTTGCAATTTGGGCACTCGGGTCCCCGATGAATTTAAAGGTCACTTTATCAAGGTAAGGGAGACCCTTTCGATGATAGTCTCCAAACTTTTCAAGGACGATGCGATCTCCTCGAACCCACTCCACAAATCGAAAGGGACCCGTCCCCACAGGAGCAGTCTTGAGTTTATCTGCGACCTGACTGTGGATTATGATAGAATCAGGTCGAGCTAAATTAAAGAGAAAACGAGCATTCACATTTTTTAATCGGATTTTGAGTGTATATGGATCTATAATTTGGATGGATTCAATATCCTTATAATATTCTGGATGAACGATGCCCGTTTTTGGATCCATTAATCTATCAAAGGTAAATTTAACCTCCTCGGATGTTAAAGATTTTCCATCATGAAATTTGACCCCCTTCTTAAGACTAAAAGTGTATTCTTTCCCATCTTTTGAAATTTGATATTGAGCTAAAGCCGGAACAACCTTTCCATCTCGGTCAATCTTAACCAATCCCTCCATAACATTACTGTAAATCACCCTTGGAATAGCCGCAGAAGGGTTTGTGGTGGGATCCAATCCAGGAGGTTCTACCCCTTGAGCGATCGTAAGAGACCCCCCGTAAACGGGCTTCTGCTGAGCTTGGGTGATGGTAGAAGAAAGAATAAAGGTAAGTCCTATCCAAATCAGAAACAACCACTTCTTCATCTCTTTCCCTCCATTTGTAATGTGTCAAGATTTGAAAATATTATACCACTCCATTGGGATTGTCAAATCTCTACCGGGTAGAGGAAACCTTATCGAAAGCACGATCGAGAATCTGAACGGCTTGAATAATCTCCCCTTTTTCGATCGTAAGGGGAGGAGTAAGTCTTATCACATTCCCGTAGAGACCTCCACGACCGATGAGAAGACCTTCTTTCTTTGTTTCTTCAAAGATCTGATTGACCAGGTCTGGAGCAGGTTCTTTTCCCTTCCTAACGATCTCCATTCCCTGGATTAAACCCATTCCTCTCACTTCCCCAATCATTCGAAACTTCTCTTTTAACCCATCCAAGCGATCTCTCAAGAATTTCCCCATCTCTTCGGCATTTTTGACCAGCCCTCTCTTTTCGATCGCTTCGATCGTAGCAAGATTGGCAGTGGCTGTCACAGGATTTCCACCAAAGGTCGAGAGGTGAGAGCCTTTCAGGGCGTCTGCCACCTCAGGGGTAGCAATGGTAATCCCCAGTGGTGCCCCATTTGCAGCCCCTTTGGCCATGACCATGATATCCGGCTCCACTCCCCAGTGCTCGATTCCAAACATCTTTCCTCCTGTCCGCCCCCAGCCTGTCTGGACTTCATCGCAGATAAAGAGACCACCGTAACTTTTTATAATCGAGACGACCTCTTTAAAATATTCTTTAGGAGGGGTAATGAACCCTCCCACTCCCTGAATCGGCTCTGCAATAAAGGCAGAAGGATGTCCAGAAGTGGTCGTCTCGATCAGTTCTTTTACATCCTTTGCACATTCGAGATTACAGAAGGGGTACTCCTTCCCAAAGGCGCATCGATAACAGTACGCATTGTGAGCATGTTTAATCCCGGGGACAAGACTCCCTGCCAGACGCCATTTCTGATGCCCTGTAATATTCATGGTTAAAAGGGACAACCCACTATAACTATGTCTCAAGGCAATCAGCTCATTGCTTCCCGTATAAAGCTGAGCGATGAGCACGGCAGTCTCAATCGCCTCGCTTCCACTATTTGTAAAGAAAGATTTCTGAAGTCTCCCAGGAGTGATCTGTGCCAGCTTCTCGGCAAGCTGAATGATAGGAAGAGTGAGATAGAGGGTTGAGGTATGCTGAAGCCTCCTCATCTGCTCGCAGGTCTTCTCTGTAATCTCTTCGTCACAGTGGCCCACGCTGATGGTGACAATCCCGCCAAAGAAATCGAGATACTCTTTTCCATCGATATCATAGAGATACTTACCTTTTCCTCGATCCAAAATGAGAGGTTCCTGATAATAAGTCGTCACACAGGGGGCTAAATATTTTCGATGCTTTTCATAGATTTCGTTTTTGTCCATTCATCCTTCCTCCAGGGCTTCGTAAAAAAAAACGAATTAAAGATCAGCCAGTTCTTCGTTGAGGAGATCCGAGATCAACATATGACCAGGGGTGTGAGTGATGCAGAGTTCAGGTTTGGCATTCATCACAACGGACTGCGGAGTCACCCCGCAGGCCCAGAAGCAGGGGACTTCTCCTTTCCCAATGGTGACCGGGTCTCCAAAGTCAGGTTTTTTAAGGTTCTTAATTCCAATTCTTTCGGGGTCGCCAACATGAACAGGTGCCCCATGAACCAGTCTGTAACGGGCAGTGATCTGAATAGCCTGACTTACTTTTTCAGGAGGAATGGGTCTCATGGTGACGACCATTGGCCCTCGAAAAAAACCGGCTGGCTCACAAAAAATATTGGTGATATACATGGGAACATTCTTTTTCTCTTCGATATGACGAACAGGTATGCCGGCTCGAAGGAGGGCCTCCTCGAAAGAGAAGCTGCAGCCCAGAAGAAAGCTTACCCAATCCTCTTTCCAGATGCTTTTTATCTCTTTGACCGTAGCCTCCAATTGACCTTTTCGGTAGATATTATAGCGGGGAAGGTCAGTCCGAATATCTGCCTCTCTGGAAAGAAACTTTGTCTGATATTGTCCCGGCTCCAGGACCTCAAGGAGGGGACAGGGTTTGGGATTCCGCTGGCAGAAGAGGAGGAAGTCAAAGGCATAGGTTTGAGGAAGGATCACAAGATTGGCCTGGGCATAGCCCATCGCCAGTCCAGCCGTTGGGCGATCCCATTTTCCTTTTCGTATAAGGAGACGAATTTCTCTGGGTGAAAGTTTGTAAATGGAACTCATTTTGGGCATAATGTACCTGAAAAAAGAGATTTATTCAATAATCCTGGCATTAAAATGGCCATACCGAAAGGGGGTTTTCTTTTGGGAGAACCTGATCGACGGAGGATAAAAGATCGGCGTTCAAAACCGACTCCCCTGTTGAGTCGCTATACCTTTTGGGGTCGTAGAAGTCATTTTAGAAGAAAGGAGGACCAAAGGAGGGGTGGCTATGTGGATCGCTACCATCCAGGGTTACTCTTTCTTTTTGCTCTGATTATCGGGTTAAATGTTCTTGATGCACTGTTCACCATGGGGATCATCGATGTCGGAGGTGATGAAGTGAATCCGATTGTGAATTCCGTTTGGAGTATTTTGGGGGATAAATTTTGGATATGGAAATTCGGGGTGGTCTCTTTCTGTGTCATTCTGTTATGTATTCATATTAAGTTTAGATTTGTTAAGCCCTTTACATTCGGAATCGCTCTCATTTATATTGGGATTATTCTTTATCAACTCATCCTGTTATATTTCATCCTCTGGTAAGGGAATAGATGAACATGTTATGTGAAGAAGAGATGGAGAAAGGAGGATCACTATAATGGATCGTGAAAGAAGTTTAAAGAGCATTTCCATTGTGGCCCGGGATATTCCCGATGCTTGGTTTCAATGCGTATATAACATTCTGGATCATGGATATCGCTACATCATAGAACAGGGAAGTTTCGAAGGTTCCGAGAGGCTCGAGTTCGATGATGTAAGGGTCAAGATTACCCATCCTCACATGAGACCCCTTGAGCCTGATATTCCACCGAATCTTGGGATTCCTGCTCCAGTTGCACCCGGTTATATCGAGACCTACTTTAACGAAAAGATTATGGTAGGGGTGAAGGACGAGAATGAAGACTATGTTTATGGGGAGAGGCTAAGCGGGATTTTGATCAAACGATATAAAGATGAAAAAGGCAATGTGACAATGGATGAACCCGTGGTGGTGGGACCCAATCAGATCGAAGCGGTGATTGAAAAATACAAAAAGTATGGATTCAATACCAATCAAACCATTATGGAGGTAGGCAGGCCAGAAGATTGTTTATTGAATGACCCTCCCTGTTTGAGGTTGATCGATTGTCGGGTCCGATATGGTCAACTTCATTTTTTTGTTTACTTTAGATCCTGGGATCTCTGGGGTGGATTTCCAGCCAACCTCGGGGCTTTACAGTTGTTAAAGGAAGAGATGGCCAAAAAATTAGGAATAGAGCCAGGGGAAACCATTGCCTATAGCAAAGGACTCCACCTTTACCAATACGTGTGGGAACTGGCCCAGTTACGGACCGGCCTCCCCAAACCTTCTCTACAAACCTAAGAAGGCTTTTTTGACGATTTCGGATTCGAGAAGTTCCTTCCCGCTTCCCGTATGGATGGTTCTTCCCGTCTGAAGGACATATCCGCGGTCAGCAATCTCCAATGCCTCATGGACATTCTGCTCAACCAGAAGGATGGTGAAGCCTTCTTCCTTAAGAAGAGAGATCGTCCTGAAGAGTTCACTCACCAATTTGGGCATCAATCCCAGAGAGGGTTCGTCAAACATGAGAAGTTTGGGTCGGATCATCAATCCCCGCCCGATTGCTAACATCTGTTGCTCTCCACCGCTGAGAGTCTCTCCCCTCTGTCTCCTTCTTTCTTTCAAAATGGGAAAGAGGTGA
This sequence comes from Deltaproteobacteria bacterium, assembly GCA_037444165.1. Lineage (GTDB taxonomy): Bacteria > Desulfobacterota > BSN033 > BSN033 > UBA1163 > CALIBK01. Next base: position 11,161 of record JBBIMX010000010.1, on the reverse strand, counting down.
TAGACGTAATCAAGGTGTTCCTTCACCTCTTTTTCGGAGTTAGAGGTAAAGGCTCCTAAGAGGAGATTTTCCTCTACGGTCAATGGACCAAAGATATGCCTGGCCTCAGGAATATACACGATCCCCAATCGAACAATTTCAGGGGTCGACCACCTTGTAATATCTTTTTGTTCAAATTCAATCCTTCCGGATACAGGTTTAACCGTTCCAACGATGGCCTTGAGAGAGGTGCTTTTGCCCGCCCCATTGGATCCTACTATAGCCACCAATTCTCCCTTCTTCACTTCGAGGGAAACCTCATGAAGGGCTGGGATTCCTTCATAAAGAACTTTAATCCGATCAACCTTTAGCATATTTCTCTCCGAGGTAGGCCTCGATGACCTTGGGTTCTCTGGCTACTTTTTCTGGTGGTCCTTCGGCAATTTTCCGGCCGGCTGCCATGACGATGACGATCTCGGATATCGTCATAATGAACTCCATCACATGCTCAATGAGAAATAGAGTCAGTTTTCTTTCCTCTTTAATCCTCTTGATGGTTTGAAGGATCTCTTTTGTTTCAAGGGGATTCAGACCTGCGGCGATTTCATCTAACATTAGCAGTTTCGGTTTGGTAGCCAGTGCCCGGGCCAATTCGATTCTCCTCTGCATGGCGATCGGAAGTTCAGTTGGAAGGGATTGGGCTTTCTCCTTTAGATCGAGTAATTCCATAATCTCCTGAGCTTCCTTTCGAACGACCTCTCGATCATGGGTTCGACAGAAGGCCCCCACCATTACATTCTCCTCAACGGTCATATTAGACAGCGTTTTCGTTCCTTGAAACGTTCTGGCAATTCCTATTCGAGCCACCTGATGGGATGGCCAACCTGTAATGTCTTTTCCGTCAAACAAGATTCTGCCACGGGTCGGCCTATAGTAACCTGCGATACAGTTAAAGAGGGTCGTTTTTCCTGCCCCATTTGGACCGATAAGACCCATTATCATTCCTTCCCTCACCTCAAGGGAGATATCCGCATTGGCAATGACTCCCCCAAACTCTTTGAATAGGTTTTTTACTTCAAGCAACATGTATCTTATCCTGCTCTCTTCTTCCTCATCCTCTCAATGATTCCCCAGATCCCTTTTGGCTCCCGAGCGGCAATGACCATCATCATCACGGCATAAATCATGAAGTCGATGCCCAATCGCTTCTGGGCCCCGAGCCAGGCTCCTAAATACATATCGAGGGGGATGAGTAACGCGGCTCCGATGATCGGTCCCCATATCGATCCCGCCCCTCCCACCATGACCGTCATAGCGATCAGGATGGATAGATCGAGGGGCATGACAAAATCAGGGTCGATGTATAAATAGTAGACGGTCATAAAGCTTCCTCCCACTGCCCCCAATCCACCCGTAATGGTATAGGCAATCACTTTTGTCCGGTAGACATTGATCCCGAGGCTTGCAGCCACCTCCTCATCATCTCTCACAGCTTGACATTCATAGCCGAGTTTAGACTTTCTAAACCAGTTCATAAAGAGGAGCTGGGTGAGGAAGAGGAAGAAGATAAAATAATGATAATGGATGGGAGAACCAAATTGCATATAGGTGAAGTTAGGAGTGGGTCGGATTGGAATCTCAACCCCTCTGGCGCCCCCTGTCCAGTCCCAGAAGACAAAGAGCTCCTTCCAGACCAGAGCGACACAGAGCGTTGCAATCGCAAAATAATGTCCCTTGAGACGAAACATGGGGTAGGCCACGCCAAAAGATTCGGCCGCTGCAATAACCATTCCTACAGGGACGGTTACCCAGAAAGGAACGTTCCACCACAGCATCATCAACCCTGTGGCATAGGCACCGAAACCCACATTTTTGGCCTGCCCAAGATCTACCTGGCCTCCGTATCCCCCGATCAGGTTCCAGCCCAAGCCGAATAAGGCAAAGAGGAGGAACTTAATCATCACCGCCCTGCCGTAAGCAGACTTCACGACCCAAGGAAAGATGAGGACGATGAGAATGAAAATCAAAAAGCCGATTCTCTCGAATCGGGGTCTATCTTCAAAAGAAAAAATGTCTTTCAAAAGACGTCCCATCTTACCATCCGAAGAGACCTCGTGGTCGGAGGACCACGACTAAAAAATAGACGATGTAAACGAAGGTAAACTTAAGTTCGCTTAAAAAGTGGCCACTCACAACCATAATGAGACCAATGAGGATTCCCGCGATGAAGGCTCCAGTGATGCTTCCGAATCCTCCCAGGGCGACAATGGCAAAGGCGATGAGGGTAAAGAGCATTCCCACTGTAGGAGTCACATAATAAAAATGGGCCAATAGGGATCCAGCCAAGGCCACCGTAGCCCCACCGATTCCCCAAGCCAGGGCATTCATCTTCTTTGTGTCAATCCCCATATATCGGGCAGCTTCCGAATCGATCGAAGTGGCCCTTAGGGCCCTTCCCAATTTCGTTCTATAGATCATCCAGTAGACTATTCCAAAGCAAAGCATACAGAGTACTGCAGAGACCGACTTACTTAGATCCAGAGTGACCCAACCCAGAGAAAGGGTCTTTCCTACCAGCCACCCCTCCTTGATCGAACGAACATCGGGGGTAAATAGATACATGGCCAGATACCGAAGAAAGAGCATCAGTCCAAAGGTTCCAAAAAGTTGGGCGACCATCGGTCCCCGAAGAATATGATGAATTAAAAAATGATAGCTCATGATTCCTAATAAGTATCCCGCCGCGGCGGCTAAAGGTAAAGAAAGGAGTGGATCGAGGTGGAGAAACGTAGAAAGAAGATAGGCAATATACATTCCTACCATTAGAAATTCACCATGTGCAAAATTGACGATGTTCATCACCCCAAAGATAAGGGAAAGCCCTAGGGCAATAAGTGCAAAAACAAGTCCCATCAGAATACCATAAATGAGTAATTGAACAGTCAGTTCCATTTTCGGAATCCCTTTTTAAATCTCCCCTCTCCGTCTCTTTAATTTAAAAGGAGGAGGAAGGAGGGGTTTAAATTGGTAGGGAACGGTCTGAAACCGTTCCCTACAAGAAGAGGATTATTTCCATCCTGGAAAGGGATAGATCAATTTTGAGGTAGCGGCCTCGAATGGAAAGATAATATGTAATTTCCCTCCTGGATAACCCTGATACTGGTTAATAACCCCTGAACCCAGTTCATTCTGTTGAGTATCTCCTGGGAATGGAGAACCAAATTTAACCCCCTTCCAGGGCATCACGAGCTCCTCTCCAGGAAGATGAAGTTCATTGAGGGCCTTTCGAATCGCCTCCGGACTGGTCGATTTGGCCTGATTTAAAACATGAGCCCAGACCTGAACGCCCACAAAGTCCCTGGCAGAACTTCCGGAGAAATCATAACCCGTCATCTTCTTATACATCTCGTTCAATTTACCTGCTACAGGCTTCACCTTGGCCAGTTCAGGGGAGAAGAGGTCACGAGTGAGGATCCCGTTTACATCGGCTCCTAAGGTCTTATAAAAGTCTGCCTCAATGAAGCCCGCATCCTGTCCCCAGATGAGCTTTGGAGAAGCCTTCATCTCTTTGAGTGTCTTGATAAATAGGATGGCATCCGCCACATAGGGTGCAAACAGAAAGGTAGGAGCCTTCGAGGCAATCAATCTTCTTGATTCGCTGGTAAGGTCTGCCGCTTTGTGAGGATATTTAAAGGCCTCTGCAATCTTCCATCCCCGTTCTTTAGCAAACTTTTCAATCTCTGTGAGAGAGGCAGCGCCCCATTCCGTATTCTCCACCGCTACGGCCAGAGGCTCCAACTCACTCTTGGGAACAGCCTTTACCCCGGGAGCCTTTCCTGCGATCAATCCATCGAGGAAGTCGAAAAGATCTCTCGTGAACCAGGTCTCATGAGGAGTGACCCTCCAGAACCATTTGAATCCCCTCTTTGTAAGGTCAGGAGAGGTGGAGTCGGGGTTGATGTAAGGAATGCCTGCCCTCTCCGCCTCCACCGAGGCGGTTTTCGTTACCGCACTCTGATAGGCCCCCATTAATCCAACCACCTTCTCATCTTCGATCAGGCGTTTTGCCTGCTCCGCTCCCCAACCTGGATCTCCGCGAGAATCAGCAAAGATCAGTTTCAATTTGGCACCACCTAAATTCGGGATTCCTTCCCATTTGGCAATGGAAATATTTAATTCAGGATACTTATGGTTCACGATATCGGCTGCCAGTTCCGCCCCCTCTTTCAGGCTCTTCCCGATAGGAGCAAGAGGGCCGGAGAGAGGAAGGATCACCCCGATCTTTACCTCTTTTTGAGCGAGAGTAGGTGGTGGGAGAAGAATCAAGGCACCTAATAACAAAACGAAGGAACATAATATTTTTTTACTTTTCATGGCCTTCACCTCCTCGTATTATTTTTAAAGAACGCCCCTTTTTCATCACCTCCTTCAATGAGAGAGTTCCCCTTCGCAACGACCAAATATTTCTATCAACTCCCATCAGAAATGTCAACCTCCATCTTCAGAGAACAACCCTCTCCTGCAACCCCTCGCTCAGAAGTGGGGAATAAGCCCGGGAGGGGTTACTGTTTCCTTAAATTTTCCATTGCCTTCCTTCTTTTTTAAAGGTATGATTGATTGGAGGGTTGAATTCAAGTTCAGGAGGGAACTATACTGATGAGACCTTTTTCGTTAAATCTAAATTTTAAAACAGGAGACCTTCTTCCCCATGATCGAATCCATATTCGAAGATTGAGTGATATGGTGGGAATGTTTTACGATTCTGAAGCAGAGCAACGAATCCTCGAAAAAGAGAACCCGATGATCTATTCCTTCAGCGAAAAGATTCTTCCAGAGGAGAGTGGCCATCTTCAACTGGCCGTCACACGCATTCTCCCTGGAAAGATTGGAGATGAATACTTTATGACGAAAGGGCATTATCACAGAAGACCGGATACCTCTGAGGTCTATCTGGGCCTTGAGGGAGAAGGCTTGCTCCTCGTTCAGACCGAAAAAGGCGAATTCGAATCGATTCCAATCCGTCCGGGGACGGTCGCTTATATTCCTCCCTATTGGGGGCACCGAATGGCCAATACAGGGTCTATCCCTTTCGTCTTCTTTGCAGTCTATCCAGGGGATGCAGGCCATAATTATGGAGAGATTGAGAAAACAGGATTTGTAAAGATTCTTGTCGAAAGAGAAGGGAAACCTGTCCTTATCGATAATCCAAGGTGGAAAAAAGGATGAAACTCAATCTTGAGGAAATGTTAAAGGAACTCACCCCCTATCGAGAAAAGAAGGCTATCCCTGATTTCACCCATACCTGTCTCCTTGTCATCGATCTACAAAACTATTTTAGACGAATCATCCTTCCCATCCTTAAAAATCTTCAAAGGGTCATTGAAACCTGCAGAAGCTTTCGTCTTCCCATTATTTTTACCCAACATGGCCATAAGGAGCCATCCAAGGATGGAGGAGAACTTGGGCGGTGGTGGGGAGAATTGATCCTTGAAGGGACAGAAGAGTGGAAGATGATGCCCGAGATTAAAGTGGAATCAGAGGATATCATTCTTCCCAAAAAGCGATACAGTGCCTTTTATGAGACGGATCTGGCACAGATTCTTGCATCGAGAGGGATTCAAGATCTGATCATCTCAGGAGTGATGACCAATTTGTGCTGCGAAACGACGGCGCGAGAGGCCTTCATGAGGGATTACCGGGTCTTCTTTCTCATCGATGGGACTGCAACGGGCAGGATAGATCTTCACCTCTCCGCTTTAAAAAATCTCGGTTTTGGATTTGCTTACCTTTTAACCTGTGACGAATTGATCCATCTCTTACGTGAGGCTTCGTCTAACTAATCTTCTTCAAAACCTCTTCAAGGATGGAAAGAGCTAAATCTGCCTCTCTTCGTGTAATGATAAGGGGAGGAATGAGGCGAATCGAATTCTCCCCGCAGCCAAGGATAAGAAGACCTTTCTCGAAACAGGCCTGAATCACCCTGTTTCGCTCTTCAATCGCCTTGGCTTTCCTTTCCCTATCCCGGACTAACTCCACTCCGATCATTAATCCCTTTCCCCTCACCTCTCCGATCAGTTCAAACTCGTTCTGAAGTTCTTTTAGCTTTCTCAGGAGGTAGTCTCCTATCGTAGCCGCATTTTCAATAAGACCGTTCTCAAGAAGTTCTATCGTTTTAAGTGCGGCCCGACAGCTGATGGGGTTTCCTCCAAAGGTACTCGCATGAGATCCCGGAACCCAATCCATCACCTCTGCCTGAGAGACGGTGGCTCCCAGAGGCATTCCCGAAGCAATCCCCTTGGCCAAGGCAATGATATCCGGGACCACCCCCCAGTGCTCGATGGCCATCATCTTGCCTGTCCTTCCCATCCCTGTCTGAACCTCATCCACCACAAAGAGGATCCCGAATTCCTTGGCCAGAGTATAGAGTTTATGATGAAACTCGGGAGGAGGAACGATATAGCCTCCCTCTCCCTGGATCGGTTCCACAAAGATCGCTGCCACCTCCTCCGGGGGGATGCTTCTTTTGAAGAGGTCTTCTCGAATCCAATCCACACAGGCCATTTCGCACCCCGGATATTCGAGGTGGTAAGGACAGCGATAACAATAGGCGTAAGGGATATGGGTGATTCCGGGAACCAGGGGAGAGAATCCCTTTTCATGAATGACTTTGCTTGCGGTCAATGAAAGAGCCCCCATTGTTCGTCCATGAAAGGCTCCGAGAAAGGCTAAGACTCGAGGACGTCTGGTATGATAACGGGCAAGTTTTAAGGCGGCTTCAATGGCTTCGGCTCCCGAGTTTCCAAAGAAGACCCTCTTCTCTTTCGGCCCTGGGGTGATCTCCGAGAGCCTCTGGGCCAGGGTAGATTGGACATCGTAATAGAAATCCGTCCCGGACATATGGATGAACTCTTCGGCCTGTTGCTGAATGACCTTTACAATCTCAGGATGACAGTGACCTGTATTGAGAACCGCAATCCCCGAAGTAAAATCGAGGAATCGATTTGAATCGACATCCTCCACCCAGAGTCCTCGACCTTTTTTGATCACAAAAGGATAGACTCGTGTATAGGATTGGGATACGTATCTCTGATCCTTCTCTAAAACCTTTCTGGCCTCAGGCCCGGGAAGTTCAGTTTTAATCAAAGGTACTTCAAATGGGTGATCCATCTGTCTTTCCTCTCAAAAGGATTTGATTTCCACTTGAGCCATCTTCTCGAAAAAAGTTACCAATGCCGAGTGGTCATTCTCTCCCTTTCCTTCCCCAATTAAAGAAACAAAGATCTGCTGAACCAGACTGGAAAGGGGGAGGGGAACTCCCAATTCTTTAGCCGTTGAAAGAGCATTGTTGAGGTCTTTATGGTGGAGTTTAATCTTAAATCCAGGATTGAAATTCCTTTCCACAATCGAAGGGATTTTGGTGTCCAACACGCGACTCCCCGCCAACCCTCCCCGTATGGCCTCATAGATCACTCTGGGATCGATCCCTGCTTTCACCCCTAAGGAAAAGGCTTCTCCAAGAGTCGCAATGTGGAGAGCCACTATGATCTGGTTCACTAATTTTACATATCCCCCTGAGCCAATCCCTCCCACATAGACGATGCTTTTTCCCAAGGCCTGAAAGATTTCAAGACAGTCCTCGAAGACCTTCCTTTCTCCTCCAACCATGATCGCAAGGGTTCCTTGAATTGCACCCATCTCCCCTCCACTGACAGGGGCATCCAGCATCTCCACTCCCTTCTTCTTGGCTATAGCTGAAATATTCTGGCTTACGAGGGGATTGATCGAACTCATATCAATGAGGATGGCGCCAGGTTTTGCTCCTTGAAGGATACCCCTCTCTCCCAATACCACCTCTTCAACTTGCGGTGAGTCCGGAAGCATGGTAATGATGACATCAGAAGATTCGGCCACAGCTTTTGGAGACAGGGCTGACGAAGCTCCATCCCTGATCAATTCTTCAACAGGGGGGGTGCTTCGATTGAACACCGTTAGAGGAAAACCAGCGCGGAGGAGGTTTTTAGCCATCGGCTTTCCCATGATCCCTAATCCAATAAACCCAATCCTTCTCTTCATTCTTCCTCTCCTTATATGGATACCAAAAGGATTCCCTCCTGCATCAACAGGACACCATAAAGAATGGATTATGAGTCAAGTGGGGGAAGGATCTTATATTCAAAAACCCCACTAACTATTTGATAGAAGGTAGGCAAGGTTATCTAAGATATTGGTAAAAAAAACATCCTTTACAACGAATCCCTCTGGAACAGTGATCTGGGAAGGGGCAAAGTTTAATATTCCCCGAATTCCAGCCTCTACCACAAGATTGGCTACTGATTGAGCCTCTGAGGGGGGTGTCGTAATCAGCGCAATCTCTATATTTCTTTCTTTAGCCACTTCTTTGATTCGACTGATATGGAGGATTTCAACAGGCTTTCCTAATTTTTCAGAGACCCGACCGATCACCTTTGGAGGATCAATATCAAAGGCAGCCACAATCTTATAATTCTGTTTTAAAAAATCTTTATAGGACAGAAGGGCAGACCCTAAGTTTCCAATCCCAATGACAGCCATTCTCCATTCTTTGTTCAATCCCAAAATCTTTTTAATACTATTAAGGAGATCTTTTACATAGTAACCGACCCCTCGAACACCAAACTCACCAAAATAGGCCAGATCTTTTCTCACCTGAGCCGGGTTGACCATACACTTGGAGGCCAACTGTGCAGAAGAGACCACCTTTTCTCCACTTTGATCCATCTCTTCTAAGCATCTTGAATATCTTGAGAGCCTTCTGATGGTTGCTTCAGGAATCTTCTGGTATTTCAACTAAGTGACTCCTTTCACAAAATTTGTGAAAAAATTTATTAGATTCTTAACCCTTTGTCAAGCCCTTTGTTAAAAATTCAGAAAAACAAATTTTCCCTTCCATTATCTCTTCTTGGTGAGTTGCTTTAGGGTTTCATCCAGGCGATGGTCGGCAAACTTTAATACCTCCTTGGAATACTCTATGTTATGAACCCCCCCTCCTTTTTTCACCAGATTGTAATTAAATTCAGCCTCTCCAAAAGGTCTTCGGTAGATAAAGGTATGACCCTGGCGAAGTTCCACCCTATGGATTCCTTCTTTCGCTTTTTCTATCTTTGGCTCTACCTTCTTTAAAAGTTCATCGATCGCCGTTTTCCACTCGTGGACCCTATCCGCATAACTCGGATCGTGACATTGGAGGCACCTTTTTTTAATCTCCTCGATTCTCTCCTTCCTTTTCTCATTCATTCCACGATGACAATCCATACATTCTACCCTTCCTAATTTGGGGCTTGGCCTTTCCTGAACCCCGATCCCTCCTTTTCCATGAAACAGCCACTTGACTGAAAGATGGCAATCCTCACATTTCACCTTTTTCTCATTCCGATGATGGCACTCTTTACAATTCTTGAAGTAGGTCTTTCCATGGTTCTCTCGAGGAGAGTGGCACTGAGAGCATCCTAAACCCTTTCGTTCCACATGGGTCTGGTGAGAAAACTTGATCTCATTAAAAAGAACGGTCCTTTTTTCCATTCCAATATGACAGAGGGTGGTGCAGGTCATCTGGGATTTAAACTCTTTCGGCTGATAATGTTTGTCGAAAAGGGCCATTATCTGTTCAACCTTACTATTCGCCACATTAAGAAGTTTAAAAGCAAACTCAATATTGTGAGCCCCTTTTCCAAGATGAACATAGTTATAGTTATGACGAGCCTCATTGAGGAGGTTTTGAGCCTTTTTTAACTCCGAGCTCTTGACCTCAGTCTCTTCAAGCTTAGAGAGAATCCTTTCAGCATTGGAGATCCGGAGATAGGTCTCTTTCATGGCCTTTGAGAGGAGAAGTTGCCATTGCTTCAAGGTCTCATCATACCCCTCTCCATGACAACTCACACAGGTCTCTCCAATAGCTCTCTCCACAAATTTAGTCGTATAGAGTGCCATTCGGCTCTCCTCTCCCTTTCGATGGCAGGCAAAACACTCAATATTCGCTAAAAACATTAGGCTAGGGGATTCTGGAACTCCCACTCCTCCAACCCCTCTGTAAAAATCTCTTGAAACGAGATGCATCTCTCTGCTATGACAACGATCACAGAGGACAGGAGAATGAACCATCGTGAGAATAGGACCAATCTCATGCCGGATAGGGGTGTGGCATTCTGAACATTCAATCTTATGATCGGTCACATGGGTTCGATGCATGAGCAGGGAATGATATTTAACAGCTGGGGGAAAAAGTTTTGAATGACATTGGAGGCATTTCCCTTCGGGGACATGACCATCCCCTTGAACCACATTCATGTGGCAATGCTCACATTCTACCCCTCTCTCAATATACTTTCGATGATTGAAATTCCATCCTTTAATATTAATATCGCCTTTTGGCTCAATATGACAGGCCTTACAGCCACCCACTGCACAAGAGATGCATTCCTCCTCCCCTCTGGGACCCACCCGGTAAAAATGACAGACGAAACAGTTGGTCTCATGGACAGTCAGATGTAATCCTTGGACAAGCTGGGCATGACAGCTTGTACAGCGAAGTCTCATCCCCCTTCTCAGTTCTCCCAAATGCCTTCCATGAGGGAAACGGACATTTTTAAAGATCATTTCACCGGATAGATTCTCGATTTGATGACACCCCTTCTGGAGGCAGTTTCCATCATCCACTTCGTAATGGAGTTTTCTAAATCCTTTCCCAACGGTGAAATAGTTTATGGCCAGCTGAAAATCAGTCCATTTCCCCTTGAGGTGATTTAAGATTCCAGGAGTCCGATGGCAGCTCAGGCATGAGACTTGTCGGTGGGAGGAGGTCTTCCAAGATTCAATGTATTGTTTCATGTTGTGGCAGAGACCACAGAAGGAAGGACTTTCTGAATATCTAAATAATCCAGCGAAAAGAAGAAATAAAAAAAGGAGGATAAGTCCATAAAGGGTCAATTTTTTCTTTTTTAAAAAAAGAGGGAGGAATTTTTTTATATGCTTTAAGAAAACATCCATCCTATTTTTAAGAGGACGAAAGAGATTTAACGGGGATTTTGATATGACATTTCATACAGGCCTCTGGCCCTCCTGAGAGATCCTCTTCATGGCATTCCATGCAAGTTATTAAGGGGAGCGGAAAATGTTTGACATATCAGGCAGCATATTGCACCTTAGG
>JBBIMX010000009.1:0-52503 GCA_037444165.1 Deltaproteobacteria bacterium | reverse complement strand
AGTCTTTCTATGACTTTTTCAGAGCTCTCAAATTATTATTCGGCGACAGGTCAGCGGTAAAATTCACAAAGTTTGGGCAGGAAAGTCTGTTGCCGTTAGGATATCCGAGTTGCCCATTCCACAGCACTCTCAAAAAGGCTATCCGCAATGCACTGATAAAATAAATCCATTAGGACAAGCAACCCATTGGTTCAAACAGGTTATTTTAAGAAAGGAGAAAGAGAATGCAGGTCTTTTATTGGCTTGTCTTATTGATCGCCATCGCAATGGCTATCTTTGCCATCCAGAATTCCTCGGCTTCACCGATCGTCATCAAATTCCTTTTCTGGCAATACGAGACTTCCCTGATCTATACCCTTTTGGGTTCGGTCGGAGCGGGGATTTTGATCACCCTCTTCTTCTGGATTCCCAGGGCCATTCGATCTTCCTTCCAGATGAGGGAATTGAAGAGAAAAATGGAAAATCTCGAAACCGCTCGTAAAGAAAAAACCCCTCTATAAAATCGTTACTCCCTATCCCTATCATGCGGACACTGAACGAAGTTGTCAATCGGGATCGAGAAGAGGGATCATTCCAATTTTCAAAGAAAAGTTATTGTGTTAAAATAGATACGCTTTTAGAAAAATGAAGGGAGGTGGAGAGGATGAGGAAATGGAGAGGATGTCTTATTTTTATGATTGGGGTTTTTATTATTCTTTTGACGAATTCGGTAGGATTGGGGGAAGAGGAATTTTTAAAAAGGGGAAGGAGCGAAGGAATCCCCTTTTTGAGTGGAGGGGTGGGACTCAGGGAGAGAGAGCTCTTGAATGAGATGGGGAAGGGGTATTCCTTAAAAATGGTATTTTCCAATAAAAAAGGAGAGTATCTTTCGGACATTGTGGTAAAAGTTCTGGATCCCCAGGAGAAGGTCATTTTAACGACCGTTTCAAATGGTCCATGGTTATTCATTGATCTTCCCGAAGGAATCTATCATCTGGAAGCCAGTTTTATGGCAGATCGTAAGAAGGTTTCTCAGGTGGAAATCAAAAAAGGGATTCAACAGGTCATCTCTTTTCAATGGGAATGATTAAAAAGATATAGAGTTTTAAGAAATGATCGTGCCTGAATTTAAGGAGAAAAGCCAATATAAAAATTGGATAAAAAGGTTGATCTTTTTAGGGATCTTTTCTTTTTTTCTCTTCGGGTTTGTCTTCTTTTTTCTTTTCAACCCTAAATCAATAAAATCCCCAGAACCTGAAAAATCCAAGGAACCCGAATCTCAATACCAAATTGTCGAAGGGGTCATTAAACCCAAAACTTCTCTTTATCAATCGTTGAGAGAAAAGAATATCCCCCCTTCCTGGATCGATCTCATCGTTTCTAAATTAAAACCCTTTCTAAACTTCAGAGAGCTCAGAGGAGGTGCCTATCGCCTTATTACCACTCTTAAAGGTGAATTTTTAGGGTTTATTTTTGAGAAAAGTCCAAAGGAAATCTTTAAGATTGAAAAAAGGGAAGGGGAGTATATCGTTCAGAAAGAAGAGGTTCTTCTTCATAGAGAATTAGTAAAGGTCTCCGGAGAGATTCGTTCTTCTCTCTATGAGGCGATGAAGGCGGCGGGAGAAGAAGACATACTGACCCTCTCCTTTGCCGATATTCTGGCCTGGGAAATCGATTTTTATCAGGATTTAAGGGAGGGAGACCGGTTTCAATTGGTAGTCGAGAAGCTCTATAGAGAAGGAGAATTTGTTCAATATGGATCGATCCTTGCTTTAGAGTATCAAAATGAAAACAGGAGGATTAGAGGATTCCTTTATAAAAATAGTTATTATAATGAGCAAGGTCTTGCATTAAGAAAGCCTTTCCTTAAAGCCCCGTTACGATTTGATCGAATCAGCTCTCGATTCAGTCAGGCAAGAAGACATCCCATTCTTGGAGGGATACGTCCTCACTTTGGGGTGGATTATGCTGCTCCAGAAGGAACTCCTGTCTGGGCTGTAGCGGATGGAAAGGTCGTTTTTGCTGGGGAGCGTGAAGGTTACGGAAAGTCAGTTATCCTCCAACATCGGAATGGATATCAAACCTATTATGGTCATCTTTCAAGGTTTGGCCCTGGGATCAGGAAAGGGAAAAGGGTTTCCCAGAAAGAGATTATCGGATATGTAGGTTCCACCGGACTTGCCACAGGACCCCATCTTGACTATCGGATGAGCAAGGATGGCAAGTTTTTAAATCCACAAAAAGTCGTGTTTCCACCAGGTACCCCTTTAAAGAAAGAAGAGTTAGGTGAGTTTTTTAAGAAGAGAGATGAAATGTTAGCCTGGTTTCATTAATATTTGGTGACCTCCCGTTTTGCTCGATCCTGGACCTGCTTCTCCTTTTCTTCTTAGACTTTTGCTTCCTGCACCTTACTTCCCTAAAATTAGGTAATGTGGAATTAAAGGGACTGTGTTATATATCTTAGAGAAGAAATGTTTCGGAAGTCCTTAAAGATATCTCTTTTTATGTGTTTTATTCTTTGGATGGGATGGCTCTGTTCCTGTGGGAATCGTCAAGCAGAGAAATCTGAGGAGCGATCGGTTCGAGTCGAGGTCGTCCCGGTCAGAAAGGGGAATATCTCTAAAGAGATTAAATTTACGGGGAGCATTGAGGCCTACGCAGAAGTTCAGGTATATCCAAAAATTACAGCAAAGATCGAAGCCCTCAAGGTGGATATGGGCGATCGGGTTCAAAAGGATGACCTTCTTGCTTTACTGGAATCGGATGAATGGAGAGCCCAGGTCAAACAAGCAGAGGCCGCTCTCCACAATCTTCAGGCAAGATGGAGACAGATAGAGGTAGGAGCTCGACCCGAGGAGATTGCCCAGGCAGAAGATTTAGTAGAAAAGTCGAAGGCTAAATTACGGGACGCTGAGAGCCATTACGAACGGATGAAAGGACTCTTTAGCCGGGGAGTCATTGCGAAGAGAGATCTGGAATCAGCAGAGCTTGCTTATCATATAGCCCAGGCAGACCTCAATTCGGCTCAAAAACAATTAAAGATGCTCGTGGAGGGAGCGACGAAAGAGGAGAGGGATGCCCTTCTGGCACAACTTCGCCAGGCTGAGGCGGCCCTTGAGGTCTCGAAGATCCGTTTGTCCTATACTCGAATCATCTCACCTATGACCGGTATCGTCAGTCAACGCTTCTTTGATGTCGGTCATCTGGCGGTTCCCACTCAACCCCTTTTTACCATTGTCCGGATGGATTTTGTGAAGGTGAAGATCTTTTATCCCGAGCATCAGGCTCGATTCATTTTCCCTAAAATGGAAGCCATCCTAAAGGTGGCTGCCTATCCCGATCAGGTTTTCCATGGAGTGGTCGAAAAGATCAGTCCCACCCTTGATCCTTCGACTCGTCTTTTTTCTGCGGAAATCAAAGTGGCAAATCAACAATATCTCCTCCGACCCAGTATGTTTACAGAGGTATCCGTATTTGTAGAGCCTCATCGAGATACCCTTTTAGTTCCAAAAGAGGCTGTTTTCCTTGAAGAAGAATATCAAGAGGGCGGAGGGTCTCACCCTCGTGAGGTTCGCCAGAATCATTACCTGTTTATTGTGAAAGAAGGGAAGGCCTATAAACGAAAGGTGGTGCTTGGCCACGAGTCAGACCTTTTCGTGGAGATTCGAGAAGGATTGGAATTTGGTGATCAGGTCATTACCCGTGGATTTCATCTTTTAAAAGACGGAGATCGGGTCCTGGTTACCAATTCTAAAGAGGAAAAGAAATGAGCCTTTCAGGCCTTGCTATTAAACGGGCCATTACCTTCAGTATGATCTATTTTTTTGTAGTTGGGTTTGGACTCTTTGGCCTCGCTCGATTAAAAATAGATCTCTATCCTGATGTCTCCTTTCCGGTGATTGCCATTATCACCACCTATACTGGTGTCGCTCCAGAAGAGATGGAGACCCTGGTGACAAAGCCCATCGAGGAGGCTGTCGCCTCCGTTGAAAAAATAAAGCATATTCGAAGTCTCTCCAAATTGGGCGCCTCACTGATTCTCGCTGAATTCGACTGGGGGATGGATCTCGACAAGGCAGAGAGAGATATCCGAAACAATATCGACCTGATCCGGGGAGCTCTTCCAGACGAAGCCGATGAGCCTCTGATCTTTCAATTTGATCCTCAGAAGATGCCTATCCTTTTTATGTCGGTTTCAGGTCCGATGGGACCTGCTGAGTTGAGGGAACTCTGTCGAAGACGGATCAAACCCGCTCTTGAACGTCTTGAAGGAGTGGCCTCAGTGGAGGCCGTTGGAGGTCTAAAAAGACAGATTCAGGTGGAAGTGGATCTTTCAAAACTTCAGGCTCAGAGGCTTTCAGTCGATGCCGTCATTTCAACGATTCGTAGAGAGAATCTCCAGATCCCTGGAGGAAAACTTGATGAGGGAGAGATGGAATATAGCCTCCGGACCCTCAGTGAATACACCTCCGTGGATCAGATTGCCAATACGGTACTCGGATATCGGAATGGAGCTCCAATATATATTAAGCACGTCGCCAAGGTCATCGATGGCTATGAGGAGATCACCCGGGTGATCCGGAATAATCGAAAACCTGGGATCCTCCTGCTGGTCTCGAAAAACTCAAAAGCCAATACGGTTGAAGTATCAAATCGAGTCATTTCCGAGCTGCCCAATGTCCTTCGAAGACTCCCAGAAGGGGTGGAAGCGGGGGTGATCTTCAACCAGGCAGACTTCATCCAGCGTTCAATCAGCAATCTTAGTTATACGGCCATCCAAGCCTTCTTTCTTGCCGGTTTGGTTCTTCTCTTCTTTTTACACAATCTTCGGGCATCCTGGATTGTTGCCCTCTCCATCCCTGTGTCAATCATTGTAACCTTTTCGGTTCTGGACCTTACCGGGCTTACCCTGAATATTATGTCTATGGCAGGTCTTGCGTTGGCAGTGGGGATGCTGGTGGATAACTCCATTGTGGTTCTGGAAAATATCTATCGTCATTTGAGAGAAGGGAGGACTCTCCTAGAGGGTGCGGAGATTGGGACGACCCAGGTGACCACGGCCATCATTGCCTCTACCCTGACGACCATCGCTGTTTTCTTTCCGGTTCTGTTTGTACCCGGTATTGCAGGGGTATTATTTAATGATATGGCTCTGACCATCTGTTTTTCTCTTTTTTGTTCCTTGCTTGTGGCCTTGACACTCATCCCTCTCCTTGCTTCAAGATGGTTAGAGGTCTCTCCTCCAAGTCGTGGCCTTTCAGGAAGGATTTCAGAGGCGATCGATAAATCGCTCGAAGGAATCCATCATTGGTACTCTGGTCGTCTTAGATGGTGTCTTTCTCACCGAAAAAAGACGATGATCGGAATATGGATTTTATTTGGGGGAAGTCTTGTACTCATTCCTTTCCTTGGTTTTGATTTCTTCCCAAAGATAGATCAGAACCAGTTTGAAATCCAGATCGAACGGGCTCCTGGAACAAGCCTCCAGTCTACGGAGATGACTTTTCGAAGGATCGAAGAAATCGTTTCATGGAGTGTGCCCGAATTAAAAAATCAAAATACGGATATTGGAGTGGGAGAATTCTTTGGTGCCTTTGAGAAAGGGTCCTATTCTGGAAGAATTCGTGTGAACCTGATCGAGAAAGAGAAAAGAAAAAGATCTCAGATGGAAATCGAATCGGCCCTCAGAAAAGAATTGGAGCAGATTCCCGGGATTACCTTTTCTATCCTCCAAAGACACTTTCTTGGAGAAGAGGGCGATATCATTGTCTATCTTTATGGAGAAGATCTTGAGCGGGCTCGATTTCTTTCTGAAAAAATAAAGGGGGCCATCAAAGAGATTCCAGGGGCGGTAGATGTTCAGACAAGCCTGGAGGCAGGAAGACCGGAGCTTCAAATCATTCTGGATCGAGAACGAATCTATGCTCTTGGATTAAGCACCTCTCAAGTGAGCCAGGCGGTTTCTACCTTTATTAAAGGGACCCGAGCCTCTATGTTTCGTGATCGAGGAGAGGAGTATGACATCCTGGTTAGGCTGGGGCAGAGGGACCGGGAGAATAAAGAGGTGCTTCAGCAGATTTTTGTGACCACTCCTCAGGGTCATCCCATTCCCCTTTCGAGTATTGTAAGGGTAGAGAGAACCCTTTCTCCCACCACGATTCTGAGACGGGATCAACAAAGGGTCACTAATATCTCAGCCACGGTACAGGGCCGGAGCCTTGGAGAGGTGACCCGAAAGGTGGAAGAGAAATTACGTCAGATGGAGATCCCATCCGAGTTTACTTACGAAATTGGCGGTTCAGCTCAGGACATGAAGACTTCTTTTAAATGGTTAGGGTTGGCTTTCGGTGGAGCTACATTGATCGTCTATATGGTCATGGCCTCTCTTTTTGAATCTTTAAAGGCCCCTTTCATTATCTTCTTAACCATTCCTCTCGGGATGATGGGAGTGGTTTATATGTTATTCCTTACAGGAACACCACTGAGTGTCGTATCCTTTATCGGGATCATCATGCTTTCCGGGATTGTGGTCAACAACTCTATCGTTCTGGTGGATTACATCAACCAGCTTAGAGGGAAAGGGGTTCCTATGTTTGAAGCGGTCGTTGAAGGGGGAAAAACGAGACTCCGACCCATTTTGATGACCTCTCTGACGACTATCCTTGCCTTAATCCCCCTCGCATTAGGACTGGGAGCGGGGGGAGAGACCTGGGCCCCAATGGCCCGCTCCGTGATCGGTGGTCTGGTGACGAGTACCATCGTTACTCTACTCGTCATTCCAGTCATATATACCATTTTAGCTCCAAAAAGAATGGAATAAAAGCCTCTCTTGTTTGGATAGAGAGCAGATTATTCTTTTTCGAAGCAGCCCGAGCATGGGTCTTTTCTATTCGTCAAGTATTTTCCTTGTGGGAGCTGAAGGGGTCTATTTTAATAGACCCGTAGATTATACCAAGGGGGGATGATATGAACGGATCATCTTTTAGAGGAGCCTGGAAGATCGGGAGTGTAATGGGGATTCCTATACGAATTCACTTTTCTTGGTTGATTGTTTTTGGACTGATCACCTGGCTCTTATCCTCTCGATATTTTCCCCAGGTCACTCCGGATCTGCCTTTCGTTTCGTACTGGGTCAGTGGGGTGATGGCTGCACTGCTTCTTTTTGCCTCGGTCGCTTTTCATGAGCTTGCCCATTCTTGGGTCGCCCAGAAATATAAACTTAAGATTGAGAGTATTACCCTTTTTATCTTTGGAGGAGTGGCTCAACTTAAAGGTGAACCGCCTCATCCCAGGGCAGAGTTCTGGATTGCCGTGGCTGGTCCCCTTTCCAGTTTTTTCCTTTCTGCCCTCTTTTTCTTTCTAATGATGAATACGGAGGGAGGCACA
Organism: Deltaproteobacteria bacterium; assembly: GCA_037444165.1. Classification (GTDB taxonomy): domain Bacteria; phylum Desulfobacterota; class BSN033; order BSN033; family UBA1163; genus CALIBK01. The sequence goes on along the minus strand of JBBIMX010000009.1, from coordinate 45,138 downwards.
AAAGCCCTCTTTTCTTATTTAACGAGACTCAATTTAATTCTTGGAATCTTTAATCTCATTCCTGGATTTCCCATGGATGGAGGAAGGGTGCTTCGTTCGATCATCTGGGGAAAGAAGAAAGACTATTTTTATGCTACCCAGAAGGCTTCTACAGTGGGAAGAGGGATTGCATTGTTCATGATCTTTTTCGGTCTCTTTTCTATTTTTACGGGAAGCTCTGATGGGATATGGTTGATATTTATTGGCTGGTTTCTTTACAGCGCGGCCCAGGCGAGTTATCAACAGGCAACTCTTCAGGAGATTCTTTCAGGAATAAAAGTCAAAGATATTATGGTGAGCGAGATGCAGACACTCGATCCAACGATGTCTCTGGATGAGGCAGTGGATCACTATTTTCTTAAATATGGATTTGGGGGGTTCCCGGTAATGGATCGGGGGAGGTTTCTGGGTATTCTCACTTTGAAGGAAGTGAAGAATGTTCCGAGGCAGGATTGGGGGAGAGTAAAGGTTTCGGATGTCTATGTTCCCCATGAGAGACGGTGGGAAGTTTCTCCGGAGGCGGATGTGATGAAGGCTCTTGAGTTGATGATCAAAGAGGATAAGGGTCGAATCATTGTGGTCGATCGAGATCAAATTGTTGGGCTCATTACAAGGAATGGGATCGCTCGATACGTTCAGATTAAAGGAAAATAAATCAAAAAATCTCCGAATATAATTTTTTATTTTTAAAAATAATTGTGATATGATATTTAATCAAAATCATTCGGGAAAAAGATGATTGAATGACCATACTTTAATTCTCATCCCTGCAGGGGATCCTGTAGTCGATACAAAGCTGAAGTGGCATATTCACGCGTGATTTAGGTTTATCATTTGTTCATCTGCACGAGGAGGAAAAAATGAAACGGATACTGCTTGCCACAGATGGTTCTGAGCATGCCCTGAAAGCCTCGTCTTACCTTGCCCGTCTTTATCAGGGCGCATCAGATGTGGAGATCACCGTTATTCATATCTCTCCCCCTGTTCCCCCCATTTATCGGGAGGAAAGAAATGACCCACAAATCCGAAAAATCTATTCTGCCTGGAAGAAGAAAAAGGAAGAAGAGGCCAAGAGGTACCTCTATGAAGCGATGGGAGTTCTTCAGAACGAAGGATTCCAGAGATCTCACATCAAGGCGAAATATGCTCATCAGGTCATTGGAGTAGCCCGAGATATCCTTCGAGAAGTCGATGCCGGAGATTATGATGCCTGCGTGGTTGGGAAAAAGGGTATGGGCTGGTTCGACGATATGTTCCTTGGAAGTATTACCAGTAAGGTTCTTGAAATTTCCGAACATCGGCCTGTCTGGCTTGTAAGTGGAAAAAGATGGGATAGTCGAAAGGTCCTCATCGCCATGGACCATACTTCCCAAATCGTCCAATTGGCTGGATATGTAGGAAAAATGCTTCGCGGGTTAGATGGTATCAAAATAAAATTCTACCACTACTTTGCTCCTTTCGGGGAGAGTTTAATTCCGATAGAAAAAGAGAAAATAAAGGAATTTGAAAAACGGGTTCTTGAGAAAGAGAGGGATCGAATGTTCCAATTCTTTGAGGATGCCCAGAAACTTCTTGAAGGATTGGGATTTGGAAGAAAAGAGATTTCTTTTGAGATTTTCAAAGGCGATTCTTCCTCTCCTAAAAAGGTTTCTCAAAGAATTCTTAAGGAGATGCAGACAGGGAGACACGGAACTTTGGTGATTGGGAGAAGAGGGGCTACAAGGGCAAGAGAATTTCGGTTGGGCTCGGTGGCCTGGCGGATTGCTACAGAAGCTCAAAATTGTGCCCTCTGGGTCGTTTAAGTTATTAATACAAACCCGTAAGAGTGGTCGTCCTTTTGGATCAATAAAAGTGTGTTATCCTTCACCGAAGGATGGAAATAAATTTAAGCCCGATAGGAGTATTTCCGAAACCCATAGAACAGCCAATACCCCTCCCGGGCTTATTCTCTACTATATAAGTGAGGGATCACTGAAAGTTTGCAATTTTATTTTTAAATTTGATATAATTATTCATTAGTTAGTTATGCCCCCATTTTTATTCCCCTCGGTTCCATATATAGGGCGGGGTTTTTAAACCCTTTCTTTTAATGATAGGTTTCGGGATTCGAAATTTTTTTCTTGCATTTTTATTTTTGGTATGTAAAATAGATTCACATTTAAATTCTTGTGAAAAAATCCGCAAATCTCTCAAGAAAGGGGGTGATAGGACCAGAGGGAATTCCGATTAAGGGGGATTTGCCTCTAAGGTAAAAAAAAGGAAGTTTTCTAATTAAGTGGGTAGGTGGATTTTTAAGAGGGAAAGAAAAATTGGAAATTTGAGATCAAAGGAGGGAAAGGGTATGAAAAAATGGACAATTTTTATAGGGATGGTAAGTCTTTTTTGTTTTGTCTTTGGGCTCAGTGTTGAGGCACAGCCTATTAAAATTGGTGCGGTGATTAATCTAACAGGCCCAGCCTCTACCTGGGGCCAGTATCATGCCAAGGGACATCGAGATTATATCAATTATGTGAATGAGGTTAAGGGGGGGATTGCAGGAAGAAAGATTGATCTTGAAATCGTTGATCATGCCTATAAGATTCCTGAAGGTGTCAAATTTGTGAAAAAGTTCTGTGAGGAAAAGAAGGATATGATTGCTACTTGGGATGCTGGAACCGGGATTCAGATAAAACCTATTATTCAAGAATATAAGATCCCCACGATTAATTATTCGACCTCTCAAGATATTCTCAAACCTCCAATTGACTTTATGTACCTTCCTTTTGGAAGCTATATATTAGATTCCTATGCGGTACTTGAATATATCCGGACTATCCATAAGGGAAAAGAAGCACCCAAAGTGGGACTCCTCACCTATAACAATGTTTATGGGAGATCCATTCATGGTCCGAGTAAGGAGTATGCAGCTAAAAATAATATCAATATTGTAACGATTGAGGAGTTTCCTCCTGCAACGGTTGATTTAACAACAGAGATGCTTCGACTGAAAAGTAAAGGGGCGGAATATGTCTTCATGCAGCTTCTTCCCGCTTCTGTTATCACGGCTCTTAAGGCAGCGGATAAGGTGGATTATAAAGTTCCCTTCTTTGGGACCTGGACTACCACAGACCCCGACTTCTTCAAACTTGGACAAGGATTGATTCGAGATCGCCTCTTTATGCAATTCTGTGGAGTCCTTCCACAGGATAAGACCCCGGGGATCGAAATCCTTCAGAAATTGTGGGCGAGATATAAAACGGTCGATAAGTTTGAAACCTCTTACTGGGAAGGAGTGGTGGTCGCCATGATTCAGGAGAGAGCCATCCACAGAGCCTCGGGATTATATAAGACCATCAATTCAGAGACCATTAATAAGGCTATGGAGACCTTTCGAAATGAAGACTTCGGCGGACTTGTTCCTTATGTGACTTATACTAAGGATAACCATGAAGGCTCTTTCAAGGGAAGGATTGTCCAGATCCATGAAGATGCTACCTATTCACCTGTAACAGAATTCTATACTCCTGGGAAAGAGAAGGTGAAGGTATTAAAGGTTCCTAAGATGTAATTTTACAGGGAGAATCAATGAAGGCATTTCGAGGACAACCCAGCATCTTCGCCTCCGCTCAGCCCGAGGAGCGTCGGGCTGAGCTGGAGGTCAAACAGGTCTATCTCAACTTTGGTGGGGTGATGGCCCTCCACAACGTGGATCTTACCGTCCATACTGGAGAATTACTCAGTATTATTGGTCCCAATGGGGCGGGAAAGACAAGTCTACTGAATTGCATCACAGGTTACTATCATCCCCAAAGAGGCCATATCTTTTTTAATGGCGAGGAGATTACCGGGCTTCATCCCCACGAGATTACAAAGAAAGGGATAGGGAGAACCTACCAGAATATCGAACTCTTTCCAGGGATCACGGTCCTTGGCAATATGCTCCTTGCCCGACATCTCTACTGTAATTATGGGCTCGGAAAGGCCTCTATCTTCTCTCCCTTTGTTGTCAAGGAAGAGGTTCGCCATCGAAGGGTTCTTGAGGAATTAATCGATTTCTTGGAGATGCAGTCCATTCGAAAAAAATTGGTTGGCTCTCTTCCTTATGGGTTAAGAAAGAGGGTGGAATTGGGTCGAGCCCTGGCCTTAGAGCCGAAGCTTTTGGTTTTAGATGAGCCCTTTGCAGGGATGACTTTGGAAGAGAAAGAGGATATGGTTCGGTTTCTCCTTGAATTGAATACTGCCTGGGGCCAGACGATTATTCTTGTCGAACATGATATGTCGGTGGTCATGAGCATCTCCCAGAGGATCATCGTGTTGAATTTTGGAGAGAAGATCGCGGAAGGTCCGCCCGAGGAGATCCAGAACCACCCAGAGGTCATCAAGGCTTACTTAGGGGATACCACAAAGATTTAAGAATTTAAATCCTTTGAAAGGAAAATGATTATCCTGGAGCAGAATAAATGATGGAGGTTAGAAAGACAGACCGAATAGACCAACAGACCCTTCTCTCGTTAATGAATTATACCCTCCCCCAGATTCTATTTCAGCAGGCCAAGAATTTTGGATCTAAAAAGATTGCGATTCGAGAAAAGATGTATGGGATATGGCTCTCCTATACCTGGGAAGATTACCTTCGATACACGAAGCAGGTCGCACTCGGATTAAAACATCTGGGTCTCCAGAGGGGAGAGAATATCGGAATCATCACCGATAATCATCCCGAGTGGCTTTTCACCGAGATGGGAGCCCAGGCTATTGGGGCTATTACCGTTAATCTCTTTACCTCCTCCATTGCCAAAGAGCTCGCCATTATGCTCAATCGCATTCAGGCCGTCTTTGTCGTTGCCCAGGATCAAGAGCAGGTGGATAAACTTCTGGAGGTCAAAGGGGAACTCCCTCATGTCCGAAAGGTAATCTATATTGATCAAACAGGGATGAGAACCTATGTGGGGAATCCCTGGTTGATGAGTTTTAAGGAACTCTTGGAACTCGGTGCAAAGGTGGATCAAGAGCGGCCCCAGCTTTTTGAGGAGGAGCTATGGAAGGGAAGACCAGACGAAGTGGCCCTAATGATTATGACCTCTGGAACGACCGGCATCCCGAAACTGGCTATGATTTCCCACCGAAGTTTTACTGAAATCGCAAGGAAGTGGGTTGAGACCGCTCCCATCGGAGCTGAGGATAACTGGATTTCCATTACTCCCACAGCCTGGATTGTCGATCAGATGTGGGGAATGGGAGTTTCCCCACTTGCTGGGATGACCATGAATTTTCCCGAAACCCTGGAGACTCAGGCTGAGGATTTTCGAGAGATCGGTCCGGTCGTGATTATCACTTCTTCAAGATTTTGGGAAGATCTGGCTTCAAAAATCAGAGTGAAGATCGCTGATTCAGGCTGGGTAAAGAGAAAGCTCTTCTATCTCGGGGAGAGGATCGGTGGGGCAGTCGTTGACCGAGAGTCAAAAAAAGAACCCGTACCTGCCACATTAAGGATTCTCCATAAGATATTTTCAAAAATTGTTTATCAGCCTCTCCTCGATCGGGTGGGTTGTGCTCAGATTCGAGCCGCTATCACGGGTGGGCATCCCATTAGCCCCGATGTGATTCGTTTCTTCCGTGCAAAAGGGTTAAACCTCAAACACGCTTATGGTCTTACCGAGGGTGGTGGAGTCTTCCAGGTTCAGCCGGATAAGGAGGTGAAGCCCGAAACCGTTGGGAAACCCCTACCCAGGACAGAGATCAAGATTGCGGAGGATCAGGAGGTTCTGGTCAAGACCCCTTCCTGCTTTGTTGGATATTACCAGGATCCTGAGGCAACCCAAAAGGCCTTAAGAAATGGTTGGCTCCATACGGGGGATGCTGGGTATATCGATGATGATGGGCATCTGTTGATTATCGGTCGAAAAGAAGAGATTATGCGTACCAAGGGAGGGGACGCCATCTCTGCAGACTTCATTGAAACTCGACTCAAATTCAGTCCCTACATCAAAGAGGCCGTGGTCTGGGGGGAGGGTCGGGATTATATCACCGGGTTCATCAATATCGATTTTGGAAATGTGGGGAGCTGGGCCGAGGATCGGATGATTCCTTATACGACCTATACGGACCTTTCCCAGCGACCTGAGGTCGAAGAGTTAATCCTTAATGAGGTTCGGCAGGTCAACAATCAACTCCCTAAACCCATGAGGCTTAAGAAGATCATTTTACTCTATAAACTCCTTGATGCAGATGATGAGGAGCTCACCCGGACAGGAAAGGTCAGACGGAAATTTGTTTACGAACAATACCTTAATTTGATCGAGGCCATGTACAGCGGGAAAGAGGAGTTAGAGGTCACGGGTAAGGTTCGCTATCGAGATGGTCACGTCGGTACAATTACCACAAAAGTGAAGATCCTGACCGTAGAGTGATGAATAAATCGTTTGGAATTAAGTCATTAAGAAGGGTTTAAGGTTTCGTGTTTCCAGTTTAATAAGTGAGGGGGTCCTCTTTATGGAATTCTTTTTTCAACTATTGGTCCAAGGTCTTTCCGTCGGTTTTCTCTATGCCCTTGCGGCCCTCGGTTTTGTGATGATCTTTAAATCTTCGAGCGTGCTCAATTTCGCTCATGGGGAACTCCTGGCCATAGGAGCATTCATCTTTCTGGTCTTCTCGGTCAGAATGAATCTCCCCATTCCGATTGCCTTCCTCTTTACTCTTGCTGGAACCTTTGCCCTGGGATTTATCATCGAGCGACTCTTTCTTCGTCCCCTGATCGGGGAGGCGTTGATCGAGGTGATTATGCTCACGGTGGGTTTGGCAGCCATGTTCAAAGGTCTCCTTCTGGTCATCTTTGGAGGAAACCTTTTTAATTATCCCGATTTTCTTCCAAAGGGACTCACCATCCAATGGGGAACGGTGGTGATTCAACCTGTTTATGTGGCCTCTTTCATCATTGGGATCATCTTCCTTTCAATCTTCGGATTCTTTTTTAAATACTCCTCGCAGGGAATCTATATGAGGTCGGTCGCAGACAATCAGACTGCTGCTCTATCTCTCGGGGTCCATGTTCGAAGGGTCTTCGCTCTCTCTTGGGCGATTGCAGCGCTGGTTTGTGCCCTCAGTGGAATCATCCTTGGGATCATGAACGGGATCAGTGTTCATGATATTAGTGTAATGGGATTAAAGGTCTTCCCTGTGGTGATCTTGGGAGGATTGGAAAGTATTGGAGGGGCGATCATAGGAGGACTCATAATAGGATTACTTGAGACCTTTACAGGAGGCTATGTTTCGACTTCGCTCAAAGAGGTTGTTCCTTTTATCATTCTGGTCTTTATTCTTCTGGTGAAGCCTTATGGTCTCTTTGGATTGGTGGAGATTGAGCGCGTTTAAAACCTATAGGAGGAAGGATGCGAAAGTTTAAATTTCATCCATGTGGGAACTATAAAGAGAGATACGAGGAAGAACTCACCATTTTTACCACAGACTTTGGAAGGCTATGGATGGGAGTCGGTCTTTTTCTTCTCTTTGTGGTCATCCCATTGATCAGTAGTCACTATATATTATATGTCGTGAATCATATTGGAATAGCTGCCATAGCCGCCATTGGCCTCAATATATTGATTGGATATACTGGTCAGATTTCCCTTGGACATGGAGCCTTTTTTGGAGTAGGGGCTTATGGTGCTGCTATTCTGGCTACCGCCTTGGGTTTTCCATTCTGGCTTTCGGTCATTGGGGGAGGAGTCGTTACCGCTTGTGTGGGTCTTATTTTTGGGATTCCCTCTGCGAGGCTTAAACACCTTTACCTTACCATTGCCACCCTCGCAGGTCAATTTATTTTACAGTATCTTTTCGTCTCGTGGGAGAGCCTTACGAAGGGGCCGGCGGGAATCATGCTTCCACGGGCGACCCTCTTTGGGATCGATGTGAAAGGGGACCGATCCTTTTATTATATCATCTTTGTCTGTTTCGTAGTCCTGACCTGGATTGCGGTCAATCTCATGCGGACCCGGTATGGACGGGCTTTTATTGCGATTCGGGACAATGACAGAGCCGCCGAGGGAATGGGAATTCCAATTTTTCGATATAAGCTTCTTTCTTTTGCTATTAGTTCCTTCTATGCGGGTTTTGCAGGGGGCCTGGCTGCCTTCTACATTGGAAGCATTACTCCCGAACCCTATACCCTGATGCTCTCTATAGAATATATCGCTATGATTATTATCGGTGGTTTAGGAAGTATCCCGGGCTCAGTATTTGGGGCGATTTTTATTACCTCTTTAAATGAAATTTTAAGCCATGCTACAGGGTTTTTTATGAACATCGGCGCATTGACTAAAGTGGCCCTAACTATTGCCCCTCTTCGGGAATTCATTTTTGGATTGGCCATCGTGCTTTTTATTATTTTTGAACCACGAGGATTGGCAGAGGTTTGGCGAATCGTGAAGTCAAGCTTTAAACTCTGGCCATTCTCATATTAATAAGATAAGAAAAGGTGGTGAGTGAGGGAATGGAAGATAACCTTCTTCTTCAGATCAACAATATCAGTGTGGTCTACTCCGATGTGATTCAGGTGCTTAAGGGAGTCTCCCTTGAGATCAAAAAGGGGCAGATTGTTTCCCTCCTGGGAAGTAATGGGGCAGGAAAAACCACTACCCTGAAGGCCATCTCAGGGCTCCTTAAACCTGAAAATGGGAAGGTCACAGAGGGAAGCATCATCTATCAAGGCCGTCCGATTCACAACTCCTCTCCAGAAGAGATTACCCGCTTAGGGATCATTCAGGTTCTCGAAGGTCGCCAACCCTTTAAATACCTGACCGTTGAGGAGAATTTGAGGGTTGGAACGGCGACTCGATGGGGAAAGCCATATAAAAAGGATCTTGAATTGGTCTACCATTATTTTCAACCCCTTGTAGCTCGGAAGAATCGATTGGCCGGCTACTGCAGTGGTGGAGAGCTTCAGATGTTGGTCATGGGTCGAGCCTTGATGGCCCAGCCAAAACTTCTTCTCCTTGATGAGCCCTCTCTGGGACTAGCGCCTTTTCTGGTGAGAGAGATCTTCGAAATCGTAAAGAGGATCAATGAAGAACAGGGGACGACGATCATGCTGGTGGAGCAGAATGCCAATATGGCCCTTCAAATTGCCCACTACGGTTATGTGATGGAGAACGGAAAGATTGTGATGGAAGATGAGGCAGCGAAGTTGAGGGAGAATCCTGATGTGAAGGAGTTTTATCTTGGTACAGCAACCTCTGGAGCCCTGAAATCGTATAAAGACGTAAAGGCTTATAAAAGGCGAAAGCGGTGGCTATAAAGGCCTATTGAAAGTGAGGAGTGAGGAGAAGAAGAGAGGCGACATTGGTCGCCTATTAAAAATTCATTATTTGTGAAAAATTGCACTGAAAGAAGGGGGAGGAGAACTCCTATGGATATTCATATTGGAGAGATACTGGCCAGAAATGCAAGGCTCTATCCCAATGAGGTGGCTCTTATAGAGAGGGCCCCAGCCGAAGGGAAGAGAAAAGAGATTACTTGGAGGCAATTCGATGAAAGGGCCAATCGTTTTGCGAATGCCTTGATGGAGAGAGGGATTGGAAAGGGCGATAAAGTGATCCATCTCATAATGAATTCCATCGATTGGCTCATTGCCTATTTTGGTATCATTCGAACAGGGGCCTGGGCTGTGCCACTCAATTTTCGTTTTACCGGTAATGATATCAAATATTGCTGTGAAGTGGCTGAACCCAAGGCGATGATCTTTGGAGAGGAATTTATTGATCGAGTGACTGAAATTAAAGACGATCTCCCTACGATCAAGCATTATTTCTCTGTTGGAAAGGAGGTCCCGGGTTTCGCGGAGCCTTTTGAGAGGGCTCTTGATAGAGCTCCCTCTACTCCTTGTCTTGTTCCGATCACTTATCATGATCCCTGTGGTCTTTATTTTACCTCAGGGACGACCGGACAGCCCAAGCCTATCCTTCTGACCCATAAGAATATGGTCTGCGCCTGCATCACGGAGAATCATCACCATTTTCAGACCCGAAGGGACAACTTTATTCTTATTCCTCCCCTCTATCACACCGGGGCAAAGATGCACTGGTTTGGAAGTTTTATTGTGGGTGGGAAGGCAGTCATCCTGAAAGGAGTGACCCCTGAATATATTCTTGAAGCCATTCATGAAGAGAAAGGAACGATCATTTTTCTTTTGGTCCCATGGGCTCAGGATATTCTGCTAAAAATCGATAGCGGTGAAATTAAACTGAAGGATTACGATCTCAAACAGTGGAGGCTTATGCATATTGGTGCCCAACCGGTTCCTCCTTCTTTGGTCAAACACTGGAAAGAGTATTTTCCCAATATGGCTTATGATACCAATTATGGACTGAGTGAGTCGACTGGGCCTGGGTGTGTCCATCTCGGGATCGAGAATGAGCATAAGGTGGGCGCCATCGGACTGCCGGGTTTTAACTGGGAAGCCAGGATTGTGGATGAAGAAGGAAGGGAGGTCCGTCAGGGAGAGGTCGGAGAGTTAGTGGTCCGTGGTGATGGGGTCATGAAGGAATACTACAAAAATCCCGAGGCTACGGCAAAAACCATCCGAAATGGCTGGCTTTATACAGGGGATATGGCGAGAAAGGATGAAGAAGGATTTATTTATCTCGTCGATCGGAAAAAGGACCTGATCATCTGTGGAGGAGAAAATGTTTTCCCTGTTGAAGTAGAGGATTTTCTTCACACCTTGCCCGGGGTGAAGGATGTGGCGGCTATTGGATTTCCTGATGAGCGATTAGGGGAGATCGTGGGGGTAATCATCGAGGTCGTCCCCGGGAAAACTCTTACCGAAGAGGAAGTCTTGAAATTCTGCGAACAACTCCCAAAATATAAACGCCCGCGAAAGGTCATTTTTGGGGAGGTCCCACGCAATCCGACGGGAAAGATCGAAAAACCTAAACTTCGAAAGAAGTATATCGGGATGGAAGAGGCCTTTAAGATTAAATGAAGGAGGAGAGGGGAATATTTTTAGGGATTGATATTGGTTCATACAGTTCCAAGGGGGTTTGCCTGAATCATCATGACTCCTTAGCTTCCTTTGATTGCCTCTCTCGGGGGGACTTCAAAGCCACAGCGGAAAAGATTAAGGAGGAGTTGCTTCTTCGGTCCGGAAGGAGGGAAAGGGAGATCTCCTGGACTGTAGCCACTGGATTTGGTGCTCAACTCGTGGCCTATGCGAAGGAGATCAAAACCGATATTATATGCCTGGCTAAAGGAGTGGCTTCCATTTTTCCCTTCGTGAGGACCGTGGTGGATATTGGGGATCTCTATACCAAGATCGTTCGGATCGATGGGGGAGGAGGAATCCACAACTTTCTTTTGAGTGGAAAATGTGCAGGAGGGAGTGGGCGAATTCTTCTGGTCATGGCAAAGGTATTACAAATCCAGGTCGAAGAGATAGGGGAATTGTCGCTCAGGTCTAAAAAGAGGGTGGATTTTCACACCGGCTGTGCTGTCTTCTCGGAATCCGAGGCCATTTCAAGAATCGCTGAAGGAGAAAAGAAGGAAGATCTACTGGCCGGGCTTCATCGAGCCCTTGCCGCTCAGATCCATAGCCTGATGGAAAGAGTGGGTATCGAGAAAGAGATTGCTCTGGTAGGAGGTGGAGCAAGGGATGTGGGGTTGGTTCAGGCCTTTCAGGAAGTTTCAGGATACGACGTCGTTGTTCCTCCTCAACCCCATATGGTCGCTGCATTAGGTGCCGCCCTTCTTGCAAGAGAGAATGATTCGAGGGGTCAAGGATCCAAGTGAAGGGGTTTCAAATTAAAAAGACTTTAAAAGAAGGGGAGAATCGATGAAAATAGATGAAGTTTTTTCTATGATCGAGAACCAATTTAATCAATATGGGTCAAGGGCAAGACAGCTCAGAGAAGAAGGTCGAAAGGTGATGGGTTATGTATGCTCCTTTGTTCCCTTGGAGATGATTACGGCCTCTGGAGCGATTCCCTTTCGAGTCAGGGGGAATATTCAGGAACCCATCACCCTCGGAGATACCCTCCTTGAAACCATTGTCTGCCCTTATTATCGAAGTTGTTTCGATCTTTCGATTAAGGGGAGATACGAGTTCCTCTCGGGAATGGTCATCCCTCACGCCTGTGATAGCATGGTGAGAAGTTATAGTGTCTGGACTTATTCTCTGCCTTATTCCTATTTTCATTTTGTCAATGTTCCCACCGTCTGTGAAGAATCCTCGTTCGAGTTCTTCGAAGAAGAATTGAAAAATTTCAAAAGGAGTCTTGAGAGATTTATGGGTAAGTCCATCGAAGAAGAGGATCTTTTGAAGGCCATCCAGCTCTACAATCAAAATAGAGAAAAAATCAGAGCCCTCTATGAACTGAGAAAGAGCGATCCCCCTCTTCTCTCAGGCACGGAATTGATGATGACCTTGACCGTCGGCTCAGGCCTTCCCGTGGATGAGTCGAACGAATGGTTCGATCGAGTGATCAAAGCGGTAAAAGGAAGGAGTGCCTCTCCTCTCTCCAAAGGTCCAAGGATTTTGATCGATGGGGCCTGTATCGATCACATTGAACTGGTCAAGCTGGTCGAGGAATTGGGAGGAAATGTGGTAGCCGATACCATCTGCAATGGCACAAGAGATTCCTTCCCAAAGACAGAAGAATCCGGAGATCCTATCCGTGCCCTCTCTCGTCGCTATCTGGATAAGCTGAATTGTCCAAAGACCTATCGAGCCAACAAGGCCGGAACGTTTGAAGGGGATGTGGCAAATCGATTTGGTGATATCGGGGCATATGCCAAGGAGTTTCGAGTCGATGGGGCCATCCTCTATGTCTACAAATACTGTGATCCTTTTGGATTTGAGGTCCCTGCACGAAAGGCCTATTATCAGTCAATCCATGTTCCAATGCTTCATCTGGAGGATACCTATTCCGCAGGAAACCTGGGCCAGCTGAGGACAAGGATTCAAGCCTTTCTGGAGATGATCGGTGGGTTAGAAGAAAAGGAGGTTTAACTATGAGCGAGCAGCAAAAAGAGGCAAAACCCAAAAAGAGAATGACCGCCACGAAAGCGGCTGCATCGATTGGTCCCCTGGTGAAGGAGTTTATTACCGAGACACTCAAAGCACGAGCCGAAGGAAAGCAGAAATTGGCCTATACGTTTATCGTCTGCCATCACGAGGAGATCCTTCGGGCCATGGATGTCATCCCGATCTGGACAGAGAATTTTGCGGGCGTCTGCGGGGCGAAGCGAGATGCGGAGAGGTTCCTTCAGAGGGCAGAATCGTTGGGGCTATCCCGTTCGTTATGTACCTATGCCCTTTGTGGAATTGGGTTTGATCAATGGAGAGAGGAATTGGGCGAGATGCCTCCAGATTCCCCCTGGGGAGGAATGGCAAGACCTGATTTTATGATCTCCAGTGGGCAGATCCTCTGCGATCCGCGGTCAAAATGGTATCAAGCCTCTCAACAATTTATGCCGGATGTTCCCATCTATAATATCGATCTTCCCTATCCACTTTTTCAAAGAGATCAGGATCATCGAGAGGTCTGGGGATACTACCATAAATATATCGTGAAACAATTGAGAGGATTGGTGGCTTTTGTGGAAGAGCAGACTAAAAAGAAGATGGATTATGATCGACTCCGGGAGCTGGTCGATTTGAGTGACCGGACCTGGAATCTTATCGATGAAACCTATCGACTTCGTAAAGCAGTTCCCTGCCCTATGGGAACAGGAGACGCGATGAATACCATGGTTCCGATCTGTTTTATGATGGCCACTCAGAGGGCCTATGATTTCTTTGTCGAACTCAAAAAGGAGCTGGAAGAAAAGATTGCGAGAGGGGAGGGAGAGGTCGAAAATGAGAAGTATCGGCTCATGTGGGGAGGGGGATTACCTGCCTGGTATGCCTTGAATGACTTCAATTATTTTAATAGCAAGGGAGCTTCCTTCCCTGTGGAGACCACCTATCGAATGGTGGCTCCTCTTCATGAGATGGATATTCCTGAAACAAAGGATCCTATTGAACATCTCGCTTGGAGATGGCTCGGGTATTGGACTTTCTGGTACGACAAGGCCAGAAAGAGGCCTGACTCTGAACCGGATGTAGAGCGGTTGATCAACTGGATTGAAGAATATAAGATTGATGGAATCGTCATGCACGAGGCCTTCTCCTGTCGGACCTGGCACGTCGGTCTCATCTGGCAACTCCATCAACTGGGAAAGATCTATAAGCCGATCCCTCTCCTTGTCGCAGGAAAAGATGGGAAAAAAGAGGTTGTCATGAAGGAGCTTCCCTCCTTGATTTTAGAAAGCGATATTATTGATATCACTTCTTATTCTGAAGTGGATACCCGAAATAAGATCGACGCCTTTATTGAAACCTTGGAGTCCTATCGGCTCAACAGAGCCTATTAGATTTGGTAGTTTCATCGAGCGAGACCATTGACCTCCTACTTTGCAGGGATTGATATTGGTTCCACCATGACCAAGGTGGTCATCCTAAAGGATGGGATCCTCACCTTCGTTATTGGACCCACCGGCCCCGAACAACGTCGTCTGGCCAATAAGGTCATGGAGGAGGCTCTGAAGAAAGCCCACCTTCCTTTTTCTGAAATCCAATATATTGTCTCTACGGGCTACGGGAGAATCAATGTCCCGTTTTCTGATCGTCAGATGACAGAGATCACCTGCCATGCAAAAGGGGTGAGCTATCTCATCCCTGAAGCAAGGACCATCATTGATATTGGAGGTCAGGATTCTAAAGGGATCAAGATTGACCGCACTGGCAAAGTTCTTGATTTTGTGATGAATGATAAGTGTGCGGCCGGGAGTGGTCGTTTTATTGAAGTCATTGCCGATACCCTTGGAATCTCTTTAAAAGAAGTTGGGGAGCTCTCTCTTCAAAGCCATCATCCTGCAAAGATCAGCAATATCTGTACGATATGGGCTCAGCAAGAAGTCGCTGCAAGTTTAGCTCAAGGCGTTCCTCTTCCTGATTTACTTGCAGGAGTCCACTCCTCCTTGGCAGAGAGAATCGGAAGGATGGTCAGTCGATTGAAGATCGAGAAAGAAATTGTGGTCACTGGAGGAGGAGGAAAAAATAGGGGTCTTCTTCAAGCCCTTTCAGAGGTTTTGGGAGAAAGACTCATCGTTCCGGAGGAACCCTTGATCACGGGAGCCCTCGGTGCTGCTTTGATTGCCCGGGAAATTGTCGAAGGGGCAAAGAAAAATAAAATTGTTCTTAAGACTAAAGAGCGCCAACTGGAAGAAGTAGAGATATTATAAAATCTCAAACCCACCTTAAAAATATCTAACCCATTTCTTATCCTACGAGCCTGAGACCTCACAGGGATAATGAAGAAAAATCGTAATCCATCACCCAGTCGAGGGAAAGGGATCCACCCCCTTCAGTGTGAGGGATTACAGAAAATCTATTCTCTAACTTGACGGAGGGGGGAAAATGGGTTAGTTTAAATAGTCCAAAATAATAGGATAACTCCTCAATCTTACATTCCTTTTTGCATTTAGGGAGTATGGAGAATCGATGGATGAAATGAGCGACCTCTTCGAGCAGAGGGTCCGGAAGCTTCAACGATTAAAGAAAGAAGGAATCAACCCTTTCCCCAATGATTTTAAGGCTTCCCATACATCGAAAGACATCTTTGAGCGTTGTGGTTCTCTTTCCAATGAGGAGCTCCAGAGAATCGAAGAGAGTTTCTCCCTCGCTGGACGGATCATGGCCATTCGAGATTTTGGGAAGGCCGCTTTTATCCACATCCAAGACCGTGAGGGGAAGATTCAGGCCTACCTCCAGAAAAATATTTTGGGGGAAGAGAATTTCCAGTTCTTTAAGCGGTTTGATATCGGAGACTACATTGGATTGGAAGGAAGACCCTTTAGGACCAGAACAGGGGAGCTCACTCTCCAGGTCCATCGATTTCGACTCCTCGTCAAATCCCTTCGTCCCCTTCCTGAAAAATGGCATGGTCTAACCGACATAGAGACACGCTATCGACAGCGATATTTAGATCTGATTGCTAATCCCCGAACCAAAGAGGTCTTTTTAAAGAGAATCCAGATCATTCAGAGAATTCGAGAGTTTTTTACGGCCCGAGGGTTCTACGAAGTAGAAACCCCCATGCTTCATCCCATTCCTGGAGGGGCGACGGCAAAGCCTTTTAAAACCTACCATAATGCCCTCGATATGGAGCTCTATCTGAGGATCGCCCCTGAACTTTATCTAAAACGGTTAGTCATTGGAGGATTGGAGAGGATTTTTGAGATCAATCGAAGTTTCCGAAATGAGGGGATTTCAACACTCCATAATCCCGAATTTACGATGCTCGAATTCTATCAGAGTTATGCGACCTATCTTGAGATGATGGAGATGACAGAGGAGCTGATCTGCTCTCTCGTAAAAGAGATCTACGGTCAATTCTCTATCCCTTACCAGGGAAAACAGGTGGATTTTACTCCACCCTGGAAGAGGATTCGATTTGAGGATTCTCTTATAGAGATTGGAGGACTTCACCCTGAAGTATTACGAGAGGCCTCAAAGGCTATCGAAGTGGCTAAGGGCCTTCATTTGGAACTAAAGAAAGGAACATCCCATGGCAGGGTTTTAGCTGACCTCTTTAAGGAGTTGGTGGAGCCTCATCTTCATCAGCCCACCTTTGTGACCCATTATCCTACAGCCGTCTCTCCTCTTTCGAGAAGAAATGAAGAGAATCCAGACCTCGTGGATCGATTCGAACTCTTTATTGCAGGAAGGGAGATAGCCAATGGTTTTTCGGAGCTCAACGATCCCATTGACCAGAGAGAACGTTTTATTAGACAGATCAGCGAAAGAGGAGAAGAGGTGGATGCGTCCCTTCTGCTAGATGAAGACTTCCTCCTTGCCCTTGAATTTGGAATGCCTCCAACAGCAGGGGAAGGGATCGGGATTGACCGTTTGGTCATGATCCTTACGGACTCTCCTTCCATTCGAGATGTCATCTTCTTTCCTTTGCTTCGACCCGAGAGGTAGCCTTCATGAGATATGAGTGGTTCATCGGCCTGAGATACCTTAAGGCAAAACGAAAGCAGACCTTCATCTCTATTATCACGGTCATCTCTATTGTTGGGGTGATGGTGGGGGTGATGGCCCTGATCATCGTTCTTGCCGTGATGAGTGGTTTTGAGAAGACCTTAAAAGAGAAGATCTTGGGGACACAAGCCCATCTGGTAGTTCTCAAGGCGAGCGATCAAGGAATGGACCATCCTGAAGAGGTCATTAAGAAAGTGGAGGAAGTGAAAGGAGTTCTTTCTGCTGCCCCATTCATTTTTAGTCAGGTGATGCTCTCTTCAGAATCAGGGGTTTCAGGGGTTGTCCTCAAAGGGGTCGATCCTGAAAGGGTCAGTAGAGTCACAGACCTTGGACGTAATTTAAAATCAGGTCGTCTTGAGGACCTGAGAGGCCAGAAGGAAGGAGAACCTCCAGGAATCATTCTTGGAGTGGAGTTAGCCAAACACCTTGGCCTTTCTCTTGACGATTCCATTCAGGTCATCACTCCCTTGGGAACCATGACCCCAATGGGGATGATGCCGAAGATGAAGAGATTTCAGGTGAAAGGAATCTTTTACTCCGGGATGTATGAGTATGATAATACGATGGCCTATATCTCTCTTGAAAGTGCACAGAAATTTTTTAGTATGGGATCCCGGGTCACGGGGATTGAAGTTAAGACGAATGATATCTATAAGGTGAAGGAGATTGCCAGAGAGATTCGAAAGAGATTAGGGTTTCCCTTCTGGACCAAGGATTGGATGGAGATGAATCGGAACCTCTTTTCCGCTCTAAAATTAGAAAAGATTGCCATGTTTATCATCCTTGTCCTCATTGTTCTGGTTGCTGCCTTTAACATCATCTCCACCCTTATTATGGTCGTGATGGAGAAGAACAAGGATATTGCGATTCTCAAATCGATGGGAGCCTCTTCGGGAGGGATCTTAAAGATCTTTATGATTGAGGGAGGGGTGATCGGAGTGGTGGGAACCTTCCTGGGAGTCCTCTTGGGGCTCGGAGCAGCATTTAATTTGGAAAAGATCACCGATTTTGTGGAGCACCTATTTGGATTTAAGATTTTAGCCAGCGATGTCTACTATATTGATAAACTTCCTTCTCAGGTCAACCCTCTTGATGTCTTCTTGATCATCACTACGGCCATTCTAATCAGTTTGCTGGCCACTCTCTACCCTTCTTGGAGGGCATCTCGACTCGATCCTGCTGAGGCATTGCGCTATGAATAGGGGAAAAGTATCCCTCAGGGAGGAGGCCTTTCAGGCCCTCTATCGAGGACAATGGGAAAGGGCTTTAACCCTCTTTCAAAGAATATGCGATCAGAATCCAGGAGATCTTCGTTCAAGAGTGAAGGTGGCTGAACTTTTGGAACGGTTAGGAAAGAGGGAAGAGGCCATTTCGGTCTATCGGGAAGTCGGAGAGGCTTATGCTAAGGATGGATTTCTTCTGGAGGCTATCTCTGTAAATAAAATTCTCTTGAGACTTGATCCAGAGGCGAAGGAGGTCAATCACCGCCTGGTCCAACTCTACCGTGAGAGGATCCGGAGGGAGAAGAAAAATTTTCCCTCTCTTCCCTTCATTCCTCTTCTCTCTGAGTTAAAGGAAGATGAGCTTCAGAGCCTTCTGGATCGTCTTCAAATCCGAACCTTTAGAAAGGGAGAGATCCTCTGCGAGGAAGGGGAGGAGGGAGACTCCCTGATGATTCTTTCCAGGGGGGAAGTGACGGTCTCAAAAAGGGATCCGAAAGGAAGAGATGTTTGGGTTCAGGATCTCAAAGAGGGAGAGTGGTTTGGTGAATTTGGTTTCTTTCTGGATCGAAAGAGACACGCAAAGGTCAAAGCAAAGACCGATGGTGAAATTCTTGAGGTCCCCCGGGCCGAATTGGAGGAGATCCTCAAACTTCATCCCCGAATAAGAGAGATCCTCCACGAATTCTATAGAAGGAAGGTCTTAGACCTTATTCTGGCCCTTTCTCCTCTGTTCTCTTCCTTAGATCCGAAGGAACGAGAAGTCGTAGGAAAGAGGTTTAGACTCAAAACTCTTCCTCCTGAAACACTCATCTTCAAAGGAGGAGAGGTTTCCTCTTCCCTTTATGTGATCAAAAGAGGAGAGGTGGAAATCTTCACCCAAGATTCCTCGGGGAGAAAAACCTCTCTGGGGAGATTAGGAAGTGGCAATCTCTTTGGAGAGATAGGTGTTTTATTAAACACCCCCCGAATGGCCTTTGCAAAGACCCTGAGAGAGACTGAACTGCTTGAATTGTCCAAAGAAGATTTTGATGACCTTGTTTTTCGGTTTCCTAAACTTCAACTCGTGGCCAAGGAACTCTCCACTAAACGTTTGATGCGGATGAAAGAGACCCTTTCCCGAAAGGTGGGCGAGAGGGCGAAGGAGGCCGGGGTATGAAGGAGCTGATTCGAGTGGAACAGCTCTACAAATCCTTTGGCAATGGGCCTAAACGGGTGGAAGTTCTAAAGGGAATCAATCTTACCTTTTATCAAGGAGAGAGTGCGGCCATTGTGGGTGCCTCTGGAGCTGGAAAGACAACCCTACTCCATATCTTAGGAACGATCGATCGTCCCTCTTCAGGGAAGGTCTTTTACGAAGGAAAGGATATCTTTACATTGGAGGAGAAGGAGCTCGCCCATTTCCGGAATCGAGAGATTGGTTTTGTCTTTCAGTTTCATCACCTTCTTCCTGAATTCAACGCCCTCGAGAATACAATGATGCCCTGCCTGATCCAGGGGATGGCTAAGAAAGAGGCTGCCCTTCGAGCCGAAGCGATCCTGACGACGGTAGGATTGAGAGACCGTCTCACTCATAAACCCGGGGAGCTTTCCGGAGGAGAACAACAGCGAGTCGCCGTTGCGAGGGCCCTCGTGTTAGAGCCTAAAGTCCTTCTGGCGGACGAGCCTACCGGAAATTTAGATACCAAAACAGGGGAATCGATTTTTAATCTCCTTCGAGAACTCAATCAGGAGAAAGGGGTAACCCTGATTATCGTTACCCATAATCCAAAACTGGCTGGAGCGCTTCCGAGGCAGATCCATTTAGTGGATGGAAGAGTCACTGCTTAGGAACACCCTATTTACAAAACGAATGGGATCGGCTATGGAAGAGAAGATTTTTACTCTTAGATAGGAGGAAGACACAGTCCCAAGGGGAGGAGTTTCTCTAATTTAAGTGAAGCTCCCCGCCCACGGGGCGGGGCTTCCCGACAAAGTAGTCTCATTTATATTGTGCCCCTTGACCCGCTTACAAGGCGGGGCTTGCGGGGCACCTTCCGGTCAAATGATGAAGAGAATTCTACTCGTTTTCATCTTTTTTTTCCTCTTTTTTTCCATTGGAAGGGCTCAAGAGGAGAAGATCTTTAGAGTCATTATCCTTGGAAACGCAAAGGTAGAGGAAGGGGTCATCCGAGGAGCAGTAAAAAGTAAGGAAGGAGGATCCTTCTCAGCGGATCAGGTACGGGAGGATCTGAAGGCGATCTATGGATTGGGTTATTTTTCCGATGTTCAAGTGGATATCAAATCGACCCCACAAGGGAAAGAAGTGATCTTTGTGGTGGTCGAAAAGCCTTCGATCCGGGAGATTAGGATTGTCGGGAATCAAAAGATTAAATTAGAGGATATCAAGGAGAAACTGACCCTTGCTCCTCGCTCCATCCTCAATCTTGAAAAGATAAAAGAGAATGAGGAGCAGATTCGAAAACTCTATTTTTCAAAAGGGTATTATGGAGTCCGGCTGGAGCACCGGGTGGAGTATCTGGAGACGAATGAGGCCGTGGTGATCTTTGAGATTACCGAGGGCCCCAAGGGGTATATCAAAAAGATTCTTTTTAAAGGAAACCGAAAGATTAAAACCTCTGATCTCAAAAAGCTCATGTCCACCAAACAGAGAAATCTCTTTTCTCTGATCACAAAGAGAGGGATCCTGGATGAGGATGTCCTAAAGAATGACATTCAACTTCTCCATGCCTACTATATCGACCACGGATTTCTCGAGGTCAAAATCTCGGAGCCCAAGCTCGATCTTGGAGATCCCCGAAGGATACGGATTGAGATCGAGATTAATGAAGGTCCTCAATATCGTTTTGGAGACATTGATTTTCGAGGAGATGTCCTGACCACCCGAGAGGATCTTTTCCGGACCATTCAAATCCAACGAGATGATATCTATAGTACGACTGCGATTCGGAAGGATATCCAGACCCTTATCGAAAAGTTTGCCAATCAAGGATATGCCCATGTCGATATCACCCCTCATACCACGACTGACCCACAGAGACACCTTGTTCATCTCACTTTTGAAATTGATAAGAAGAAGCTTGTCTCTTATGAAAAGATCGAGATTTCGGGTAACACGAAGACCCGAGACAAGGTGATCCGGCGGGAGCTTCTCGTCGCGGAAGGAGAGCTCTACAATGCCTCCCAGATGAATAAGAGCCGGGATCGATTGAAGAGGACCGGGTATTTTAAAGAGGTGGAGTTTACGACCAGCCGAGGGAGTACCGAGGATAAAGTCAATCTGGATATCAAGGTAGAGGAAGCCCCTACAGGGGCTTTGAGCTTTGGGCTGGGATATAGCTCGATCGAGAAGGTCGTTGGGACTGCCTCCATCTCGGATCGAAACCTTTTTGGCCTTGGATACCATGGAGTCCTAAAATTTACTCTCGGCTCGATCTCTAAAGAGTTTAGACTCAGCTTCACTGACCCCTATTTTCTCGGGACCCGATATTCTGCAGGCATCGACCTTTATCATGAAAATCGAGATCTCGACACCTACTCTTATCGAATTACAGGAGGGGCGATTCGGGGAGGGAAGGAGCTCTCTGAGACCCTTCGGGCTGATGGGGTGTATAAATTGGAGAGAGTTAAGGTTCACGATGTAACGGAAGACGCCTCCCGCTATATTAAAGAGCAGGAAGGAGATAGACTCACCAGCTCTCTCTCGATCGGCCTTACGATGGATACACGAAACGATTATTTTAATCCCACCAAAGGAGGACGCCACAACCTTACTCTTGAGAATGCAGGGGGGATCTTAGGTGGAGATAACTCCTTTTTTAAGATCACAGGATCAACCAGTTGGTATTTTCCTCTTCCCTGGAACCTGGTTCTCAATCTTCGAGGGAAAGCAGGCCTTATTGAGTCCTATGGGGGAAAGAAGACCCCTATCTATGAGAAATTCTTTGTAGGAGGACTCTATACGATTAGGGGCTTTGAATACGGGATGGCTGGCCCTTATGATGAAAATAAGGAGCCTTTGGGTTCAGAGAAGATGGTCGTTGCAACCTCTGAACTCATTTTTCCCATCTCCCGTGAGATCGGGCTGCGAGGAGCTGTCTTTTTCGATATAGGAAAGGGGTTTGATAAATGGAGCGAGCTTACTCCTCTGAAGATGGGTGTTGGGGTGGGGATCCGTTGGTTCTCTCCACTGGGTCCCATTCATATTGACCTCGGTGTGAACCCCAATCCCAAACGAGGAGAGAAACGCAGGGTCTTTGACTTTACTGTAGGAACCATTTATTAATTAAGAAACTCATTGTAGAAGGAGAAAAAAATGAGACCTAAAAAAATAATCTTACTCCCCCTCTTGGGTCTTCTCCTTATCGGAGGATCATTGGAATGGGCTCTGGCCAGCAACATCAAGATTGGTTTTGTGGATATTCAGAGGGCCGTCAATGAATGTCAGGCAGGAAAGGAGGCTAAAAAGGCGATCGCCAAAGAGTTAGAAAAATATAATCGCCAATTTTTAGAAAAACAAAAGGAACTTCAGGCCATGAGAGAATCTCTGGAAAAACAGGCTCCTATGCTTAATCCAGATGTCCGGGCGAACAAAGAAAAGGAGCTTCAGAACAAGATCAGAGAGTTTCAGAGATGGCAGGAAGATGTGCAGAATGAGGTGAATCAAAAAACAAAGGAGATGGAGCGAACGATCTCTCTGGGCCTTCAGAAAGTGATTCAAAAATTAGGTGAGGATGAGGGGTATTCCCTCATTCTCGATAAAAATGAGATGATCGTTCTTTTTGCCTCAAAGGCCATTGACTTGACCGATCGGGTGATCAAACTTCACGATATGCAGAAGAAGTAGGGAGAACGATGAAGAAAAGGCTCAAAGAACTGGCCGAGATGGTAGGGGGAGAGGTTCTTGGAGATGGAGAGATAGAGATTCATGGAGCGGGCTCGATCGAGGGGGCGAAGGCCGGGGAGATTACATTTATTGCCCATCCGAAGTATCTTGGAAGATTAAGAGAGACTCAGGCCTCTGCGGTCATCGTCTCAAAAGAGATCCGAGAAGCTCAAAAGCCTCTGCTTTCCGTAGAGAATCCTCTTCTGGCCTTTACCAAGATTCTTACCCTTTTTATCACCCAACCCTACCAACCTCGCGGGATCGATCCAGGAGCATGGATTAGTCCATCCGCCCATTTAGGGAAAGACCTCTCCGTCTACCCTTATGTTTATATCGGGGATCGATGCAGGATTGGAGATCGTGTCACCCTCTTTCCTGGGGTCTATATCGGGGAGGATTCGGTCATTGGTGAGGACTCCGTTCTCTATCCAAACGTCACTCTCTACCCACGCTCTATCATCGGGAAGAGGGTGATCCTTCATAGTGGAGTGGTGATAGGGGCAGATGGTTTCGGATATGTGAAGGATGGGATGAAGAATCTAAAGATTCCTCAGATGGGCAGGGTTATCATCGAAGACGATGTGGAGCTGGGTGCCAATACCACGGTAGATCGGGCGACCTTTGGAGAGACCATAATTCGGAGAGGGGTAAAGATCGACAATCTGGTTCAAATCGCCCATAACGTCGAAATCGGTGAAGACTCTCTTATTGTAGCCCAGGTGGGGATCGCCGGTTCGACCAAAATCGGGAAGAATGTGATTCTTGCAGGGCAGGTTGGAGTGGTCGATCATGTCGAAATTGGAGATAACGTCAGGGTAGGGGCCCAATCAGGAGTCCCTTATAATTTAATTTCTAATCGAGCCTATACAGGTTCACCAGCCCTCCCTCATCAGGAGTTTCTTCGAGCCATTACTACCTTTCCCAAATTGCCGGAGATGAGGAAAAGTCTCCTTGATCTCGAAAAACGATTAAAAAAACTTGAGGAGCTGATCCATTCCAAAGAGAAGGAGAAAGAGGATGATTGAGATAAAAGAGATCATGAATATTCTTCCCCATGCCTATCCCTTCCTCCTGGTGGATCGGATTTTGGAGATCGAGCCTGGAAAGAGGATTGTGGGGATAAAAAATGTGACGTACAATGAACCCTTCTTTCCTGGCCATTTTCCTGGACGGCCGATCATGCCAGGGGTCCTCATCGTTGAGGCCATGGCTCAAACCGCAGGGGTGCTCGCTTTTAAATCAATGCCTGAAGAGACCCAGAAAAGACCTGTCTATTTCTTAGGGATAGATAACGTCCGTTTTCGGAAGCCGGTCGTTCCCGGGGATCAGCTCCGGCTGGAACTCGAAGTCACTCGCCATCGTCAATCGATCTGGGGCTTCAAAGGGAAGGCATGGGTTGAAGGGAAATTGGTGGCTGAAGCCGAGCTATTGGCTATGATGGGGGAAGAGAAATGATTCATCCTACGGCCATTGTGCACCCAAAAGCAGAGATCGCTCAGGACGTGGAGATTGGTCCATATACCATCATCGAGGAAGATGTATTCATCGGAGAAGGGACCAAGATCGGGCCCCATGTCGTCATTCGAGAAGGGACCACCATCGGAAAACAATGTCAGATCTATCAGTTCGCCTCTATTGGGGAGGCTCCACAGGCATTGGCCTATCGGGGTGAAAAGACAACCCTCCGGGTAGGAGATCGAAATATCATTCGAGAGTTTGTCACCCTCCATCGGGGCACCCTCAAGGGAGGAGGGGAGACAGTCATCGGGAATCATAATTTTTTTATGGCCTACGCCCATGTAGCCCACGACTGTCATATTGGAAATCAGGTGATTCTGGCCAATGGGGCTACCCTGGCAGGCCACATCCTGATCGAGGATTATGCTGTGATTGGAGGGCTTTCGGCTGTCCACCAATTCTGTCGAATTGGTGCCCATGCCTTTGTCAGTGGTCTGACCGGAGTCACATTGGATATCCCGCCCTATACCCTGGCTGCTGGAAATCGAGCAAAGCTCTTCGGTTTAAATACAGTTGGACTTAAACGTCATCAATTTTCTGAGGAGACGATTAAGGCGCTCAAGACAGCCTATCGGATCATCTTCCGTTCAGGGTTTCCCCTGGAAAAAGCCCTTCGAACTCTCGAGGAATCCGAGCTTTCTCAGGTTATAGAAGTTCAGCATCTCGTCCAATTCATCAAGCAAACCAAGAGGGGGATTAGCCGTTAAGTGGATAAGATCAAAGTGGGTGTGGTCGGGGTTGGATACTTTGGCCAGTTCCATGTAGAGAAGTATTCAAAAATGGAGGAGGTCGAACTGATCGGGGTGGTGGATCTCAACTCCACCCGCTCGAAAGAGATTGCCCAAAGATACCAGACCCAACCCTTCGAGAATCATGCTCAGCTGTTTGATAAGGTTCAGGCTGTAAGTATTGTCTCTTCTACCCCTTCCCACTATTCTCTCACCAAAGATTTTTTACTTCATGGCATCCATGTTCTCCTCGAAAAGCCCATGGTGACGAACCTAAGCGAGGCTGAGGAGTTGGTCCGACTTTCCGAACAAAAAGGACTTGTCTTTCAAGTAGGATATCTGGAACGATTCAATGGAGCCTTCCTGGCCACTCGAAGCCTGATCCGTGAGCCACGGTTTATTGAATTTCAACGATTGACCCCTTTCACGGGAAGAGGGATTGAGGTCGATGTGGTTTTAGACTTGATGATCCACGATATCGATGTCCTGTTAAGCTGGATTTCTTCCCCGGTAAAATCCATCTCAGCGGTTGGAGTTCCCATATTGACCTCCCATTCCGATGTGGCCCACGCACGAATTGAATTTGAGAATGGGTGTGTGGCCTCCCTCCTGGTCAGCCGCTTTTCCAAGGAGAAGGTGAGAAAGGCCCTCATTTTTCAACCCGAGAGCTTGGTGGTGATCGATTTTTTGACTCAGAGGGCTTCTTATGTTCAGAAAGAGGGGCATTTCGAGACGAGTGTAAAAGAGATTTCTGTCACCATGGAAGACCCCTTGGAATTAGAGATTCGAGAGTTTATTCAAAGCGTAAGACAGCGAAGAGGGCCCAAGATATCTGGTCAGGAGGGAAAGCGGGCACTGGAACTGGCACTCCGAATCATCCATCTGATGAATCCTCCCTGGATACCCCCATAGGAAGATGAAGAAGGTTTTACTTTCTGCCGGAGAGGTCTCAGGAGATCTCCATGGAGCCCATCTCATTGAGGCGATTCAGAGGATCGACCCTCGAATCCGATTTTTTGGGATGGGAGGAGAGGGCTTGAAATCTAAAGGGATGGAGATTCTCTTTGAGGCTCATCGTCTCTCGGTGGTGGGGATTACGGAAGCCCTATCCAAAATTCCCACCGTCTTTTTGGCTCTCAGAGAATTGAAAAACTGGATGGAACGAGAAAGGCCGGATCTGTTGATTCTGATAGATTTCCCGGAGTTTAATCTTCGACTGGCAAAGATGGCCCATCATCTGGGAGTTCCCGTTTTATACTACATCAGTCCACAGATCTGGGCCTGGAGAAGGGGAAGAGTGAGGTCTGTCGCAAAGTATGTTCGAAAGATGATCGTCTTTCTTCCTTTTGAAGTTTCCTTTTACAGAAAGGAAGGAGTGGACGTTTCATGGGTAGGCCATCCCCTCCTGGATATAGTGAAACCCACCCTTTGTAGAGAGGAGGCATTTCAAAAAATCGGTCTCGACCCGAAAGGAAGGACGATCGGGCTTCTCCCTGGAAGCCGCAAAGAGGAGGTTCGAAGGCATCTTCCAATCCTTCTCCGCACGGCCCTTCTTCTTCAAAAGGAGATTCCAGAACTTCAGTTTGTCATCCCTTTGGCCCCAGCCATTTCGGAGAAGGAGGTCCAGCCTTTTATAGAAACGAACCCCATTGAGGTGAGGATGGTCAAAGGATTTGTCTATGATGTCATGAATCTTTCGGAACTCCTTCTTTTGGCCTCTGGTACGGCTACCCTTGAGGCGGCCATCCTCGAAAAACCCATGGTGATCCTTTATAAAGTTTCCTTTCTTTCCTACTGGATAGGTAGAGGGCTCATTCGGGTGAGACATATCGGCTTGGTCAATCTTCTGGCAGGCCAGGAGATTGTTAAAGAACTGATCCAGAAAGAGGCAACCCCTGAAAAGATGGCCAAGGAGGCGCTCCGGCTCCTGAAAGATCAAACCCTTTATCAAAAGGTGGTCACCTCTCTTCGAACCATCCGTAAGAATCTTGGGGAACCTGGTGCAGCCCAAAGAGCCGCACAGATCGTTCTTTCCTTGCTTAAAGGGAATGAGTTATGATAACAATAGGAGAGAGGAAGGTCGATGAGCCTATACCGCCGTCTCCTTGAGTTGATCAAACCCTACTGGATCAAATTGGCCTTTGCCATGGTTTGCATGATCCTTGTTTCTCTCCTTACCTCGGCCCAGGCCTTCCTCGTTAAACCTGCCTTAGATGATATCTTTTTGAAGAAAGACGAAAAGACCCTCTTTTTTCTTCCCCTGGCCATTATCCTTCTGTTTCTTTTAAAAGGACTTTTCGATTATGGTCAGGCCTATCTCATGAATTATGTGGGATTAAGGATTGTGGCAGACTTAAGGGAGAAACTTTATCATCATATTCAAAGGCTCTCCCTCTCCTTCTTTACGAAGACTTCGACGGGGACCATCATCTCTCGGATCACCTATGACGCGAACCTCATTCAGTCTTCTGTTTCAAATGCCATTACGGGTTTCATCAAAGATGTCTTTACGATTATCGGTCTGATAGGAGTCCTCTTCTACCAACATTGGAAACTTGCCCTTTTGGGCCTCCTCATCTTTCCTTTAGCCGTCTTTCCAATCAAGGAGTTTGGAAAGAGGCTTCGAAAGTTCAGTCGAAAGGGTCTCCAACGGATGGGATCACTTACGACCCTACTTCACGAAACCATTACGGGAAATCGAATCGTCAAGGCCTTCAATATGGAAGACTATGAGATGCGTCGGTTTTCCCAAGAGAATGAACGGTTTTTCAACGTCTTTTTGAAACGAGTAAGGGTGAGGGCTATTTCTCATCCTTTGATGGAACTTTTAGGCGGGATAGGGGTTGCCCTTCTCATCTGGGTTGGAGGTTATAGCGTCCTTCGGGGGGATTTGACTCCCGGGACATTCTTCTCCTTCATGGCCGCCCTCTTGATGCTTTATGCCCCGATTCGGGATCTCAGCAAAGTCAATCTCGAAATTCAGGAGGGTCTTGCAGCAGCAGGAAGGGTCTTTGAACTCCTTGATACCGAGTTAGAAATTAAGGATGAAGACGGAGCGATTCCCCTTCCACCCATCTCTAAGGGGATCGAATTTCGGGATGTCTATTTCAAATATGATGGAGAGCCGGTTCTTGAGGGGATTAACCTATCTATTCGAGTGGGAGAGACCGTTGCTATCGTTGGGATGAGTGGAGCAGGAAAGACCTCTCTCGTGAACCTCCTTCCACGATTTTATGACATCCAGGAGGGCCAGATCCTGATCGATGGCCATGATATTCGAAAGGTCACCTTAAAATCTCTCAGGGATCAGATTGGATTGGTGACCCAGCAGACCATCCTTTTTAATGACACAGTTCGGAACAACATTGCTTACGGGAGTCCAAACCGTTCGGAAGAAGAGATCATCGAAGCAGCCAAGGCAGCCAACGCCCATGAGTTTATTCAAAAACTTCCCCAAGGATACGATACCCTCATCGGAGAGCAGGGGGTGAAGCTTTCGGGAGGAGAACGTCAGCGAATTGCCATCGCAAGGGCACTGCTTAAAGATGCTCCCATTCTCATTCTCGATGAAGCAACTTCTTCTCTTGACTCCGAATCCGAGACAGAGGTTCAAAAGGCCTTGGAGAGATTGATGAAAGGAAGAACGGTCTTCGTCATAGCCCATCGTCTCTCCACCATTCGAAATGCTCATCGAATTATTGTTCTCTCAGAAGGAAGGATCGTCGAAGAGGGGACCCATGAGGAGCTGATGGCCCTGGGAGGGGAGTATTATCGACTCTATCAACTCCAGTTTAAAGACAATGGGATGGGGGTCTGGAGGAAGGACGGGAAAAAGATCTATTGATGGAGAGAGAGCCATCAAGAGACTCAAAAAAAGGTTGGTCGAAAAATTAGGTCCATGGCTTGCCTACTGGGTCGTTAGACTCCTTGCGAAAACCATGCGGTTCGAGGTCCTCCATTCAGAGATCCCCGAATCCTTCTGGAAGAAGAGAATTCCTGTTATTGGAGCCTTTTGGCATAGCCGACTTCTCATGATGCCTGTCGTCTATAGAGGAAATAGGTTGAGTTTTTTAGTCTCCCCTCATCGAGACGGTCAGATCGTGGGGCGAGCCTTTAAAAAATTTGGTTTCATGCCGATCCTCGGTTCCACCCATAAGGGAGGAAGCCACGCCCTTCAGGAGATGATCAGGGCCATTCGGGAAGGCTATGATGTAGCCATTGTTCCGGATGGACCGAGAGGACCCTCCGAACGGGTCCAATTGGGAGTCATTGAACTGGCCCGAAGGACCGGAGCCCCTATCCTTCCGGTCTCTTTCAGTGCCTCTAAAAGAAAGATCATGAAGACCTGGGATCGCTTCCTTCTTCCAATTCCTTTCTCAAAGGGTATCTTTATCTGGGGAGAACCCATTTATGTGGATCCTAAAGGAGATCGAGACCACCTTGAAGAAAGAAGAGCTCTTTTAGAGAGGCGCCTCAATGAACTGACCGAAGAGGCAGACCATTATTTTCACCATAGGTGAGAGAGAAGTAAGGTCCCTTTCGATGATTCTATCCTGTCTCTATAATTTGATCTTCACTCTATTTCTCCTCCTCTATCTCCCTTCTCTCTTCCTGAAAAGTCTCTTTCGAAGGTCTCTTCGAGAATCCCTGAGAGAGAGGTTGGCCTTTTACCCCCTTTTTTCTCATCTTCGCCCCATCTGGGTTCATGCCGCCTCTATGGGAGAAGTTCTTTGCTCTCTTCCATTGATCAGAAAGATCAAGGAGGAGTTTCCTTCTTCCCATATCATCCTCACCACGATGACCCATGCGGGAAGGGAGATGGCAAGGAAAAATTTTTCAGGAGTGGATGGGATTCTTTACTTTCCCTTTGATCATCCCTTTATTCTTAAAAGGGCCTTTCGTCGTCTCTCTCCTTCCCTTTTACTCCTTGGAGAAACTGAACTCTGGCCCAATCTTCTTCGCCTCTGTGGGGAGAAAGGAATTCCCCTCGTTCTTTTCAATGGAAGGATCTCGCAGAAATCTTTCGGAAAATATCGATTTTTAAAATCCTTATTCAAAACCCCACTTCTTTCCATCTCCCTCTTTTTAATGCAGACAGAAGAGGATCAGAGGCGAATCCTACAGATGGGGGCTCCCCTCGAAAAGATTCGCGTGACCGGGAATCTCAAATTTGATCAGACCGTTTCCACCTTAGAAAAGAAAAGAGGGGATGAAAACAGCCGTTTTCTCTTTCGGGGATCCGATCCTCTTTTGATTGCTGGATCTACCCATTCAGGAGAGGAGGAGATTCTTCTTCGTCTTTTGAAAAGACTTAAAAAGAGCCATCCTTCTCTTCGTCTCCTTCTTGCCCCTCGCCATCTGGATCGACTCGAAGAGGTCGAGAGGCTCTTAAGAAGGGAAGGCCTTTCGTGGGTGAGGAAGACAGCCCTTCAGGTCAAA
This sequence comes from Deltaproteobacteria bacterium, assembly GCA_037444165.1. GTDB lineage: Bacteria > Desulfobacterota > BSN033 > BSN033 > UBA1163 > CALIBK01. The sequence continues at coordinate 14,253 of JBBIMX010000009.1, read as the reverse complement.
GAAGGAGAAGAGGGGGAGGAGGTCATCCTCCTCGATACCCTCGGGGAGTTAAAAATGCTTTATCAGTATGGAACGATTGTTTTTATCGGAGGCAGCCTGGTTCCGATCGGAGGCCACAACCCCCTTGAGCCTCTCTTTTTTAAAAAATGTCTCCTCTTTGGACCATACATGTTCAATTTTATGGAGATCTCCAGGCGTTTAGTGGATCATGGAGGGGCAATTCAGGTGAGCGGTGAGCAAGAGCTTGCCTTTCAATTGGATCATCTTCTCAGAGACGAGGAAAGGAGGAAGGAGATCGGCGAGAAGGGATACGAGTTCGTCCAGCTCCATCGAGGCGCACTCGAAAGAACAATGAATGAAATACGACCCTATTTGCTTGGAAGATAAAAAGATTAGCATTATAAAAATTTGAGTCTCCCTGCCTTACGAAAATGCGAATAGATCGCCCTCTCTACAGAAAGAGTGACTCTCTTGGAGAGAAGGCCCTTTTCTTTCCTCTTTATCTGGCCTCCCTTCCTTATGGATGGGGAGTCTCGATGAGAACGCTTCTCTATTCCTCAGGCCTTTTAAAACAGAGGAGACTTCCCTGTCCCGTGATCAGCATTGGAAATATTACCGTTGGAGGGACTGGAAAGACGCCCCTGGTGATAAAGATGGCCAGGAAACTGGGTGAAAAAGGGATCTCCATAGCCATTCTCAGCAGGGGATATAGAAGGAAAAAAGGTCGGAGTCCTTTGGTCACCGATGGGGAGAGAATTCTTCTTCACCCCGAAGAGTCCGGGGATGAAGCCTATTTGATCGCTCATCGACTGAAAGGGATTCCTGTCCTTGTGGGAAAGGATCGGTTCAAGAATGGCTTGATGGCCCTTCAAAAGAGTAAGATTCAGGGATTTCTTCTTGATGATGGATTTCAACACCTTTCTCTTTATCGGGATCTTAATATCCTCCTCATCGATTCTCTCATTGGATTTGGCAATGGATATCTCCTTCCAAGGGGGATCCTCAGAGAACCGCTTAGCGCTCTTCGACGAGCCGATCTTTTCGTTCTGACCAAGGTGAAAGACAAAAAGGATTCTCTTTCCCTTGAGGCAAAACTCAAGGAGGTTCACCCCCGGGTTGAGATCTTCCATAGCCACTATGAGCCGATCGAATTTATTAATCCCTATGGAGAGATCAAGGAGCTTTCTTTTATGAAAGGGAAGAGGGTGTTTGCCTTTTCAGGGATTGCCCGACCCGAAACGTTCTCTTCCCTTCTCGAGGAGGTGGGAGTGGAAATCAAGGGAGAGCTGACCTTTCCAGATCACCATTTTTATTCCCCTTCGGACTTAGAAAGGATCAGAAGAGAAGCCAGAGGGGTGGACTTCCTGGTGACCACCGAGAAAGACATGGTTAAATTGATACCCTCTCATCTCAACTCCATGCCTTTTGTGGCTCTGCGGATCGATGTGAAGATTTGGGAAGAAGAGGAGTTTTACAGGAGAGTGTTGGAAATTTTTTAAAAGATAGGTTAATAATTTTTTTTTAAAAGTTTAAAAGAGGAGAATTTTTAGAGATGAGCAAACAGGTCATCATCTTTGATACGACCCTTCGAGATGGAGAACAGTCTCCAGGAGCAGCGATGAATGTCGCTGAGAAGGTGAGGATTGCCGAACAGCTGGAGAAGTTGAGGGTGGATGTCATTGAGGCCGGTTTTCCCATTTCTTCAGAGGGAGATTTTGAAGCGGTCAAAGAGATCGCAAAGAAGATCAAACGATCGGAAGTGGCTGCCCTGGCCAGAACCTCTCTTCCAGACATTAAGAGGGCATGGGAAGCGGTAAGATTTGCAACCCGCCCACGAATCCATACCTTCATTGCCACCTCCGATGTTCATCTAAAGTATAAACTTCGGATGTCTCGAGAAGAGGTCTTAAGGGAAGCCGTCAAGGCGGTGAGATATGCCAAACGGCTCTGTGAAAATGTTGAGTTTTCAGCAGAGGATGCGACCCGAAGTGATATCGATTTTCTCTGCGAAGTCTTCTCGAGGGTCATTCAGGCAGGGGCTACTACGATCAATGTTCCGGACACGGTGGGCTATGCGATCCCTTCAGAGTTTGGGAGACTGATCAAGACCATCCATGAGAAGGTAAAAGGAGTGGATAAGGTCACCCTCAGTGTTCATTGTCACAATGATCTCGGATTGGCAGTAGCCAACTCCATCGCAGCCATTGAAAATGGCGCCAGACAGGTGGAATGTACCATTAATGGAATCGGTGAAAGGGCTGGAAATGCCTCTCTGGAGGAGATCGTGATGGCGTTGAGGACTCGGAAAGACCTCTTCCAATTTCATACCCAGGTCAATACCAGACAGATCTTTTCGACCAGTCGGTTGGTTTCAAAAATTACAGGGATGGCCATTCAGCCCAACAAGGCAGTGGTTGGAGCCAATGCCTTTGCCCATCAATCGGGAATCCATCAGGATGGGATCTTGAAGGAGAAGCTGACCTATGAAATTATGACTCCGGAGTCTGTGGGAATTCCTAAAAGTTCCATTGTGTTGGGGAAACTCTCCGGACGGCATGCCTTCAGGGAAAGGCTTAAGGAACTGGGTTATCAACTCTCTGAAGGAGATCTTGAGCGGGCTTTCATACGATTTAAACAGCTCGCTGATAAAAAACGAGAGATCTTCGATGAAGACATTGAATCCATCGTTGTCGATGAAGTCCTTCGAGTCCCGAAACGGTTCAAACTCGTCTATCTCAATGTGGTGGCTGGAAATCTGACCGTTCCTACGGCTACGGTTCAGATGGAGGTGGATGGGAGGCTTGTTCAGGAGGCGGGCTTTGGAGATGGACCGGTCGATGCGACCTTCAAGACGATTAAGAAGATTACCCGCACCCGATCGAAACTCCTTCAGTTTGCTATCAACGCCATTACCAGTGGAACAGAGGCTCAGGGAGAGGTGACGGTGAAATTGGAAGAGAGGGGACAGACGGTCATTGGCCAGGGGGCAGATACAGACGTCATTGTAGCCAGTGCCAAGGCCTACATCAATGCCCTCAATAAAATGGAATTCAAAAAGAAGAAACTGACCGGGATGTGAAGATGAGCCACCCGATGACCCTTACCGAAAAACTTCTGGCCTCCCATTCCCGCCGGAAATGGGTTTCCCCAGGGGAGATCCTGAAGGTTCGGCTCGATCTCGTTTTGGCTAATGACATTACCGCTCCCCTTGCCATTCAGGCCTTTAAAGAGATAGGTGCGAAAAGAGTCTTTCACAGAGATCGAGTGGTTCTGGTTCCTGACCACTTCGCTCCTGCGAAGGATATCCCTTCGGCAGAGCAGTGCAAGACCATGAGGGAGTTTGCAAAGGTTCAACGTCTTTCCCATTACTATGAGATTGGGCAATGCGGGATCGAGCATGTCCTTCTTCCAGAGAAAGGGCTGGTTCTTCCGGGAGAGGTGGTCATTGGGGCAGATAGTCATACCTGTACCTATGGGGCTCTTGGAGCCTTCTCCACAGGGGTAGGAAGTACTGAACTGGGTGCCGCCATGGCCACCGGAGAGATCTGGCTCAGAGTTCCAGAGACAATAAAATTCGTCTACCATGGGAAACTTCAACCCTGGGTGAGCGGAAAGGATCTGATCCTTGCTACGATTGGTGCCATAGGAGTGGATGGGGCCCTTTATCGAGCGATGGAATTTTCAGGGGAAGCCATTCGCCAGCTCTCCATGGCGAGTCGTTTCACCATGGCGAACATGGTCATCGAGGCAGGGGGGAAGAACGGAGTGATGGAACCGGACGAGGTGACCCTTCAGTTCATCAAGGGAAGGGCCCAAAGATCTTATCGCCTCTTTAGGAGTGATCCGAATGCCCGCTATGAACAGATCTTAGAGTTCGACGTCTCAAAGATTCATCCCCAGGTAGCCCTTCCCCATCTTCCTTCCAATGTGAAGGATGTGAGAGAGGTGGGAAAGGTGGAGATCGATCAGGTGGTCATTGGTTCGTGCACGAACGGTCATCTCGAGGATCTCCGGATTGCGGCAAAGATTTTGAAAGGTAAAAAGGTAGCCTCAACATTAAGACTGATCATCATTCCAGCGACTCAGGACATTTACCGACAGGCATTAAAGGAAGGCCTCATCGAGGTCTTTTTATCCTCTGGAGCCGTGGTCAGCCCTCCTACCTGTGGACCCTGCCTTGGGGGTTATATGGGTATCTTAGCAGCAGGAGAGAGGGCTTTGGCGACCACGAATCGTAATTTTCGAGGAAGGATGGGGCATCCCGAAAGTGAGATCTATCTCTCAGGCCCTGCCGTAGCGGCTGCAAGTGCAGTGAAAGGAAGGATCTGCCATCCCGATGAGGTGATAAAAAGGAAAACTTAAAAGGAGGGAAGATGAGATTCGAAGGAAGGGTCTGGAAATTTGGTTCAGATGTCGATACGGATGCGATCATTCCTGCGAGATATCTAAATCAATCCGACCCAAAAGAACTGGCAAAGCATGTGATGGAGGGAGAAAGGCCTTCCTTTCCCGGGGAAGTGAAGAGGGGCGATATTCTTTTAGCCGGAAAGAATTTTGGCTGTGGTTCTTCGAGGGAGCATGCCCCCCTTGCCCTTAAGGCAGCCGGAATCTCCTGTGTCATTGCCAAAAGTTTTGCTCGAATCTTTTTCAGAAATGCCTTCAACATTGGTCTCCCCCTCCTTGAATCTCCAGAGGCTTCTGAGGTCATTGAAGAAGGAGATCGAGTTCGAGTGGATCTTTCGACAGGAGAGATCTATGATCTCACGAAGAAGAGAAGATTTCTCTCGAAGCCAATCCCCTCCTTTATCCAAGAGCTCCTTCGAGACGGAGGCCTGATCCCCCACCTCCGAAAAAAAATGGCCAAACGAAAAAAATAGAATAGGGATCAGTCATCCCTGTCTTTTCCCCATCTGAGTGAGGGGTTACAAGGATCGGTTGATTTTGGTCGAGAGACGGAATAGAATTTATCCTATCATCCTGAAATGAATGTTCGAAAACTAAAAAACCTTCTCAAAAATGTGAAACTCGGGAGGCTCTCTATCGAAGAGGCCGTCCATCAATTAAAATCGCTACCCTTCGAAGACCTTGGCCATACCCGGGTGGATCACCATCGGTCTATCCGGAAAGGATTTCCAGAGGTGATCTGGGGAGAAGGGAAGACCTCGGAACAGATCCTTTCCATTATGAAGCGAATGAAGGAGAAGGGTCAGAATATCCTCGTCACACGATTAGATGAGAAGAAGGCAAAAACGATCCGGAGCGTCTTCCCAAAATGTGAGTATCACCCCCTTTCGAGAGTCCTCACCTATCTTACCCACCCTGTAGAAATCACTGGAAAAGGGATGATCCTCGTCATTACGGCAGGGACGACAGATATCCCTGTAGCAGAAGAGGCAGCTCTTACGGCTCGATTTATGGGAAATCGTGTCGAAACTCTTTATGATGTAGGAGTTTCAGGAATTCATCGCCTCCTGTTAGAAAGAGAGAAGTTAGAGAAGGCAAGGGTATTGATTGTCGTGGCAGGGATGGAGGGGGCGCTTCCAAGCGTGGTTGGTGGACTGGTGAGTCAACCTGTCATTGCCGTCCCCACCAGTGTGGGATATGGAGCGAGTTTCGGTGGAATTGCCGCACTTCTCTCCATGTTGAATTCCTGTGCTGCGGGGGTGGCAGTCGTCAATATTGACAATGGATTCGGCGCTGGGTATATGGCCAGTCTCATCAATCAGATATAAAAGAAAGAAGATGGAAGAAGCCATCTGGATAAAATTATTGAACGAAGGAGTGAGCCTTCTATTGCTCATCGGTGTGGGATGGATCCTTTATCAAGGGGTGAAGAAGAATCACACCCTTCTTTCTGAAAGGGAAGAAACCTTCAGGCGTTATCTCCTGTTTCGAGAAGATCTTAAGGTGCGAATGAAACTTTATGGGGAGGATGAACAAACCTACCGGGAGCTCCTTAGAAACCTTTCTGATGGATGGAAAAATTTTAAACGGACTTATGATCAATACCTGGAGATCCTTTTAAAAAATGTCACCAAGACCAATCGTTTCCTCCAATTCCTCACCCTGGCCTTGATCCTCAATAGCTTTAGACTTCTTTTCGAGTCCTATTATTTCTTTGGTCTTACATCCCGGTTTTTTTATCTTCTTACGAGAGAACTCTCTAACTATGTGATCGTGGCATTAGGGTTTTTTCTCCTAAAAGAGCAGAGCTATCGATTCTTTTCAATGAAAGGGGAAGTGGATAAGATGGATCGGGAGATCCTCTTCTATTCGAATCATTTCGCTGAGATGGGAGAGAAAAGAGCCCTTTACGATGAATTCAGTCCTCTTGAGAAAGGAGAAGGGGATGGGAAGAAAGATTAAGATCCGAGTCGGTCAACTCAATGTGGAAGCAGAATTGAATGATTCGAAAACTGCCCAACTGATCTGGGACGCCCTCCCCATAGAGGGTCGGGCAAATACCTGGGGAGAGGAGATCTATTTTTCTATTCCTGTGAAGGCCGGTTTGGAAACAGGGTCAAGGGAGCTCGTTTCAGAAGGGGAGTTGGGATACTGGCCTGAAGGGCATGCCTTCTGTATCTTTTTTGGTCCAACCCCTGTGAGCCGGGGAGACGAGATTCGAGCAGCCAGTGCGGTGAATTTGGTTGGAAAAGTCTCTGGAGACCCCAAGGTTTTCCGAAAGGTGAAGGATGGGGAGAAAATATTCTTAGAAAAAGCATAGAACGGATCGCTACTCCCTCAAGAATTTTTTAGAGATCCCTGTTCATTTTTGTCATCGCCTGGGTAGAAAAATCCTATCCATTTATTCCTCTCTTATCTCTCTTCAGATTAACTTCGATGAAATGGGGGAAGAAGAGGGCCACTTTTCATTGGCACTGGGATTGCAATTTAATCATTGTATAAAAAATAACCAAAGATTTATCTCCTTTCTTCTTCACGGTAGGTGGAGGGGAAGGCGAGAAGACAACGTAAAGAAAGAAAGGGGGGATAGAGATGGGCTTAGAAAAATCATGCGAATTCTATGATCATTCGAGATGTCTTCTTAAGAATCACTATTGCGATCTGGACTGCGATCGGGGATCGACAAGGGAGTTGGAGGAGAATGCGGTTCTTTATGAAAGTAAGTTTCCTCTGAAAAAAAGAGAAGACCAAAATGGAGAGAAGGGTTTAGATTTTCTCTCTTTGCCTCACCCTTGATCTCTCCAGCTTTGCACTTTTGATCAAGACCTCCATCAAAATTCTCCTCACCCCCTCATCTTCGATCTTCTTCAGAAGGCGTTCGATCTCCCCCTTTATTCTCCTATTCAGTTTTTCTCCTTCCCATTCTCGAGTCTTTGGAGGAGAAGGCCTTTCTTGAATCCCACCCAATTTGAATCGAATTTCTTGAAGAAGGGGTTCTCCCAGGAATTGATTGATCTTCTCCAGGAGGGCAGGCTTAAAAAACTGCAGTTGTTGGATCCACACCGAGTGGGAGACGTGAACAAAGAGAATTCGATTTCGAATGGCATAGGGTTGAGTTTGGGCAGCGATGGGCTCCCCTACGATTTCCTTCCATGATCGAAGAAGCAGAGAGGTCTTGAGTGGAAAATCTAAATTCAAACCCTTAAGGGTCTCGCTAAGAATGGAATGGATCGGTTGAGGTTTCTTCATGTTCAGGAGATCTTCTTAGGATCAATCCTTGGAAATAGAGGAATGGGTTTTTCGATTTTCCTCCCGGGCTTCAATCCTCCCCAGAGCCCATCCCTTTCAAAGTTTTGTTCCCAGAGATTGCTCTCGAGCCCGAGTTCCATCCACATCTTCTCTGAAGTCGAAGGCATAAAGGGAGCAAGAAAGAGGGCAATCATTCGAAGGGCCTCCATCGCCTGATAGAGAACGGTCGAGAGACGAGATGTGTTTCCTTCCCTGGCCAGGTTCCAGGGGGCTGTTTCGTCTACATATTTATTGGTCGCACCAATGAGTTCCCAGATAGTGGAGAGGGCCTTATGAAAGGCAAAATCATTCATGAGGGAGGGAAGTTGGTAAAGAACATCTTCCGAGACCTTTTGGAGTCGGCCATCGATCTCTTCAATAGAAGAAGGGGATGGAATGATTCCGTTGAAATATCGGACGACCATGCTTAGGGTTCGGCTAAAGAGATTCCCAAGATCGTTGGCCAAATCACTGTTAATTCGGTGGACCATTGCGGAGTGGGAGAAGTCTCCATCCATTCCAAAAGGAACCTCCCGGACGAGAAAGTATCGAACCGCATCCGCTCCATAGGTATCGATCAAACGATTTGGCTCGACTACATTTTGAAGGGATTTGGACATCTTCTTTCCCTCGATCGTCCACCATCCATGGGCAAAGACCGTTTTAGGGGGTGGAAGCCCTATCCCTTTAAGCATCGTCGGCCAATAGACGGTATGGGTCGTAAGAATATCTTTCCCGATGAGGTGGATGGCTTCAGGCCAGAATCGTGAAAAGGTATCTCCTTGCTCTCCATATCCAATTCCGCTCACATAGTTGATCAAGGCATCGAACCAGACATAGGTCACATAGTCAGGGTCGAAAGGAAGTTCTATCCCCCACTTTAGACGTTTCTTTGGCCTTGAGATACAGAGGTCTTCCAGAGGATTTTTTAGAAATCCTAAGATCTCATTCCTCCTTGAGGAGGGAAGGATGGATCGCTCATTGTTTTCGATATGCTCGATCAGCCAGGATTGATATCGACCCATTCTAAAGAAGTAATTCTTTTCGGAGATTTCGGAGACCTCTCGATGGCAATCGGGGCATTTCCCATCGACAAGGTCTTTCTCCGTCCAGAATCGTTCACAGGGGACACAATACCATCCCTCATAGTTGTCCTGATAGATCTCTCCCCGTTCGTAGAGATCCTGAAGAATCCTTTGGACCACTCTCTTATGGCGAGGTTCCGTCGTTCGAATGAAGTCATCATTAGAGATGTTGAGTCTCTTCCAGAGGGACTGAAATCGGACGACCATCTCATCACAATGAACCTTGGGTTCCACCCCTCTCTCTTGAGCCGCCTTTTCGACCTTTTGACCATGCTCATCCGTCCCTGTAAGGAAGAAGACCTGGTAACCCTCGAGACGTTTAAATCGAGCAAGGATATCGGCAGCAATGGTCGTATAGGCATGACCGATATGGGGGATATCGTTGACATAGTAGATGGGAGTAGTAATATAGAAGGTTCCTTTAGATTTCTGAGGCATGGATGGTCACCTCTCCTCCTTCTTCGAGCTCTATGGTAAGGGTTTGATTCAAGACATTCTGCCTGATGACCTTTCCTTTTCCAAAACGGGTGCGGATCGATTTTCCAACCTTGGGCAGTCCTTTTTTTAATTCGACATAGGTCGGGTACTCGTAAGCGAGACAACACATCAGCCGACCGCAGAGACCCGAGAGTTTATTTGGATTCAGGGCGAGGTTCTGCTCTTTGACCATCTTTACAGAGACCAGTTCGAATTGATTCATGAATTTGGAACAGCAGAGTTCTAACCCGCAGCTTCCAATTCCACAGATCATTTTGGCCTCATCCCTCACCCCGATTTGTCGCATCTCAATCCTCATCCGGAATCGGGAGGCAAGTTCCTTGACCAATTCTCTAAAGTCGACCCGTTTCTCTGCCGTAAAATAAAAAAGGATCCGGGATCGATCCAGAAGGACTTCCGTTCTTACCAGTTTCATGGAGAGGTTTTTCTCATGGATCTTTTGAAGGCAGAATTGAAAGGCCTCTTTTTCCAGCTCTTTGTTCCTCTCGGATTGCTCAAGATCTTCAGCCGTAGCCTTTCGGATGATCTTTCTATCCGATGGGGGAGAGGAACTTTCTTCTTTTTCCTGAGGAGAGGATAGAACCTTCCCCAGGGATAATCCTTTTTCAGATTCTACGACCACCGGGTCCCCTGGGTCCAAAGGGAGATCCCCCGCATCCACTCCTTCTACTTTTCCATTCGCCATCTTCACATAGACAATTCGACTCATCTTCTATCCTTCAGCCCAGGTGAGCATCATCGTCTCAAGGGCCAATCGAGTATTGGCATTCTTTTGAAGGGCCATCGTCGTCTTCTGGAGAATTTCAAATCGGTGAAAAAGGGAGGAGACGTTCCACTGCGAGGCTATGACCTTATAGGTTTCCGAGAGATCTGAATGGATCAATTCTGAAGAATCCTTTGAAATCTTTGTCACAATAAGATCTCTCACGATGGTCTTAGAAACCTCCAGGATCAGGAGAAGATTCGGTCTCTGGGAGGGGAGGGAATCGATGAGGCTATCTATTTCTTCAAGAGTCAATGATTTTACCCCCACCCATTCCTTTAAAAGACCTTCCCTTGGAATCTCGTCGATCTCCTCCTTTATTTCTAAGGCCTTTCCCAGGCTACCCTCAGAAAGAAGGGCCAGAAGGGAAGCCTCTTTTTCATCCATTCCCTTCTTTTCCACAAGCCAGCGGGAGACCAGAGAGGTGGGTAAGGGGTTGAAGGGAATGGATTGGCATCGAGAGAGGATGGTTGGAAGCATTCCTCGTGTGTGATTCGCAATCAAGATAAGGAGGGTATGAAGCGGTGGTTCTTCAAGGGTTTTAAGAAGGGTGTTTGACATCTGAGGAGCCATTCGATCCGCCGCAGATAGAATGACGACTCGACGGCGTCCTTCATAAGGACGATAGGCTAAATCTTTATGTATCTCCCTCACCTGATCCACCTTTAAGGTCTGTCCCTCTGGCTCGATCAGTAAGACATCGGGATGGATCTGTTGGTCGATCTTTTTACAGGAAAGACACCTATCACAGGCATCTCCCTTTTCCCATCCGTTGTCCAGACAGTTGAGGGCCTTCGCGAATTGAAGGGCGACATACTTCTTTCCAATCCCTTCGTTTCCCCAGAAGAGATAACTATGGACCACCCTCTTCTGGAGGATGGCCTGTTTGAGCCAATGGATCGATTTTTCATGTCCTAAAACTGTTCTAAAAGACATAGATTCAAAACAGGCTATGGTCTATTCCAAGAACCGATCCTGGATTTATTTCTTCAACCCTATCCATTGATCCACGATGGTTCGAATCCTCTCAAAAACCTTTTCTTCCCCTTGACGCGTATCAATAATCTTTACTCTCTGGGGCTCCTTTTTCGCTAAGGCTAAATATCCTCTTCTCACTCGACGATGAAACTCTATCTGTTCCCTCTCAAACCGATCTCCTTTTTTATTTTTTAGCCTCTGGTTTCTTTGAAGGGCCCTCTTCAGGCCCATGTCGGAGGGACAATCTAAGAGAAACGTAATATCGGGTTTAATTCCGTTGGAGGCGAGTCGATTCAGTCTTTCTACCCATTTCAAATCCACCTTTCGTCCATAGCCCTGATAGGCTATGCTTGCATCCATAAATCGGTCTGAAAGAACGACCTCCCCTTTTTTAAGAAGGGGAAGGATCACTTCATGGACATGTTGAGCCCTTGAGGCTTCATAGAGGAAGAGTTCAGTGAGGGGAACCATCCCTTGGAAGTTTGGATTCAGCAGGATCTTTCTTATCTTTTCTCCAATGGGGGTTCCACCCGGTTCCCTTGTTATTCGACATGGAATCCCCTTTTGCGTAAGATACTTCTTTAGCCGATGGATCTGAGTGGTCTTACCACTTCCTTCCACCCCTTCGAAAGTAATAAAAAAAGACAATCCTTTTCGCTCCGTCGTAAATAACTATTTGAAATCTAATCAAAAATATAAGCCAATCTTAAAAGTATTGTCAAGGAATCGGAAGGAGTCGATTTTCCATAAAGCTGAAATGACCCTCCTTTCCAACGACAATATGGTCAAGGATTCGGAGATCGAGCGTTTTGGCCGCTCCGATGATACTTCTTGTCAGAGTTTTGTCGTCCTCGGAGGGAGAATGATGGCCACTTGGATGGTTATGGACGAGGATGAGTCCGGATGCATGTTGAGCGAGTGCACCTTCTATAATTCTTCTGGGGAAGACCACGGCTCGGTCGATCGTTCCTTCCTGAATAATCTCGTAATGGAGGACTTCATTTTTGGTATTAAGATAGATGACCATGAAGGCTTCGTAAGGGAGCCCAGAAAGTCGCATTCGGACAAAATTCACGACTGCCTGAGGCGATGAGAGAATATCTCGCCCCCTCATCTTCTCTTCAAGATAGACCCAACAAAGCTCCTTCACTAATCGAATGAGAATGGAAGAGATGGGTCCCATTCCGGTCACTTCGAGAAGTTCCTTCTCGCTGGCATCCAGGACTCCTGAAAAACTTCCGAATCGCTTGATTAAGGCTTTAGCAACGGGTTTGACATCCCTTCTTGGAATGCCATAGGTAAGAAGAAGCTCCAGAAGCTCGTAATCATGAAAGCCCTCCGAGCCACTCTTTCTAAATCGCTCCCTTAGCCTTTCCCGATGCCCTAAATAATGGGGTTTTTCCGCCATAATGTTGGACAACCCTCTCCTTCTTTCTTCTCGTATTCACATTATGGGATCTGTTTTATTATATACCTTCATCTCTAAAAATAAAATAAATTTTACAATGTGAGGGAAATTTTCATGAGTGTTTTCTAACCCATGAACACTCCCCCTTACCTTAGTCCTGCTTCCTCGGGGGAGAGCCGGCTATATTTTAGAGGGGAGGTATTTTTATTAAACAGGGTCTATCCTTACTTAGGTTAAATTAAGACTTGATTATTTTTTAAGGGTTTTATATAAAGATTCATAATCTTATCAATTTATTTGGGAGTGTCATGATGGAACAAGGAAAGATCGTGGATGGGTTCAGATTTCTTCCACCGGGGCTTAGAGCTTGGGTTCGAAGTTTCATTCCTGAAAGTGATTTTACCGGATATATCCCATGGACACCCTTATCCAAACCCCTTCATCAAATCACGCTGGCCCTTGTCACCAGTGCTGGAATCAGCCTGAAGAGGGATCCCCCCTTTGATATGGAAAGAGAAAAGAGGGAACCCCTTTGGGGTGACCGTTCTTTTCGGAAGATCCCAAGAGGAACGACAGAAAAGGATATAGATGTAAATCATCTTCATATCAATACAGACTGGATTAAAAAGGATATGAATGTGATCCTCCCACTTCAAAGAATGGAAGAATTTGAAAGAGAGGGGGGGATTGGGCGATTGGCTCAAACAGCCTATTCTTTTTATGGATTTCAATGGCAAAATACAGATTTTCTGAAAGAGGCGATCGAACCTATCTCCATAGGGATGAAAGAAGAAGGGGTGGAAGCCGTTCTTCTTACTCCTGCCTGACCCTTCTGCTGTCAGTCCGTGGGACTGGCTGCAAGATTTCTGGAGGAGAAGGGGTTCTCCACTTTAGTTCTAAGTCCCACCTGGGAATTCCATCGGGCTGTGGGTATTCCTCGAACAGCCGCTATAGAATATCCTTACGGGAGACCTGTAGGACAGGTGGGAGATAGAGAGGGCCAAAGAAAAGTCTTAAGAGAAGCCCTTTCTGTGTTTGAGAAGGCAGACAAGCCCGGTGAGGTGTACCATCTTCCATTCACATGGCCTGAAGAACCAAAGAAGGCAGACTGGCAGCCGCCAGAGATGTCTCCTCTCATTAAATATTACTTGGAGGACATTAAGAAGGCCCGTCAAAAAGCCTCTTGAATTTAGTCAATAGAAAGGCAAGGAGGAGGAATGATCCGATTTCTATTGGGGGTGATCATTGGGATTCTCATCTTCTTTTTCTTCATTTACTTTGGCGGAGGAAAGACCGTAAAGAAGATGGGAGAAGGATTGACGGAAACGGGGAAGAGAATGGAAGTCATCGAAGAGTTGGTGAAGAAAGAGAAAGGGGAGATAGGAAAAGAGATTCAGAAAAAAATCTTGAAGGAAGAGAAAGAAGCTCCAAAGAAGACTCAATAAGTGATGGAGAAATCCTGAAACTCTCCTGTATATTCTTCCCAATTTACCCGAACCCCAGAAACTCTTGCCTCCGGAGGTCCATGATGACACCACTGGACCATTTGATTGACCCGATCCTTTTCCCCTTCGAAGATCGCTTCCACACGACCGTCCCTCCGATTTTTAACCCATCCTTTGATTCCTAATCGATAAGCCATCTCCTGGGTGTGATAGCGGAAAAAGACTCCCTGAACCCTTCCTTCAATAATGACCCTTGCCCTTACCTTTTCCATAACGATTTGATTCATACCATAAGATTCATTTTAAATCAAAATAAAATTAAAAGTAATTTGTAATCCCTCACTGAAGTGGGGAATAAGCCCGAGAGGGGTATTGGAGAAACCC
>JBBIMX010000008.1:0-56005 GCA_037444165.1 Deltaproteobacteria bacterium | reverse complement strand
ATGATCAGGTTTATTAATTTCCCGCCTTCTAATATTTAGCAAAATTGGATTCTTTTAAATAAGGATTTCTAAAAAGTGGTGCTCTTAATCAAAGAATCGATGGGTGGGGTTTTCTTAAATCCAAATTCTAAGGAATTTATTTTTTCTCCTTCTATCACTTTTGGGAAAGGAGTCATTGGATGGCTGTCACCAATGAAATTCAACTAAAGGTTGAAAATATCCATATGGCTTTTGGAGGGGTTCAGGCTTTATTGGGGGTTAGCTTCGAAGTCAAAAAAGGGGAGATCTTTTCTATCATCGGTCCCAACGGTGCAGGGAAAACAGTGATGCTCAATTGTATTAATGGCCTTTACCATCCTCAGAAGGGAAGGATCTTTTTCGAGGGTAAAGAGATTACAAAACTTAAGCCCTATCAAAGGGCTCAGTTGGGAATCTCACGGACTTTTCAGAAGATTGAACTGTTCAAAGGAGCAACTGTCCTGGATAACATTCGGCTTGGTCGTCATATCCATTTAAAATCGGGCCTTCTGAGTGGAGCCATCTATTTTGGAAAAACAGCACGGGAGGAGGTGGAACATCGGGATTTTATTGAAAGGGAGATCATTGATCTTCTTGAGATCGAACATATTCGAGATAAAGTCGTGGGGATGCTTCCCTATGGACTTCAAAAGCGAGTGGAATTGGCAAGGGCTTTGGCTCTTAACCCTAAGATCATTCTCCTGGACGAACCTCTCGCAGGACTCAACTTAGAGGAAGTGGAAGATATGGCCCGATTCATTCTGGATATCAATGAAGAGGAACGGTGGCAAACGACTTGTGTGTTGGTGGAACATGATATGGGGGTGGTGATGGATATCTCGCATCGCGTCATGGCCCTCAATTTTGGGGAAAAGATTGCCGAAGGAACTCCTCCTGAAATTCAGAACAACCCCCAAGTCATCAAAGCCTATCTCGGAGAAGCGGAGGAACTCTATGTCACGCGGAGGTAGCTGGCAAGAAATAGAAATCACAAAAGATTTAACCATTCCTAAACTCTGGCTCCAAATGGCTAAGAAGTACGGGGATAAAAAAGTGGCCATGCGGGAAAAAGAGTTTGGAATATGGATTCCTATTACCTGGAAACAATACTATGAGAATGTAAAAAAGATTGCCTTAGGGATGGTCTCCTTAGGATTAGAGCGGGAAGATAAAGTGGCCATGATCGGCGATAATCGACCTGAAGCCCTCTGGTGTGAAATGGCGGCCATGTGTGTGGGTGCTGTGGGGGTTTGGTTATTCCAAGATTCTTTAATTGATGAGGTCCAATACATCATTGATCATTCGGATGCGAAACTGATGGTGGGCGAGGGTCAGGAGGAAGTCGATAAATGTCTCATGATTAAAGATAAATGTCCAAAGCTTAAAAAGATGCTCTGGGATGATCCAAAAGGGATGAGGGCTTACGATGATCCTATCCTCATAAGTATCAAAGAGGTTATGAAGATTGGAGAGGAGGTCGATAAAAAAGAGCCTGGCCTTTTTGAAGAGATGATCTCGAAAGGAAAGGGAGATGAGGTCTGCCTCCTCTTTTATACATCAGGAACAACCGCCCTTCCGAAGGGAGCTCTTCTCACCCATTATAATATGTTAACGATGGGAAGGAACTTGATGCGAGTTGATCCTTATTTTGAAACAGACGATTTCGTCTCCTACCTTCCTTTTGCCTGGATCGGAGAACAGATGATGTCGATCTCCTGTGGAATTCAAGCAGGATTTACCCTGAATTTTCCGGAGGAACCTGAAACCGCCCAGGAGAATATTCGGGAAATTGGTCCCCATGTCATGTTCGCTCCACCTCGAATCTATGAACAGATGGTTCGAAACGTTCAGGTGAAATATCTCGATTCTACCTGGACAAAAAGAAAGGCCTATGAGTTGGCAATGAAGATTGGATACCATGTGGCGGAGTTAAAATTTTCTAAAAAACCCATTCCCTGGCACTGGAAACTACTGAACTATCTTGCCTACTTAGGGGTTCATAAAAAATTGAGGGATCACTTGGGCCTTTCCAGAATCCGATACACCTATACCGGTGGAGCGGCCATGGGACCGGACCATTTCCGATTCTTCCATGCCTTAGGGGTAAATCTTAAACAGATCTATGGTCAGACCGAAATTGCAGGAATCTCGGTACTTCACCGCGACGATGATATCAAATTCGATACCGTGGGAAGACCTATCCCTGAGACCGATGTTAAGATCACTCCAGAGGGGGAAATTATCTCAAAAAGTCCTTCCGTGTTTATAGGATATTACAAGATGCCTGAGGAAACGACAAAGACCCTTCGAGATGGATGGCTCCACTCCGGAGATACGGGCTTCATCGATACAGATGGACATCTGGTGGTCTTTGATCGAACCAAAGATGTCATGACCCTCAGTGATGGAACGAAATTTGCTCCCCAATATTTAGAAAGTCGTTTAAAATTTAGTCCTTATATTAAAGATGTGTGGGCTATTGGAGATAACCGCCCTTATGTGACCAGTGTGATCTGTATTGATTATGGGGTCGTGGGAAAATGGGCTGAGGACCGCAACATTGCCTACACCAGCTATCCTGAACTCTCCCAGATTCCAGACGTCTATGAACTCATCAAGAAAGAGATTATTAAGATGAACCGAGATCTTCCTCCAGCCGCTCGGATTCGAAAATTTGTCAACCTCTATAAAGAATTTGACGCGGACGATGATGAATTAACTCGAACTCGAAAACTAAGAAGAGCCTTTGTTGAAAATCGATATAAAGACATCGTAGAGGGACTTTATTCGGACACTCAAAATATTCATATGGACACCACCATTACCTATGAGGACGGTCGAGTGGTCCATATTAAGACCGATCTTCGAGTTATGGAAGTACCGCAGTAAAATATCGAGAGATTGGAAAAATGGAAGATTGGAATAATGGGTTTTCAAAACATTCCAATATTACAAATTCCATTCTTTCAAGATATAGTTAGGGAGGTTCTATGGAAATTTTTTTACAACTCTTTATTACAGGAATCTTGGTGGGAAGTATCTATGCATTGGTCGCTTTAGGTTGGACCCTCATTTATAAATGCTCCGGTGTGCTCAATCTGGCAATGGGAGAATTAACCTTAATCGGTGCCTATCTCTGTCTCACCCTTTATCATTTAGGGATTCCATTTATTTTTGCCCTATTCATTACCCTTCTCATTGGGTTTGGTTTAGGCATTCTCACCGAAGTGATCTTCCTTCGACCCATGGTGGGAGAACCGGTTCTGAGCGTCATCATGGTCACAGTCGGGCTCTCCTTCTTTTTCAAAGGGATGGTTGAACTCATTTGGGGAACAGATACGGTGGTCTTTACTCCACCCGTATTTCCTATGAAACCCATCTTTTTAGGTAAAATTGTCATCGGTCAGGTCTATCTTTGGGCCTTTATTGCATCGATTATTCTTCTTTTAGCCTTCGTCTCTTTCTTTAAATATACAAAATGGGGCCTTTCCATGCAGGCTACGGCCGATGACGAAATGGCAGCACTCTCCTTAGGAGTCAATGCGAAAGTCGTCTATGCTCTGGCCTGGGCAATAGCCTTCATGGCTTCGGGCGTTGGAGGAACCCTCCTTGGGAATATTAATGGTTTAAATATCTCTGTGGGTTATTTAGGGCTTCTTGTTTTACCGGCCGTGGTCCTTGGAGGATTAAACTCAGTCCCTGGTGCCATTGTAGGAGGTTTAGTCATCGGAGTGATCCAGAATCTTGCCGATGGGTACTTGAGTCGATATACTCCAGGAGGAGTCAAGGACGTATTTCCTTTTGCTGTGATGGTCATCATTTTACTCTTCAAACCCTATGGGCTCTGGGGCTGGATCAGAATCGAAAGAGTCTAAAAATAAAAGGTTAAGATTAAGTTTAAGGTTGAGGGAAAATAAATTTAAATCTAATTTTAAGTCTTAACTTCACAGTATGAACACCAACCTAATGGGTTAAGGAGGGTTTAGATGGGTTATCGCCCTTGTGGAGTCTATCATCAATATTACCGACAGGATCACGCCTGGTGGCAGACGAAATTTGTCTGGGGGAAAATGATTCTCCTTTTTGTAACGATTTTTTATTTTATTCCCCATTTTGCAGGAATGTATTTGATTTCTGTGGCTAATGTGGTCGGATATACGATCCTTTCTGCCATGGGGGTTCAACTGCTCATCGGATACTGTGGTCAACTGACCCTCGGTCATGCCGCTTTTCTCGCTGTGGGTGCCTATACCTGTACCCTTTTGATGCTTCAACTCAACGTTCCCTTTATCATCGCTTTAATCATTGGAGGTCTGGTTGGAGGGTTGTGGTGTGTGATATTCGGTCTTCCTTCCGCAAGGGTAAAGGGATTTTACCTCATTATGACTACCATGGCTGCTCAATTTATTACGGTTGAATTTTTTATTACCCAATATGTCAGTCAAATTGGAGGACGAGGGGTGGCTTTCTCTATCCCTCCTGGCACGGTAAAGATTGGACCCTGGGTGATCAAAACGGATAAGGATGTTTATTACCTTATGGTGATTCTGGTCGTCCTATGTACGTTTGCCATGGCTAATCTACTTAGATCCAAGGTAGGTAGAGCCTGGATTGCAATCCGTGATAACGATATTGCTGCAGAAACCATGGGAGTGAATATTGTGTTATACAAACTTCTGGCTTTTTTCGTGGCTGGATTCTTTGGGGGGATCGCTGGAGCCTTCTGGATCACTTCCCTTGCAGCAGTCAGCCCAGAGCATTTTCAATTTGGTTGGTCTCTTTGGCTCGTAGGAGTTATCCTGATTGGGGGGGTGGGGAGTATCTATGGAACCATTTTCGGTTCCTTATTCATGACCCTTATTCCAGAGGGTCTAAAGTTCCTCATCTTCTTTCTAACCCAGAACCCTTTCTTTCTAAATCTCATGCCTTTCCTTCCCCATTTACTTGAAAAATTCCTTTATGTCAAAGAGGCTGCCTTTGGACTGGCCATTGCTCTGTTCCTGATTTATGAGCCCAACGGACTTTCTTACCGATGGTGGCAGATAAAAAATTATTTCAACTTATGGCCATTTTCATACTAAATTCTCTAACCTTCCCCTTCCCCAATAAGGGAAAAGGGGAAATGAAAGAAGGGGGTGATGGTCGTCAAAGGATGGTGGGAGGATGATTTTTTAGGATGACAGAAAAAATCTATAGGAGGTGAAACATGATGAAGAAGAGAATAGGTTTAATGATTATTGGAATCTTAATGTTTGGGCTTATTGGAACGTTTGGATTTGCCCAAGAAGTGAGGCTGGGAGCACTTCAGGATACCACAGGAGCAACTTCTGATGTAGGGAAAGATGAGGCTTTAGGAGTTCGGGAAGCAGTTCAATATTATAATGATACGGGAGGGATTAACGGTAAAAAGATTCGTCTCTTCCAATATGACTATGGATATCGAGTGCCCGAGGCGATTACGACATACAAAAGATTTAGAGATTATGATAAGGTAGTGATGGTCTTGGGATGGGGAACTGGGGATACGGAGGCCCTTTCCCCAACTATTAATGCGGACAAGATGCCCTATCTCTCAAGTTCCTTCTCTGGACATCTCTGCGACCCTAAAAAGACCCCTTATAATTTTGTTTATGGAACAGATTACTCCACTAATGCTCGGGGTGCTATTACTTATTGGTATGAGGAGGTCTGGAAGAAAGATCCGAAATGGAAGGAATTAAGAGAAAAAGGCGTTAAACCTAAGTTTGTCTGTTTTATGGATACAGCTTCTCCTTATGCGACCGCTCCTATTAAGGCCATTAAAGACCAAGCCACGATATTAGGATTTGAGATCGGCCCTGATCAACATGTGTCTTTAACTGCTCTCGATACCAAAAGCCAGGTCATTGCCGCCAAGAGTTTTGGAGCCAATCTTGTATGGCATGGAAATACGACAATGTCGGTTTCTGCGGCATTAAAAGATGCCTATGCCTTAGGTCTTGGAGCGGACCACATCATCAATAACTGGGGATTTGACGAAAACCTTCCTAAACTGGCTGGCCCTGCAGCAGAAGGGGCAATGGGTTTGATTGCCTGTGCCCTCTTTATTGATGAGTATCCGGCAAAGAAAACGGTCCTTGAGTATTGTAAAAAACTGAATCCAGGTGTTCCATTGGAGAATAGATTGATCAGAACGGTTCAGGGATGGGTAAAGGTGACCTTAGCTGTCGAAGCGATGAAAATCGCGGATAAGGCCGGGAAACTAAACGGTCCTGGAATCAAAGAGGCATTTGAATCTTTTAGGAATTGGGATGGTCTCAAAAAGTTTGGAGGCCAATTAGTGACCATTACCCCTACGGACCATCGTTATAGTTCCGTTGTCAGGGTGGGACGAGTCATTAAAGGGAAACCTCAAACGGTTGGTGAAATTGATATGAGAGCAAAATTCCCAGATAAGTGGGCCTCTTGGCTGGGATGGTAAGGAGGAAAGAACTTGGAACAAAACTCTGAGATTATCTTGAAGCTCAACAATATCGAGGTCATGTATCACGAGGTCATCCTTGTGCTCAAGGGTGTCTCCATTGATGTGCCTCAAGGTGGGATTATAGCGCTTCTTGGTGCCAATGGAGCTGGAAAATCGACGACTCTAAAATCTATCTCTGGCTTGCTCAAGCACGAGGATGGAGAGGTCACCGATGGGTCCATCGAATTCATGGGAGAAAAGATCCACCATCTCTCTGCAGAGGAAATTGCCAAACGAGGGATTATCCAGGTCATCGAGGGGAGAAGGGTCTTCGAACATCTCACGGTTGAGGAAAACTTGCGTGTGGGGGCCCATTTGAGAGGAAACGGTTCAGCCATCAAAGAGAGACTCGAGATGGTCTATCACTATTTCCCAAGATTGATTGAGCGGCGAAATGTGATGGCTGGGTTCATCAGTGGAGGAGAGCAACAGATGACGGTCATTGGCCGAGCTTTGATGGCCCACCCTAAACTCATGCTTCTTGATGAACCCTCTATGGGTTTGGCCCCCCTGCTCATTAAAGAGATCTTCGAAATTATCACCAAGTTAAACAAAGAAGAAAAGATTCCTCTCCTCTTAGTTGAGCAGAATGTGAAGTTGGCCCTTACCGTTGCCCCTTATGCTTATGTGTTGGAAAACGGGAGGCTCGTGATGCATGATACCTCCGAGAAATTAAAGGAGAATCCTGATATCCGAGACTTCTACCTCGGTCTCTCCGACCTCGGAGAACGAAAGAGCTTCAGACAGGTCAAACATTATAAACGTCGGAAACGCTGGCTTACCTAAACGAGTCAATGAGTCATGACAAGGGTCAATGATTCATGATCTATGGTTTTTTGGTCTTTCATTGACCACCGAGAATGGAGAAGGATATGGTTAAAAGATCTTCGAAAGGAGGTTTATTATGAGAAAAATATTTTTAATGTTTCTAATTGCAACAATGGCGATTGGGGGATTGACATCGTGCAAACCAGGTCTTCTTCCTACAGAAGAGGGGGGAAAACCAAAAGTTACTTTAGATCGGGTTGAAGTGATGAGTTACTTTCCTTGGGTCGACCTTCCTGCTCGAACCCCGCTGGCCCTTGGTTTTGTTTTCAATATTCAAAATCCGAGTGGATACAATATCAAATTGGATAATATTAAATTTACCGTCTCTTTTGAAGCAGCCCCAAACAAATATATCGAAATTGCGACTCCCACCAATTATGATCAAATCTATTTCCCACCCAATACGACCAGCCAATATCGGGTAGTTAGCGTAATTGATTCGGCAACGATTCGGCTTACCCTTCTTGTCGCCCAGGCTCCAAAGGTGAAAGAATGGAATTTGAATATCCCTGATCTTATCAAAGGCTGGTATTCAAAGATAGGAGATTTTGCTTTCGGAATCAAGGTTTCTGAGGGAATGGCTGTTTTTAATACCGAAAAGGGAGATGTCTTTGTTCCCTTTGAGGGAAAATTCCCCAAGAAATGAAGTATCGAAATCCCCCTACCCTCTTCATAAAACGGGTAGGGGGATTTGATTTATAAAAGGAGTGTCTCAATGGCCAAGCCAGATCCGATGGATCGAACGAAGGGTTTTCTAAAAAAGAATCTTGAAACCATGCCCCCCAAGAAACGTCTTGAATATCTTAACCAAAAACTCCGTGGAATTGTTCAATATGCCTATCAACACTCTCCTGCCTTTAAAAATAAACTGGATTCTGTTGGGTTAAAACCGAAAGATATCCGGTCGATTAAAGACCTGGAAAAAATTCCCATTACAAAGAAAGCCGATCTGGTAGAACTTCAAAAGAAAAATCCGCCCTTTGGTGGATTGGAAGGGGTCCCTATCTCTGAGATGAGGAGGATTTATGTCTCCCCCGGTCCCATCTATGAACCTGGAGAAATAGACTATCAAGAATTAGGATGGGCCCAGGGGATGTATGCGTGTGGGTTTCGGCCTGGAGATATTGTCATTAATACCTTTAACTATCATATGGTCCCTTTTGCCCTCCATATGGTAGACAACTCTCTTCATCGGATTGGATGCATTGTTATCCCTACGGGAGTAGGAAATACGGAACAACAGGTAAATATCTTACGAACTTTTAAGGCGACAGGGTTTTGTGGAACTCCAAGTTTCCTCCATACCATTGCCGAAAAGGCAGAAGAGATGGGGTTAGATTTAAAGAAGGATCTAAATCTGAAAGTCGGTTTTGTAGCAGCCGAAATGCTTCCAGAGTCCCTTCGAACCCAACTCGAAGAAAAGTTTGGAATGGTCATTCGACAGACCTACGGAACGGCAGACATTGGGTGTCTTGGTTACGAGTGTATCAAAAAGAACGGAATGCATATTCCCGATGATAAAATTGTCGAAATTGTAGATCCGGAGACAGGAAAATCCCTTGAGCATGGAAAGACCGGAGAGATTGTGGCTACGACCTTCAACAAAGTCTATCCTCTTATTCGTTTTGGAACCGGAGATCTCTCTATCCTTAGCCATACTCCATGCCCCTGTGGAAGGACGTCTCCTCGACTCTTAAAAATATTAGGCCGGGTGGATCAGGTGACAAAAGTCAGAGGACTCTTTATTCACCCCAGCCAAGTGAAGGAAGTCGCTTCAAAACATCCCCAAATTGAAAGATGTCAGGTCATCGTGACACGAAAAGAAAATAAGGATGAGATGACCCTTCGTGTAGAACTTAAAGAGGAACCCTCCCAGCCTGAGAAACTGAAGGAGGAGATTGAAAAATCGATTCGAGAAGTGATGAAATTGAGAGGGGAAGTTCAATTTATACCCAAAGGAACCATTCCAGAGGGAGCCAAGACCATCGATGACCAAAGAACCTGGGATTAAAATGGGAGCCATTGGGTTGGATGAACCAATAAGAGATATATTAAGATGAAAGAAAATCTGAAGAGAAGGAGGAAACGGTATGAGGATTCACTATAAAGGATTTATGAGGGAAAAGATTCGTAAAAATCCAATCACCATCAGCCCGGAAGCAAATTTCTTCGAGGCAAGAAATTTGATCCATGAAAAAGGGATTCGCCACCTGCCGGTGGTAGATAGGGAGAATCGTCTATTAGGGATTGTCACTGACCGAGATATTCGTGAAGCGGCCCCTTCTGACGCTACCCTTCTGAGTGTGCAGGAACTCAATTATCTATTGGGCAAATTGAAAGTCTCAGCCTTTATGACTCCGAAAGAAAAATTGATTACCATCACTCCAGATACCTTAATCGAAGAAGCGGTTAAATTAATGCGAGATCATAAGATTGGCTGTCTTCCTGTAGTCGAAGGGGATAAACTATATGGAATCTTTACAGAAACGGATGCCCTCGACCATTTAGTGGATATCTTTGGATTGAATCAAAAGGGAACCCGCATTACGATCACCCTTGAAGATAAACCTGGCTCCCTGGCAGGAGCTCTGGATATCATTAAAAAGCATAATATCAATATCATCAGTGTCGTCACGCCCTCTTTTTTGGTTGAAGGAAAGCGAATCGCAGCGATGAGACTTCAGACCGAAGAAGTCCAAGAATTGGTCAAGGAATTAGAAAATGCCGGCTACGATGTTCTCTCCATTGGGAGATGGCCTTCTGTTTAATCAAGGATCAATGAATGGAAATTGGTGGATTAAGATACTATCAGATTGGAGAGCTTGCTAATCTTGTAAATCTCAGCCCCCGAACGATTCGCTATTATGAAGAAATTGGGCTCCTTAACTCGGTGAAGCGAATTGAAGGGGGAAAAAGAGTCTACACGGATAAGGATCTTCAGCGCCTCAAATTTATTCAACGCCTCAAACACCTTGGCCTTACCCTTTCCGAAATGCATGAACTCGAAGCGATCTATCAAATTCACCGGACAAACCGAAAGGTTCTCCCAAGACTCCTTGAATTACTGGACAACCATGCTTCAAAGATTGACGAACGGATCAATAACCTTATTAAATTAAAAAAAGAAATTCTATCCTATCAAGAAAAGATCCGTGAGAAGCTCGATCTTGAAATGGAATCTCACGAAGGAGAAAAGAAGGATGAGAGAGGTGGTCATCACAAGCGCCGTTCGGACACCCATCGGTAACTTTCTCGGTTCTTTAAGCTCCTTTACCGCTACGGAATTGGGAGGAAAAGTAATTGAAGAAGCTATTCGACGCTCCAATCTTCGAAAAGAGGATGTAGATGAAGTGATTATGGGGAACGTTCTTCCTTTTGGTCTTGGTCAAAACCCGGCTCGTCAGGCTATGATCAAAGCAGGACTGCCCATGGATGTGGGAGCCTTAACCATCAATAAGGTCTGTGGATCAGGACTCAAAGCCGTCATGCTCGCTTCACAGGTGATCATGGCGGAAGATGCCGAGATCATTGTGGCTGGTGGAATGGAGAGTATGAGTCGCACTCCCTACTATCTTGAGAATGCAAGAACAGGCTATCGCCTCTGGGATGGAAAGTTAGTAGACGGAATGGTCCATGATGGACTTTGGGATATCGTCAATGACTATCACATGGGATATACGGCTGAGATCCAATCAAAAAAATTTAATATTACTCGAGAGGAACAGGACCAATTTGCTTATGAATCAAATTTTAAAGCCATGAAGGCCATCCGGGATGGAAAATTTAAAGAAGAGATTATTCCCATCCCCCTTCCATCAAAAAAAGGAGAACAAACCCTTTTTGACACCGACGAAGGTCCTCGAGATCCAGACCTTCAGGCTCTGGCGAAACTCAAACCGGTCTTTAAAGAAGGGGGGGTGGTGACCGCGGGCAACTCCTCTAAGATCAGCGATGGAGCCAGTGCCCTGGTGGTCATGTCAAAAGAGAAGGCAGAGGCCCTTGGAATAAAACCCTTGGCAAAAGTCGTGGCTCAAGCTACGGCTGGGGTGGAACTTGAAGATGTATTGATTGCTCCAATCTACTGCATTCCAAAGGTTCTTAAAAAGGCAGGTCTCACGATTCAAGAGATCGATCTTTTTGAAATTAACGAGGCCTTTTCTGCCACCACCGTAGCCATCATTAAAACGTTGGGCATCGACAGAGAAAAGGTCAACGTTCATGGAGGGGCAGTCGCTTTGGGGCATCCCATAGGGGCAAGTGGAGCGAGGGTTCTTACAACCCTGCTCTATGCAATGAAAGATCGAGGGGCAAGAAGAGGATTGGCCTCTCTTTGTTTGGGAGGAGCTGAGGCGGTCAGCCTGATTGTAGAACGAATCGATTAATCCTCAAGCATAAAATAATTGTTCATACCTGACGATTATCAAAGAGGAGGATCATATGGAGATTAAAACGATTGGGGTGGTTGGAGCAGGACAGATGGGAAGTGGTATTGCTCAGGTTGCCTCCCAATCCGGGTTTCAAGTAGTGATG
Organism: Deltaproteobacteria bacterium; assembly: GCA_037444165.1. Lineage (GTDB taxonomy): Bacteria > Desulfobacterota > BSN033 > BSN033 > UBA1163 > CALIBK01. The sequence goes on along the minus strand of JBBIMX010000008.1, from coordinate 44,127 downwards.
AGTGACATCGCGGAATCCTTTATTCAGAAGGGTCTGAGTTCGATTTCGAAAAATTTAGACCGAATGGTTGAGAAAGGGAAAATCGCTTCGAAAATAAAGGAAGAAATCCTTGGAAGAATCAGGACAACACTCCAGCTTAAGGATATGGCAGTGGTGGATTTTGTGGTCGAGGCAGCCACAGAAAATGAATCTCTTAAATTAAATATCTTCAAAGAGCTGGATCAAATCTGTCGCAAAGAAATCATCCTTTCGAGCAATACCTCTTCTATCTCTATTACCAAAATTGCCTCAGCCACTCAGAGACCCTCTCAGGTTATTGGAATGCATTTTATGAACCCGGTTCCAGTCATGCAATTAGTGGAGATCATCCGTGGACTTCAAACCTCTCAGGATACTTTCAATACGGTTAAATCTCTTGCTGAGAAGATGGGAAAGACTCCGGTGGAGGCGAATGACTTTCCAGGATTCATCTCTAATCGAATTCTTATGCCCATGATCAATGAGGCCATCTACGCTCTTTTTGAAGGGGTGGGCACCCCGGAAGCGATTGATACCGTGATGAGGCTTGGGATGAATCATCCTATGGGGCCACTGGCATTGGCAGATCTCATTGGTCTGGATACCTGTCTGGCCATCATGGAAGTCCTTTATAAAGGCTTTGGAGATCCCAAATACCGCCCCTGCCCTCTTCTTAAGAAATATGTGGATGCCGGCTATCTTGGCCGAAAAACAGGAAGAGGTTTCTATACTTATTAAATCAGAATACTCCCTTTCCCTCACTTTACCCAAAAAATAGGAGTGAGGGGAAACCCAAAATCAAAAGGCCCATGGATTTCAAACTCACACCTGAACAAGAGATGATACGAGATATGGTAAGGGAATTTACGGAAAACTACATAAAACCCGTAGCTCCCCTATACGATGAAGAAAAGAGATTTCCCTATGAGAATTTGAAACGGATGGCAGAGTTGGGACTAATGGGGATGAATATCCCTGTAGAGTATGGCGGTTCTGAAGTTGGAGTCATTGCCTATAGCTTAGCCATCACAGAAATCGCAAAAGGATGTGCCTCCCATGCTGTGACTACTTCTGTCACCAATATGGTGGCAGAAGTCATCTATGAGTTTGGAGAGGAGGAAATAAAAAGGAAACATGTTAAAAAGTTATGCAGTGGAGAATACCCTGCAGGTTCTTTTGCTATCACAGAACCTCATACAGGGTCGGATGCGGCAAATATTCGAACCTCTGCTGTGCGTAAAGGAGATTATTATATTCTGAACGGTTCCAAGACCCTGATTACCAGTGGAGACGCCTCTGGAGTGACAGTCACCTGGGCTGTGACGGATCGAAATGCTAAAAAGGGAAAAGGCATTAGTGCCTTTGTCGTCGAAAAAGGAACGCCAGGCTTTATTATTGGAAAAGCCGAAGAAAAGATGGGACACCGAGCTTCTTCCACTAATGAATTGATTTTTGATAATTGTACCATTCCAGCCAACTGCCTCTTAGGAAAAGAAGGAGAAGGATTCAAGATCGCTATGATGGAACTCGATGGGGGAAGGATTGGCATTGGTTCATTAGCGGTAGGAGTTGGATTTGCCGCTATCGACTTTGCCACAGAGTATGTAAAAGAACGGGAAGCCTTCGGAAAACCTCTCTCCTCTTTCGAAGCGATTCAATGGATGATTGCGGACTCTTATACAGAATTAGAAGCGGCTCAGCTCCTGGTTCTTCGAGCCGCCTATCTGAAGGAAAACAAACAGCCCTTTACCAAAGAAGCCTCCATGGCCAAACTCTTTGCTACAGAGACAGCAAGAAATGTGGCTATCCGAGCGGTTCAGATGTTAGGAGGCTATGGCTATACAAAAGATTACCCGGTTGAGCGTTATCTAAGAGATGTCATCGGAACAACCCTTTATGAAGGAACTTCAGAAGTCCAGCGAATAGTCATCTCAAGAGAAATATTGAAAGGGTAATAGGAATTTGTTATGAAAGGGATTGTGAAGAAAGTTGCAATCTATGAGAAGGAGTCTAAACTGAATGGAACTAAATGAACTCACTTTGGCTCGTCAGTATGATCTTTATGGGTGTTATCAGTGTGGGAAGTGTACGGGGGGTTGTCCTGTTTCATTGAAGTCGAGGTTAAATATTCGGCGTTTGATGATTGAAGGAATTTTGGGGAGGGTGTTGGATCGGCTCACTGAGAGGGAGGAGCTCTGGGATTGTACGACGTGTAAGACGTGTACGCTTCGGTGTCCTCGGGGATTGAAGCCGATGGATTTAGTGATTGGGTTAAGGGGGGCGTTGGTGGAGGAGGGCCATATTCCCAAGACGATTATTGAGGCCATGGAGAATGCTTACAAGCATCGAAATCCCTGGGGGAAGCCGAAGGTCAAGAGGACGGAGTGGTTGAAGGAGCTTCCTGAGGATTTGAGGGTGAAGGATTTTTCTCGGGGTGAGCGGGCCCGTTATCTTTATTTTGTGGGTTGTACGGCTTCTTCGGATCCTCGGGTTCAGGAGATTACTCGTTCGATGGTCTATCTGTTGACTCTTGGGGGAGTGGATTTTGGGATTTTAGGTAGTGAGGAGCAGTGCTGTGGGAGTGAGATTCGGAGAATGGGGGAGGTTGGGCTTTTTGAGGAGCTTCGGGATGGGAATCTTGAGTGTTTTGAGGGTTATGGGATTGAGCATCTTTTTACGTCCTGTCCCCATGGGTTTAATGTCTTTAAGAATGAGTATCCTGAGGGAAGGTTTGAGGTTCTTCACAGCACCCAGATTCTTCTTCGGGCTTTGGAGGAGGGGCGATTTCGATTAGCTCGGGAGATAAAGAAGGTGGTGACCTATCATGATCCTTGTTTTTTAGGTAAGCAGAATGGTCTTTTTGATCCTCCGCGGATCCTTCTTTCTTCTATTCCTGGTCTTACCTTTCGGGAGATGGATCGTTCGAGGGAGAGGAGTCTTTGTTGTGAGGGAGGGGGAGGAAGGATGTGGGTAGAGTCCTCTTCGGATACGGGGAAGCGGTTAGCGGAGATTCGGGTAGAGGATGCGGTGGCCCTGGGAGCAGAGATCTTGGTGACGGCTTGTCCTCTTTGTGTCCTTACTCTGGAGGATGCCGTTAAGACCTCGGGCTATGAGGATAGGCTTCGAGTGATGGATGTGGTGGAGCTTTTGGCTGAGGCCGCGGTGGGGTAAGTTTAATCCCTTTTGGAATGGGAAGGGAGAAGGAATGAGGTGGGTTGAGACGATCAGCAAGGAGGAGTGGGAGAGGATTGAGGAGGTGATTTCTCGTTATAGGGGGAGGCATGGGGCTTTGATTCCTGTGCTAAAGGAGGTTCAGGAGATTTGTGGTTATCTTCCGAGGAAGGTTCAGCATCGGGTTGCAGAGGGGCTTCATCTTTCTCCTTCTCAGGTCTATGGGGTGGTCTCTTTTTATGCTTTTTTTACGACTCTTCCGAGGGGGAAGCATGTGATTCGGGTCTGTATGGGGACGGCCTGTTATGTGAAGGGGGCCAGGGAGATTCTGGATCATCTTCAGAGGGAATTAGGGGTTGAAGTGGGAGGAATGACTCAGGACAGGAAGTTTAGTCTTGAGGCGGTTCGTTGTCTTGGGGCCTGTGGATTGGCTCCTGTGATGGCCATTGGGCAGGAGACCTTTGGGATTCTGGATCCAAAGAAGGCCATTGAGGTGGTGAGAAACTATCCTTAAATTAGTTTTGGGTCGTGATGGTTAGGCTTACGATTGAGAATCTTCCGGAGATAAGAAGGAGGCTTATGCCTTCCTCTGTATTGGGGGAGGGTCAGTATGGGTGTATGGTTTGTGCGGGGACGGGTTGTGTGGCCTGCAATTCTCTTCTGCTTCGCAAGAGGCTTGAGGAGGAGATCGAGGCTCGTGGGCTTAAGGAGAGGGTGAAGGTATTTATTTCGGGATGCAATGGCTTCTGTGCGGAGGGTCCTATTCTGGTGGTTTATCCTGATGGGGTTTTTTATAAGAAGTTGACTCCGGAGGATGTTCCTCATTTGGTGGAGGAGCATTTTATCAAGGGTCAACCTGTGGAGGGATTTCTCTATCGGGATCCTCGATCTAAAGAGAAGATTCCTTTGATGAAGGATATTCCCTTCTTTCGTCATCAGGTTTTAAGGGCCCTGAGGAATCGGAGTCTGATTGATCCAGAAAACATTGAGGACTATATTGCGAGGGAGGGATATGCGGCCTTGGCGAAGGTTCTTTCTTCGATGAGGCCTGAAGAGGTGATAGAGGAGGTGAAGGTATCGGGACTAAGGGGCAGAGGAGGGGCTGGATTCCCGACCGGGAAAAAATGGGAAGAAGGACGGCGTTACAACTCTTTTCCTAAGTATGTGATTTGCAATGGGGATGAGGGGGATCCAGGAGCCTTTATGGATCGTTCCATTCTCGAGGCGGATCCTCATGCGGTGTTAGAGGGGATGGTGATCTGTGGCTATGCGATTGATGCCCATCAGGGATATATCTATGTTCGGGCCGAGTATCCTCTGGCGATTCATCGCTTAACGATAGCGATTGAGCAAGCAAGAAGGTATGGTCTCTTAGGGAAGGACATCTTAGGCAGTGGGTTTGATTTTGATATCGAGATTTATCCCGGGGCAGGGGCCTTTGTGTGTGGGGAGTCGACAGCCCTGATGTATTCTCTTGAGGGCAAGCGTGGGATGCCAAGGATTAAGCCTCCTCGTTCGACGGAGGCAGGTCTTTGGGGTCAGCCTACGGTGCTCAACAATGTGGAGACCTTTGCCAATGTTCCCAGTATTCTTCTTCATGGGGGGAGGTGGTTTGCTGAGCTCGGGACGGAGGGTTCGAAGGGGACGAAGGTCTTTGCTCTTACGGGAGCGGTTCATAATGTAGGGCTGATTGAGGTTCCCATGGGCACCACGCTTCGAAACATTGTCTATGAGATTGGAGGAGGGATTCCTGAGGGGAGGCAGTTTAAGGCGATTCAGATCGGGGGGCCTTCAGGAGCCTGTCTTCCGGAGTCCCTTTTAGACACAGAGGTGGATTTTGATTCTCTGGATGAGGCTGGGGCCATGATGGGTTCTGGAGGATTGGTGGTGATGGATGATCGAACCTGTATGGTGGACACAGCCCGTTTCTTTACGGAGTTCTCTGTGGATGAGTCTTGTGGCAAATGTGTTCCCTGTCGGGTTGGGATGAAGGTGATGCTCAATCTCTTGAATCGGATTGTTCAGGGAGAGGGAAGGCTTGAGGATATTGAGCTTCTGGAGAAGCTCGGGACGCATATCAAGGAAACCTCTCACTGTGGTTTGGGAAAGACCGCACCCAATCCTGCTCTTTCCACGATTCGCTATTTTAGAGGGGAATATGAGGCTCATATTAAGGAGAAGCGGTGTCCTGCCCTAGTCTGTGTAAACCTTATTCAGTTTAAGGTGAACTCCGAAAAGTGTAAAAGGTGTGGACTCTGTAAGAAGGCCTGTCCCGTTGAGGCTATCTATTGGGAGAAGAAGGAGCCTGCAAGGATTGATCGGGATCGCTGTATCCGGTGCCGTTCCTGTATCCAGGCCTGTAAATTTGGAGCGATTGAGTAAAAAAACCAATTTTCCATTATTTTATGGGAGATAAACTCATAAAACTTTCGATTGATGGGGTGGAGGTTGAGGTTGAGAGGGGTCGGACTATTCTTGAGGCGGCTCGGTCGGTAGGGATTAAGATTCCTTCTCTCTGCTACGACCCAAGGATGGCTCCTTTTGGGGCCTGTCGGCTCTGTGTAGTGGAGGAGAAGGGAAGTGCTGAGCTGATCCCCTCCTGTTTTACCCCTGTGAGAAGTGGAATGGAGATCTTCACTCACTCCCCCAAGGTGATGGAGTCTCGCAGGCTTCAGCTTCAGCTCATCCTCCTTAATCATCCCATGATCTGTCCTCGCTGTGAGAAGGAGGGGGAATGTGAGCTTCAGAGGCTGGTCTATGAGTATGGTCTTGGGGAGACTCAATATCCCTGGGAGCCTATGGTCTATCCTGTTGATGAGGCTTCTCCCCTTCTTCGGAGGGATGGCAATAAGTGTATCCTTTGTGGTCGCTGTGTGAGGATCTGTGATGAGGTTCAGGGTGTGGCGGAGCTCTCTTTTACTCGAAGAGGTATTCGGTGTGTGATCGATACGGATTTTCATCGGCCTCTCCGGTGTGAGTTTTGTGGTCAGTGTCTGGATACCTGCCCTGTAGGGGCGATTACGTCAGAATGTTTTGATTATAAGGCGAAGCTCTGGGAGTCTCTTGAGACAACGACTCCCTGCCCTTATTGTGGTTGTGGGTGTTTGCTTACGATCCTTTCAAAGGATGGATCGATCAAGAGGGTCTTCTCGGATCCTGAGAGGGGTTTCAATGATGGAAACCTCTGTGTCAAGGGTCGGTTTGGCTGGGATTTTGTAGATTCCAAGGAGAGAATAATGTCCCCTCTTCTACGGCTCAATGGGACGCTCAGGGAGGTCTCCTGGGAAGAGGCGCTTCGGGCTGTGGTTGATCGTTTAGAGTTGATAAAGAGTCGATATGGACCTGAAAGCCTTGGCGTTCTTCTTTCTGCTCGACTGACCAATGAGGAGTACTTTCTTATTAAGAAGCTTTTCGTGGAGACCTTAGGGACTCGGGAGATTGTTTTGGATGGAGGGGCTTCGGAGCTGGGTCTTTCGGATGGCCTTTCGGAGGTTCTGGGTTTTGGGGCTTCGACAAATTCGATTCGGGAGATCCGTGAAGCAGATGCCCTTTTAGTCATAGGGGTGGATCCTTCTCAGACCCACCCGATTGTCAAGAATGAGATTCACCTTGCCCTCCGGAGGAATCGGGCCCATCTGATTGTTGTTGGAAGTTATGATACACTCTTGAGTGAGAGGACAAAGGTTTCACCTCTTCAGTCTCCATCGATTCCTCTCCTTTGTCGACCCGGGGAGGAGGTCTTCCTCCTTCATGGAATGATAGGGTTGATTCTTGAGCAGGGGCTTCAGGATGAAGCCTTTATTAAAGCTCATACGGAGGGGTTTGAGGGGCTCTTTGAGAGAAAAAATGAGTATCTGGAGGCTGTGAATCGACTCTCATCTGAAGTCAGAGAAAATATTGAAAGGGCCGTGAGAAGTTTTTCTGAGGCAAATAGGGGGATGATTCTGATAGGGCCAGGTCCATGGTCTTATGCCTATTGTCGAGAGATCGCTATCTCCTGCGGGACTCTTGCCCTTCTTACGGGTCATCTTGGAAGAAAGGCCTCGGGGATTCTTTTTCTCAGAGAGAAGTGCAATACGCAAGGGATGATCGATATGAGGATTCCCTTCCTTAAGGAGGGCCTCAGGGAGATGGAGAGAAAGATTGAGGAAGGAAGGATCAAGGGACTCTATGTGGTTGGAGGGAGTCTTCCTTCTTCATGGCAGGGACTGAATCAATTAGAGTTTGTTATAGTTCAGGATCTCTTTCTCGATGGCCTTTCAGAGAAGGTGGAGGTTTTTCTTCCGGTCTCTTCATTTATTGAGAAGGAAGGGACCTATACGAGTCTTGAGCGAAGGGTTCAGAGGCTTCATCCTCTTCGTCCTCCTCTGGGTCAATCTCGATCCGATTTTGAGATCTTTCGGGATCTTTTAAGGTATATGGAGGTTTCCCTCTCTGAGGAGAGCTCGGAGGAGGTATTCAGGAGCCTTTCAAAAGAAATTCCTTCTTATCAGGGGGTTGAGGATGGAAAGCAGTGGCCGAAGGGAGAAGAGTTTCTTTCTGAGGATTATCTTTTCCAAAGGAAGGTAAAGCTTAGCCCTCTTTCTTCTCCTCCGACGAAGCCGCCTCCTGAGGGATATCCTTTTTCTTTGGTCTCGAGGGCCTCGCTGTTTCAATCCGGGAGACTTAGTCTTAAGAGCGAGAACCTGAAGAAGGTGATGGAGAAGCCCATTTTGGAGATGAACCAAGAGGTGGCTCAGAGTTTAAAGATTGAGGAAGGGGATTGGGTGGAGCTTCAAACTTCAGGTGGAAGGAAGACGAGTTTTTCAGTCCACCTTTCGCCAAATCCTGCAAGAGGCGTTCTTTTGGCTTACTCCCCTTCCCCTATTGAGATTTCAAATAAACCCCTTTGGGTAAAGATAGAGTCATATAAAGGGAAATAATTCATACGAGGAGGTTTAGGAATGAATATTATTGTGTGTATTAAGAGGGTTCCGGATACGGCGGATGTGGATATTGTGGTGGACAAGTCGGGCAAGGATATTGAGAAGTCGGGCCTTGTTTTTGATCTCAATGAGTGGGACAGTTATGCCATTGAGGAGGCGATTCGTCTCAAGGAGAAGTTAGGGGGTACGGTGACGGTGATCTCGATGGGTGGGGAGGATACGAATGAGTCTTTAAGGAAGTGTTTGGCCATGGGAGCAGATGAAGCGATTCGGCTCACGGATTCTGCCTTTTCAGGCTCAGATGGCTATGCGACGGCCAAGGTTCTGGCTCAAGCAATCCGTAGGCTCCCTTATGATTTGATTCTTACTGGGACTCAGGCTGAGGATGATGGGTTTGCGGAGGTTGGGGTGATGGTGGCCAAGCTTCTTGGTCTTCCTCATGTCTCGATCGTGACTCGGTTGGAGGTAGAGGATCGAAAGCTCAGGGTTCATCGGGAGCTTGAGGGAGGGCTGGAGGAGGTGGTTGAGGTCGATCTTCCTGCCCTTCTTACGATTCAGACAGGGATTAATGAGCCTCGTTATGTCTCCATCATGGGGATCCGGAAGGTGGCCAAAAAGGAGATTAGGGTTTTGGGTCTGAGCGAGCTTGGTCTTCAGGCTGAGGAGGTAGGTCTTAGGGGTTCGGATATTGAACTTCAGAGGTTCTTTCTTCCTCCAGTTGGGGAATGGGCTCAGATTCTTGAGGGGAAACCTGAGGAGATTGCACAGAGGGTTTTTGAGATTCTGAAGGACAAAGGAGGGCTTGTCTGATGAAGGAGATCATGGTCATTGCTGAGCATCGGCAGGGAGAGCTGAGGGATATTACCTATGAGATGCTCTCCAAGGGGAGAGAGATTGCGGAGACTGTTGGAGGGACTCTTTCTGTGGTTCTTTTAGGTAAGGGGATAGGAGCTCTGGCTGAGAGGCTTCTTCCCAGGGCCCATCGGGTCTATCTGATCGAGGATGAGCGTCTGGAGTTCTATAATTCGGAGACCTATGAGAGGGTTCTTCTTCAGTTTCTTACAGAGAGGAAGCCTCATCTGACTCTAATCGGTCATACAGCGCAGGGGATGGATTTTGCTCCTGCCCTTGCGGTGAGATTGGGTTGGCCTCTTGCGACCGACTGTATCGGGATAGAACCGAAGGATGAGAACTTTACCCTTACCCGTCAGATTTATGGAGGGAAGATCAATTCGGAGGTGACCTTCCTAAGAAAGGGCCCCTTTCTTGTGACTTTTCGTTCTGGAGCTTTTGAAGGGAAGGAGAAGGAGCCTCTTTCAGGAGAGATCGTCTCTCTTCCATCTCCTTTAACGGATGAGGTCCTGGCGAGACGTTTTCTTCAGTTTGTAGAGGCAGCGGTTGGGGAGGTGGACATTACGCAGGCTGATATCCTTGTGGCTGTGGGAAGGGGGATCAAGGACGGAGAAAACATCCCTCTGGTCAAGGAGCTTGCCGATTCGATTGGAGGGGTTTTGGCCTGTTCTCGGCCTGTGGTGGATAAGAAATGGCTTCCCAAGGCCTGTCAGGTGGGGACATCGGGAAAGACGGTGAAGCCAAAGGTCTATATTGCCATCGGGATTAGCGGGGCCTTTCAGCATGTGGCAGGGATGAAGGGTTCGGGGACGATCATAGCTATCAATAAAGATCCAAAGGCACCCATCTTTAGCGTGGCCCATTATGGAATCATAGGGGATCTCTTCAAGATCGTCCCGGTGATCAAGGATAAGATCAAAGAACTTAAACAAAAGTAAGGAGAAGTGGAGATGGATTTTGAGCTTACGGAGGAGCAGAGGGATATCCAGAAGGCGGCTCGGGAGTTTATCGCGGGAGAGTATGACAAGGAGAAGATTCTCGAGTGGGAGCAGAATCACACCTTTCCCTTCGAGATCTGGAAGAAGGCGGCCAAATTGGGTTTTATAGGGATTCATTTCCCAGAGGAGTATGGGGGTCAGGGATACGGGATTATGGAGAATATCCTGATCGTTGAGGAGTTTTGTCGGAAAGACTCCGGGGTGGGGATTGCCGTGACTCTTGCGGATTTCTCCTCAGAGGTGATTCTCCGCTTTGGGACCCATGAGCAGAAGAAGAAGTACCTCATTCCTGTGGCCCGAGGAGAGGCCATCTCCGGAGGGGCCTACACCGAGCCCAATCATGGAAGTGATATAACATTGATGTCAACCACGGCGGTCAAACAGGGAGATTCTTTTATCATTAATGGGACCAAGACGTTTATTACCAATGGGACGCTTGCGGATTTTTTTGTGGTCTTATGTCAGACTGATCCTCAGGCCAAGCCGACCTATCGGGGTCAATGCACGATTCTGGTTGAGAAGGGAACCAAGGGGCTGGAGGCGACAGAGATCTTTCCTAAGATGGGGATTCGGATGACCTCCACAGCGGAGCTCTCTTTGAGTGATGTGAGGGTTCCTGTTGGGAATCTCATCGGGGAGGAGAATAAGGGGTTTTATCAGGTTCTTGAGTTTTTTGATGAGAGTCGGATTGAGATTGCGGCTCAGGCCCTTGGGATTGCCCAGGGGGCCTTTGATCGGGCTTTGGAGTATGCCCGCCAGAGGGAGCAATTTGGAAGGAAGCTTGTGGAGTTTCAGATCACTCAGCATAAGCTGGCCGATATGGCTACCAAGGTGGAGGTGGCGAGGCTTCTCACCTATAAAGCAGCCTGGAATTTTGATCAGAAACGGATCGATCCCAAGCTTACCTCGATGGCGAAGATGTTTGCAGGGAGAGTAGCGGTCGAGGTGGCTGACGAGGCGATCCAGATCTTTGGAGGCTATGGCTATATCACAGAGTATGAGGTCGAGCGTTTCTATCGAGATGCCAAAATCACCGAGATCTACGAGGGCACAAAAGAGATTCAGAAGAATACGATTGCCTCTGCCCTGATCGGAAAACTAAAATGAGCGATGGGAGAAGGGGTTGTGATTCCTGAGGCTCTGGTCATTGGTGGAGGGATTGCCGGGATGCAGGCAGCCCTCGATATTGCAGACAAGGGGTTTAAGGTACACCTTGTTGAGAAGGACCCCTCGATCGGGGGCCATATGGCTCAGCTGGACAAAACCTTCCCTACCCTTGATTGTTCTGCCTGCATCATCACTCCCAAGATGGTCGATACGGCGAATCACCCAAACATCGATCTTCTTAGCTACTCTGAGGTCATCCATATCGAGGGGAAGGTTGGGGATTTTAAGGTCTTGATTCGTAAAAAGCCTCGCTATGTGGATGTGACCAAATGTACGGCCTGTGCAGACTGTGTGGCTCAGTGTCCAGTGACCCTCCCCAATGAGTTTGACATGGGACTCGGGATGCGCAAGGCTATCTATATTCCTTTCCCTCAAGCGGTCCCTCTGAAGTATACCATTGATCGAAGAGGAGTGCCCCCCTGCAGAGCCTCCTGTCCTCTTCACTGTAATGCTCAGGGATACGTGGCTCTCATCTCTCAGGGAAAGTTGAAAGAGGCCCTGGCTCTGGTTCGAAAGACCCTTCCCTTTCCCGGGATCCTGGCTTATGTCTGTTCTCATCCCTGTGAGAGGGAGTGTAAGCGGATTGAGGTGGATCGACCGGTGAGGATCTGCGACCTCAAGAGGGTTTTGGTGGATCATGTGGAAGAGCCTGAGGTTACAATCGATCTTTTAGAGGAGAAGCCTCAGAGGGTGGCGATTATTGGTGGAGGACCAGCAGGGCTTGTTTCGGCCTTTGATCTTCGAAGAAAAGGCTATCGGGTTACGATCTTTGACTCCCATGGGGAGCTTGGAGGACTTCTGACTCATGGATTTCCTTCCTATCGTCTTCCGAGGGAGGTGATCCGTAGAGATCTTTCTGTGATCGAGAGGATGGGGATCGAGGTTCGGCTCAATACCGAGGTTGGCCGAGATATTTCTTTCCAGGAACTTAAGGAAAACTATAATGCCATCTTTTTGGGTGTGGGATCAAGCGGGGTTGAACGGATTGGAGAGGTCTTTAAGGATCTTAAGAGGAATCGAATGGGGATGATTCAGGTGGATCCTATCACTCTGGAGACGAATCTTAAGGGGATCTTTGCGGGTGGGGATGCGGTGATGGGGCCTTCAAGTATTGTGGAGGCGATGGCTCAGGGAAGGAGAGCAGCCCTTTCTATAGATCGTTACCTTTCTGGCGAGGATCTTCGTTCGGGTAGAGAGTTTGAGGAAAGGTTTTCTTCTTCGTTGAAATGTGATCTTCCTCAAAGAAAGAGGGATGAGCGAGAAGCCCTTCCTCATCTGATTAAGCCCATTGGAGAGGGCCTTGGGATCGAGGAGGCCATTGAGGAGGCTAAGCGCTGTTTGAGTTGTGGGGGTTGTTCGGACTGTGGAGAGTGTGCCAAGTACTGTCAGCCCAGGGCTATTGACTATGACATGAAGGAAGAGATCGTTGAACTTCATGTGGGAACCATCATTGTGGCAACCGGTTTTGATCCCTTTGATCCGAAGAAGAAGCCTGAGTTTGGTTATGGTCGCTATCCCAATGTGATCCATGGCCTTGAGATGGAGAGGCTCTGCTCGGCCTCAGGGCCGACCAAGGGAGAGATTCTGATTCAGGGAAAGAAACCCAGGGAAGTGGTTTTTATTCACTGCGTGGGTTCAAGGGATAAGACCGTGGGTAACGAATACTGCTCCAGGGTCTGCTGTATGTATACGGCCAAACAGGCCCATCTTCTGAGGGATAAGATCCCGGAGGCTCATATTACGGTTCTCTACATGGATGTGAGGGCCTTTGGGAAGGGGTTTGAAGAATTCTATGAGAGGGTTCAGAAGGAGCATATCCTCTACCGCAGGGCCAATCCTTCGGAGATCTATCAGAGGAATGGGAAGCTTGTGGTACGCGGGGAGGATACCCTGCTTGGAGAACCCTTTGAGCTTGAGGCAGATCTGGTGGTTCTGGCCTCAGGACTTTTGCCCCGAAAGGAGAGCGAGGTCTTGAGGAAGTTCTTGCCCCTTGAGATCTCTTCGGATCGATTCTTTTCTGAGGGCTCGGGTCATGATCCCATTCGAACTTCGATCGAAGGGGTCTTTCTTGCCGGCTGCTGCGAGGGGCCCAAGGATATCCCGGATACGGTGGCTCAAGCCAGTGGAGCGGCCTCACTGGCCTGCACCCTGTTGGCAAAGGGAAGAAATAAAGGGGTTAATGGAAGAGCGAAGTAGATGAAGATCGGGGTTTATATCTGTCATTGTGGGATTAATATTGCGGCCACAGTAGATGTGGCAAGGGTCGTGGAGTTTGCCGAGGGGCTTCCCCATGTAGAGATCGCCCGACATTATCAATATATGTGTTCAGATCCAGGACAGGATCTGATTAAGAATGATATTAAAACCCTCAGGCTTGATCGGATTGTGGTAGCTGCCTGCTCTCCGAGAATGCATGAGCCTACCTATCGAAATGCGATTCGCTCCGCAGGCCTCAATCCCTATTTCTTCGAGATGGCCAATATCCGGGAGCAGTGCTCCTGGGTTCATCAGGATCGTGAGGAGGCGACTCGAAAGGCCATGGAGCTTGTGGCCTCGGCTGTGGCCAAGGTATCCCTTCATGAACCTCTGGAGGAGAAGGAGGCTCCGGTGACTCCATCGGTTCTGGTGATCGGGGCTGGGATTTCAGGCATTGTCGCCTCTCTGGATATTGCCCGCTCAGGTTTTGAAGTCTATCTGGTGGAGAAGTCCCCTACCCTCGGAGGCCACCTCACCCAGATCTATCGAACCTTCCCAAATCTTGAGGAGACCTCTGAGATTCTTAATCCCATGCTCAAAGAACTCGCCCAGTACCCTTCCCTTCATCTTCTTACCCTTTCGGAAGTGGCTGGAGTGGAAGGATTTGTGGGAAATTTTAAGGTTAAACTCAGAATGCATCCTCGTTTCGTGGACCCCTCGAAGTGTAGTCGCTGTGGGGAGTGTGAGAAGGTCTGTCCTGTCGAGGTTCCCGATGAGTGGAATATGGGCCTTAAAGAGAGAAGAGCCATCTACCTCCCCTCCCCTTACGCCTATCCTCAAAGCTACCTCATTGATCCCGAGCACTGTCTCTATCTTCGGAAGGGAGAATGCGGAAGATGTAGGGAGATCTGTCCCGAAGGAGCAGTCCGATTCGAAGAGGTGGGGATGGAGATCGAGATTCCCATCGGAACCATCATCGTCGCCACAGGCTACGACCCCTTCGATCCCAAAAAGAAACCTGAATTAGGCTATGGTCTCTACCCAAATGTCCTTTCAGCCCTTGAGTTCGAGAGACTTCTCTCTCCTGAGGGACCCACTCAGGGAAGACTCCTGATTGACGGGAAGGAACCAAAGAGTCTCTTCTTCATCCAATGCGTGGGCTCAAGGGATAAGACCGTGGGTAACGAATACTGTTCAAGGGTCTGCTGTATGTATACGGCCAAGCAGGCCTTTCTCGCAAAGGAGCTCCTTCCCCAGGCCCGAATCACGATCTGTTATATCGATGTTCGAGCCTTTGGGAAGGGATACGAACAGTTCTATGAAGAGGTTCAGAAGAAGGGTATCTTCTATCGAAAAGGAATCCCTTCGGAGATCTATCAAAAGAACGGAAAGCTCATCGTTCGGGCAGATGACGAACTCTTAGGAGAGCCCTATGAAGAGGAGGCTGATCTGGTAGTGCTGGCTACGGGGCTTACCCAGCGAAACGATGCTGATCAGTTAAGAACACTCCTTAAGCTCTCCCAGGGACCTGATCGGTTCTATCTCGAAGCCCATCCAAAGCTTAGACCCCTTGATACCGCAACCGACGGGATCTTCCTGGCTGGAACCTGTCAGGGGCCTAAAGATATCTCAGATACGATCTCCCAGGCCCATGGGGCAGCCTCCCGAGCAACCATTCCCCTTTTTGCCGGGAAGGTGAAGATAGAACCAATCACCGCCTATGTGGATGAACTCATATGTGCAGGCTGTGGCCTCTGTGAACAGATCTGCGAATACCGGGCTTTGAGGCTCGACCCCTACCGAAAGATTATGAAGGTCAACGAAGCCCTATGCAAAGGCTGTGGGGCCTGCAATGCCACCTGTCCCTCAAGCGCCATCAGCCTGAGACACTTCAAAACCGAACAGATCATCGCTCAGGTCCGGGAACTGAGTTAAATTCATTATGAAGAGAGGTCTCATCCAGGTCTATACAGGCAATGGAAAGGGAAAAACGACAGCCGCCTTGGGTCTTGCCCTTCGAGCAGCCGGTCATGGACTTCGAGTCCTGATGATCCAATTCATGAAAGGAAACATCCAATACGGAGAACTGGAAGCCTCAAAGAGGCTTACCCCTTATCTGACGATCAAACAGATGGGCCGGGAGACCTTTGTCTCCAGAACGAATCCCGATCCAGTGGATGTGGAATTGGCTAAGAAGGGACTTTCTCTGGCCAGAGAAGCTATCCAGAGCCAAACCTACGATATCGTGATCCTCGACGAGATCAATGTGGCAGTGGACTATGGACTGATTCCCCTCTCCGAGGTCCTCGACCTCATGGACTCCAAACCCGATTCCGTCGAACTTATCCTTACAGGAAGATATGCAAAACCAGAGATCCTCGAAAAGGCAGACCTGGTTACCGAAATGGTCGAAAAAAAACACTATTATCAAAAAGGCATTCAATCCCGGGAGGGAATTGAAATTTAAGGGGGGTTCAATATGTTCAAGGAAGAGCAAATCCAAAGGCTAAGAGAGGAGAAGGAGAAATGGAGCGAAGAGCTCTCCAAGATCCTCTTCGAGAAACCTGAACGACTTCCCCGATTCACCACTGTCTCCGACCTCGAGATAAAGAACCTCTACACCCCTGAAGATATCAAAGATCTGGATTACTCGAGAGATATCGGTTTCCCAGGACTCTACCCTTTTACCCGGGGGGTTCAGCCCTCCATGTATCGAGGAAGACTCTGGACGATGAGAATGTTCTCTGGTCTGGGAGGGCCTGAAGAGACCAACAAACGCTTCCACTACCTTCTCGATCATGGAGAAACAGGCCTCTCCATCGCCTTCCACTACCCTACTCTTATGGGCTACGACAGTGACTCCCCCATGGCCCGGGGAGAAGTCGGAAAGTGCGGAGTCGCTGTCGATACCCTAAAAGACATGGAAATCCTCTTCGAAGGAATCCCTCTGGACCGAGTCACCACCTCCATGACCATCAACCCTCCAGCCTCCATCCTTCTCGCTATGTATATCGTGGTGGCTGAAAAACAAGGGGTAAGTAAGAAGGAGATAGGAGGGACCATCCAGAACGACATGCTCAAAGAGTTTATCGCCCAGAAGACTTTCATGCTCCCTCCCCGCCCCTCCCTCCGAATCATCGTCGATACGATCGAATACTGCACCCGGGAGGTTCCTCGCTGGAATACGATCAGTATCAGCGGCTATCACATCCGGGAGGCTGGAGCCACGGCCGTCCAGGAACTGGCCTTCACCCTGGCCGATGGGATTGCCTATGTGGAGGCAGCCATGGAGAGAGGCCTCGATGTCGATGAGTTCGCCCCCAGACTCTCCTTCTTCTTCGACTCCCATATCGACTTCTTTGAGGAGATTGCTAAGTTTCGAGCGGCCCGAAGGATGTGGGCAAAGATCATGAGAGAACGCTTCATGGCCAAAAACCCCAGATCCTGGATGCTCCGCTTCCATACCCAGACCGCAGGATGCTCCCTCACCGCCCAGCAACCCTACAATAACATCATCCGAACGGCTTACGAGGCCCTGGCCGCTGTACTGGGAGGAACCCAGTCCCTTCACACCAACTCCCTCGATGAAACCTACGCCATCCCCACTGAAGAGGCCGTCACCATCGCCCTTCGCACCCAACAGATCCTCGCCGAGGAGACCGGGGTGGCTAATACCATCGACCCCCTCGCAGGCTCCTACTTTGTCGAAGCCCTCACCAATGAGATCGAAGAGAAGGCCTGGGAATACATCCGAAAGATCGATGAGATGGGAGGAATGATCAAGGCCATCGAAAGAGGCTACCCCCAGATGGAGATCGCAGAGGCGGCCTACCGATTCCAGAAACAGATCGACTCAGGAGAGAAGGTCATCGTGGGAGTCAATAAATATGTCACCGACCACCCGCCCATCCCCATCTGGCGGATGAAACCTGAAATCGAAGAAAGACAACTCAGAAGACTAAAAGAAGTCAAAGGAACCCGAAACAACCAAAAAGTCAAAGAGTGTCTCGAAGAGATCCGAAAGGCCTCCTTGAGCGGAGAAAACCTCATGCCCTACATCATCAACGCCGTCAGAGAATACGCCACCATCCAGGAGATCTGCGACGTCTGGAGGGAGGTCTTCGGAAGATACACCGACCCAGGATACTTCTAAGGGACCAAGGGTTGAAGAGATGAAGATGAATTCCTTAAAGTCTAAAAGCGAGGGAGAAGAGGAATGGGCACCGAACGAAGAATCCGAATCCTCATCGGAAAACCTGGACTCGATGGGCACGACCGGGGAGCAAAAGTCATCGCCAGAGGGTTCCGGGACGCAGGCTTCGAAGTCATCTATACGGGTCTGCACCAAACCCCAGAACAGATCGTCAACGCCGCCATCCAGGAGGATGTCGATGCCATTGGGCTCTCCATCCTCTCCGGAGCCCACGACTACGTCTTCCCAGAAGTCATTCGACTGCTCAAGGAAAAAGGAGCAGAAGACATCATTGTCTTCGGTGGAGGCATCATCCCGGAAGAAGATATCCCTGCCCTCAAACAGGCTGGAGTGAAAGCCATCTTCACCCCGGGCACCCCCATCGAAGAAGCCATCCAATGGGTCAAAGAAAATATCAAACCAAGAAAATAAATAAGGGTGGGGACCCCATTTTTTTCGTTAATTTTTACAGTTTACGTTAAGTGGAAAATATGG
Organism: Deltaproteobacteria bacterium; assembly: GCA_037444165.1. Classification (GTDB taxonomy): domain Bacteria; phylum Desulfobacterota; class BSN033; order BSN033; family UBA1163; genus CALIBK01. The sequence goes on along the minus strand of JBBIMX010000008.1, from coordinate 26,113 downwards.
TATAGTACAGGACAATTGGAGAAGGGATCAGGCTTCGCCTATTCCTCCCGGTCATAAACCCTTCTCGGGGTGGGGACACTAAAAAAGAAAGGGGGTGAAAGATACTATAGTCAATTGCTCATTGTTTAATGGTGACCATCTATCGTTAACATGAAAGGAGGGAATTCAAATATGGCAAAACGGGTTGCAATTGTTGGAATAGGAACCACAGGTTTTCGAGCTACCACTCCGGATGTCTCCTATCGGGAGCTTACCTATGAAGCGGCCATGAAGGCCTATATGGATGCGGGCATTGAGCCTAAAGATGTCGATTCGTTTGTCAGTACGGCTGAAGACTTTTTTGAAGGCTACAGTATTGCGGATGAATATTCTCCGGATCAATTAGGAGCTGTGCTCAAACCCATCTATACAGTTCCAGGAGATTTTATTCATTCCTTAGCCTCAGCCTATATGATGATCCTATCTGGTATTGGTCCGATTTCGGTTGTACAGGGATTAAGTAAAGCCTCCAATATGCTGACCTTATCAGAAATGGTGACTTTTGCGATGGATCCTATTTACAATCGGCCTTTAAAAGAGAGTCCCCATGCAGTCGCAGGATTGGAGATGGCGAGATTCATGTATGAAACTGGAACAACAAGAGAACAGATTGCTAAGGTAGTGGTGAAAAATAAAAGGAATGCCCTAACCAATCCTTATGCGGGCCATGGTGTTCTTGTTGATATAGATTATGTGCTTAACTCGGAGATCGTCTCTTACCCGTTGACTCAAATGGATATTGCACCTCATTCAGACGGAGCTGTGGTCGCTGTCCTTGCAGAAGAAGAAACAGCAAAAGCCCTTACGGACAAACCGATATGGATAAGGGGGATCGGATGGTGTTCTGATACCCCTGGCCTCGAGACGCGAAATTGGGGAGAGGCTATTTATGCCCAAATCGCAGCTGAAATGGCCTACAAGATGGCAGGCATTCGGTATCCTCGAAAAGAGATCGATTTTGCAGAAATCAACGATGAATTCTCTTATAAAGAACTTCAACACCTTGAAGCCATGAGGATCTGCAAAAAAGGTGAAGCCGGTCCCTTCACTGCTATGGGAGGAACAGAAATCAATGGAGAATTTCCTGTCAATCCCTCCGGAGGCTGTCTTGGGGTTGGAAATCTATTCGAATTGAATGGGGGACATAAGGTCCTCGAGGTCGTTCGCCAACTAAGAGGTGAAGCAGGGAAAAATCAACTAAAAAATGTGACCACAGGACTCGCTCAAAGTTGGAGAGGAATTCCAACCACAACGGGTACGGTTGTCATTTTAAGCAATTAAAGAGGAGGTGAGAAGGTATGAGAAGAGTCGCTATCGTTGGTGCAGGTCTGACAAAATTCTATCGGAATGTCCAAGAAACACCAAAAGAATTGGCATACGAGGCTGCAAAGATGGCCCTCGATTCTTGTGAGATGAAACTCTCTGATATCGATTGTGTCGTCAATGGAACTGCTCCTGATGCGTTTGATGGAGTCCATATGAAAGGAGAATACCTCTCAGATGGATCGGGAGCCTATCGAAAGCCTTATATGAGACATTATGTAGGAGGGGGCACTGGGGTCCTTTCTCCTATCCATGGCTGGTTCCATGTGGCATCGGGAATGTTTGATACTTGTTTAGTCGTGGCTGAAGAGAAGATGTCCTGTGCCTATCCTCACCCTGCAGGGGCATTTTTAACTATCTTTGATCATACGACAGAACAACCTCTTTACCCTACCCTGATCTGGATTTTCGCCATTGAGATGAATCGTTTTATGACGACATGGGGATACAAAAAGGAAGATATTGCTCTGGTAGCGGTAAAAAACAAGAAAAATGCTATAGACCATCCCTCTGCACAGCTTCCAGGGGAAATTACTGTCGAAGATGTTCTCAACTCTGAGATTATGGCTTGGCCAGTGAATCGTCTGGATATCAGTCCTACAAGCGATGGGGCAGCCGCCATTGTATTGGCAGCAGAACATGTAGCTCGAAGGGTAACAGAAAAACCTATTTGGATTGATGGGGTAGGTTGGTGTCTGGATACGGCTTACTGGTGCACTCGAGACCTATACTATCCTGATTATGTTGAGGTGGCAGCGAGAATGGCTTACAAGATGGCTGGTATCAAAGAACCTTCAAAGGAGATCCATGTCGCTGAGCCTTACGATCCATTTACCTATAAGGAACTTCATCATATTGAAGGGCTTCTCTTGGCACCAAGAGGGAAATCGGTAGAAATGTTAAAAGATGGATATTTCAATCGAGATGGAAATCTTCCCACCTGTCCTTCCGGAGGAGCATTAGGAGTTGGAAATCCGATTGCTGCAACTGGATTAATGAAGATCATCGAAATCTTCTTGCAACTTAGAGGCGAAGCCGGAAAGAGACAGGTTCCAGGCAAACCTACCTGTGGCCTTGCTCAGGCCTGGGGTGACCTGATGCAGGTGGGCACTGTGGTTGTGATGAGAAGTTAAAGGAGGAGGTGAGAACATGGAAATCACAGATAAAATGGTCGCTAAAACGGCAACTAAGCTCAGTGCCGAAGATATTCAAAAAGGGAAAGTCCTTTCCGTGAAATGGACGCCTAAATTAAAATATGCTTGGGATAATGGTCCAGCATTAGGCCGCTATTTAGCGGAATTAAAAAATGGCAGGATTATTGCGAAAAAATGCAACAAATGCCACCGTATCCTTATCCCTCCGAGGATGTTCTGTGAACTCTGTTGGGTTCCAACAGGAGAGTGGGTCTATGTCCAAGATACAGGAATCGTTAACACCTGGGTCATCAGTTATGTGGACTGGAAGGCAACACGCCTTGATATAAAGGGTGGAGTTAGACCCTTTACTCCCGCAGTCATTGAGATAGATGGAGCAACCAAGGGAATGGGAATCCTCCATCACCTCAATGAAGTCGATCCTTGGAAGATTTATCGAGGAATGAAGGTTAAGGCGGTCTGGAAACCCCCAGAAGAAAGAATCGGAGCGATTACAGACATCAAATATTTCAAACCCATTGAATAAATACACTATGTGCACAGCGCCAAGCACTTTAGCGTTTTCAAAGAATGGAGGTGACACTATGGCATTGATAGAGAGATTTCAAAAAGTAACGGATGTCACATATTGGGAAGGTCAAATCCCGATGAGTTATATCTATACGGTTGGAAGAGCCGGTGAAAAATTCTTTCGTGAAATGATCAATGGAAGAATTTTTGGAGTAAAATGTGAAACCTGTCAAACGGTCTACGTGCCTCCTCGAATCTATTGCGAAAAATGCTTTGCAAGGTTGGAGGAAAACTATCTTGAGGTCGGAACAAGAGGAACTGTTCATACCTTTACCCAATGCTTCGAAACTTATGAGGGGGTTAGGAAGGAAAGTCCATCCATTGTCGCTGTGATTCGTATCGATGGAACGCAGGGTGGATTTGTGCACTGGCTCGGAGAGGTGGAGTTCAAAGAGGTCTATTTTGGAATGCCAGTAGAAGCGGTCTTCAAACCCAAAAAAGACCGTGAGGGAAGTATTCTGGATATTAAGTATTTCAAACCCATCAAGTAGTTTAGAGGATTGGTGCGGAGGGCGGGGATACTCGCCCTTTGCAACCAAGTGGTTTAAGGTGTGTAGGAATTAAACTTATTTCCTTCGGAGGAAACTATGGCACTCGATTTTGATTTGACTGAAGAACATCAAATGCTACGTAAAATGGTTAGAAACTTCGCTGAAAAAGAGATCGCTCCTGTCGCTCAGGAGTTGGATGATAAAGAGGAGTTCTCTTATCATCTGACCAAACGGATGGGGGAACTGGGGCTCTTTGGTCCTTTTGTCTCAGAAGAATACGGGGGAAGCAATGTGGGATACCTTTCCTACATCATTGCCGTAGAGGAGATTGCACGGATCGATGGCTCCCAGGCGGCCACTCTTGCCGCAGGAAACTCCCTTGGTATTTCTCCCATCTATTACTATGGAAATGAGGAACAGAAAAAGCAGTGGCTTCCTGACCTCTGTGCAGGGAAGGCCTTGGCTTCTTTTGGTCTGACCGAGCCCAATGCAGGCTCCGATGCAGGCGCTTCTCGAACCACGGCTGTATTGGAAGGGGACTACTGGGTAATCAATGGCTCAAAGATCTTCATCACCAATTCTACCACCGAGATCAGCAAGGTCTGTGTCGTCCAGGCCGTTACCGGGAAAAGAGAGGATGGAAGAAATGAACTCTCCTGCATCCTGGTCCCCAATGGAACTCCAGGCTTTATCACCAAGACGATGCACGGGAAAATGGTCTGGCGGGCCTCCAATACAGGAGAACTCTACTTTCAGGACTGCAAAGTTCCAAAAGAAAATCTTTTGGGTAGACGGGGCGATGGCTTTCATCAAATGCTGGCCACTCTCGATGGGGGGAGGTTGAGTATTGCTGCCATGGCCTTGGGAGGAGCTCAGGGAGCCTTTGAGTTAGCCCTTAAGTATGCCAGTGAAAGGGAACAATTCGGAAGGCCGATTGGCTCTTTTCAGGTCAATGCCTTTAAACTGGCAGATATGGCCACGGAGATTGAATTGGGGAGATTGATCCTTTACAAAGCGACCTGGCTCTGTGAAAATCATCGTCCCTTTTCCAAAGAGGCTGCCATGGCAAAGATGTACTGTTCGGAAATGTATCATCGTGTGGCCAATCACGCTGTTCAACTCCATGGAGGCTATGGATTAATGAAGTAATATGCCGTTGAGCGGCATTATCGGAATCAAAAACTCCTTGATATTGGAGAAGGGACATCGGAAGTTCAGCGAATTGTGATTGCCCGGCACATTGGAGTTCCTGGAAGGGCCCTTTAACCCAAAGAATGTCTTCCCCCCTCGTTGGGGAAATGTTTAATGAAACCTCAACGCATTGAGAGAATCGATAAGGCAGGTCATTCATTCACGATAGGGATCTGCTGTGAGGAGGATTATGAATGTCTTTTAGAGATGTACCTCCATTTTTCTCCTAAACCCGCCTCCCAGGGGCTTCCTCCCGAAGATCCTGAAATCTGTCAGACTTGGATAAAAAATCTCTTCTCCGGAGGAATCAATCTTCTTGCCTGGAGAGGAGATCAGGTCATTGGCCATGCCGCTTTAATTCCTGACCCTCACAGAAAAACCGGGGAGTTTATTGTCTTTGTAGACCAAAATCATCGAAACCTTGGTATTGGAACCGAACTCACTCGAGTGGCACTCGAAAGATCAAAGCAGCTCGGTTTTGAATCGGTCTGGCTTACTGTTCCGCTAACCAACTTTATTGCCATTAAACTCTATAAAAAATTCGGTTTCGAATTCGTGGATGCAGATCCTTATGAGAGGGTGATGAAGATTCAGCTCTCTCACTTAAAATAAAAAGGAATGATTAAGAGACCAAAAACCGAAAGGGTAAAATAAAGAGGATTTTCATTCCCCCTTTGTGGATTCAATTGAAACCGCCTCCATTGAATGAAGAAAGAAGAGGATCACCTCTCTGGGTGGAGTTCCGAAGATGCTCTGAATCGCATCGGAATAGATTTCAATCTGCGGTCGGTAGTGCTCAATCTTTGAATTTAAATTCTTTTGATCCACCAGGTCGGTCTTAAAATCGAGAACGATGAGGTCCTTCCCTTCCCTAAAAACGACATCCATCACCCCCTCGTAAAGAATCCCGTTCTTTTTATAAGTGAAGGGGACCTCTTTGTAGTAATTCCTCGACTCCATGACACGCTGAAGAATTGGAGAATGAATGGCCTGGTGAACCATTTCCTCTGCTCTTTGGATCATGGGACCTGTTGCCCCAAGCATTTTACCTTCCCTCTCGGCTATCTCTTTAATGAACCGAGGTTGATTCCAATCCATTTTTTCAAAAACACGGTGAACGAGCTTCCCGAAGATAGCCCCCTTGGCACTCCTCCCTGGAGGTATGGTCCATTCCTCATCTCTCTGAACCTCTTCTATCTCCTCAATGGCAGTAGTAATGGCGCGTCCTTTTTCTCCCCATCTCCTGATCTCTCCCTGAGCCTCCTTCCATCGTTCAAACCGGGATAGAGATAAACGGATCTCTTCCTTATTTTCCTTATCTAAGTTGACCGGATATTGGAAAGGCCCCTGTTCTCCAGGGATGAGATTTAAGCGGTTGGTATCATAGAACATCACTCCCTGATCCCATTCCCCATAGGGTATATGTTCAGGTTCAACTAAATAAGGCTGAAGGTACTTCAAGAAGCTTTTATCAGGAATCTCCCTCCTTCCATCCTCCTTCTCCTTTACCCAGAAGACCGGGAGAACCAGAAAGTCCCTCGCCCTTGTCATTCCCACATAGAGAAGTCTCTTCTCCTCCGCTTCCCTCCGCTTCTCCTCCCATGACTTCAATTCTTCGAAATTGTGCGTCTGTATAGGAGTTCCCTTGTCCCCTATTTTAAGACCGATCCGCCCGCCGCTTCGGTCGATGATCACATTTTCACGTCCATTCTTTCTATGTCCAAGGTCTGCTAAAAAGACCACTGGAAATTCCAATCCTTTAGCCTTGTGGATCGTCAGGAGGCAGACAAAATCATCCCCCTGTTCGAGTGTTGGAGCCTCTTCCTCTTCGTCCTCTTCTTCCTGCCGTTCAGAAAGCCACCGCACAAATCCTCTGAAACTAATCCGTCCCCTTTCCTCCAGTGCCCGCGCCACCTCACCGATCTTGAGAAGATTTGCAACCCTTTGCTCTCCCTGCGGTTTCAAAAGAAAAAGAACCAGTCCTCGTGTGGCCTCATAGAGCCTTTTTAAAAGGGCTGAAACGCTCACCTGATTTCGGATCTGATGAAGTTCTCTTAGAATTTGGAAAGGCTCTTTTAGAATGGTCCCGGAGGCGTCGTTGAGATAGTTCAACTCTCCTCCCCGGGCATGAAAGAGAAAGATTTCCTCGTCCGAGATTCCAAAGAAGGGCGAGCGAAGTGCTCCGATGAGAGCGACCTTGTCATTTGGATCACCCACCGCCTGAAGGACATTTAAAAGTTGCTGGATCTCCTGGCGCTGATAGAAATGCCTTCCGCCAACCACCCGATAGTTCACTCCGTAAGACCTCAAAGCCTCTTCCAGAAAGGCAATGGGGGTATAGGTTCGCATCAGGATGGCCATGTCTTTAAACATCACAGGTCGAAATGATTGGTCCATTTCATCCCAAACCAACCACCTCTCTTCATTCACTAACCTCTGAATGAAAGAGGCAAGACATCGAGATTCCCAGTGACGGCACTCATCAACATGGGTCATCCGAATCCCCTCCTTATTAGGGGGATAGAGGAGAATGGTTCCATGGATTGGAGGAACGGTCTCTTTCTTCCTTCCGCAATGGAGAGGCACATATTCTGGTTGATATAGACCATCCTCAGGAGGTTTGATCAGATCCTGAAAGATTCGGTTAACCCAACCAATGATTGAGGGAGCGCATCGGAAGTTTTGACAGATGGTAAGGAGTCGTCTTTCGCCCATCCGGACCTTTGCCTCTTCATACATCTCAATGTCTGCTCGACGAAACCGGTATATGGACTGTTTTGGGTCCCCCACGAGAAAGAGGCGTCTGTTGGCAATCCGAACCTCCCTCCACTCGCTCGCCTCTGACCTTTCTTCTTCAGAAAGAAAGAAGACGATCTCGGCTTGGAGAGGATCTGTATCCTGAAATTCGTCCACTAACAGAAATCGATACCGGCCGCGAAAATATCTTCGGACTTCGGGATGTTGTTTGAGCAACTCCTTCGTAAAGAGGAGGAGGTCTTGGAAGTCAAGGAGGTTTCGCTCTCGTTTTGCCTGCTGATAGGCATCGAGAAAACCGGTCAAATATTTTATAAGGCCTTTAACCATTGAATCCTCAATGTCTCCCTTGATCTCTTTGAGATTTCTCTGGATGGAGTCAATATGCTCTCTCACTTTGAGAAGAAGAGGCTCTGGTTTCCAGTTTTTCTTATTCCCCTTGATTTTTGAATCCATCGAGAATTCTTTAAAGATAAACCTCTCCCTTTCTTCTCGATCCGAAATCGATTCGAGCTTCTTCAGCTTCAGGACCAACTCTTCTATCGTAAGAAAGGCGTTGTCTCTCTCATCTCTACAATACGACTTCAACGAGTTCAGGGAAGCGATCTTCCCCTTCAAGGTCTCGATAAATCGGTGGATGGCTTTATCCAATTCTTCAAGAGGCTGGGGAGGGGGGAGAGATTCGGAGATTTCTCGGTTTTCGATCAGAGACCTGGCAATTTTGTAGAGTTGATCCGTTTTTAATCCCATTAGCACGGCTCGCCTCAGTCCCGGATGACTGCCATCCATCTGCCTCTCAAACCATGTCTCCCATACCTCCCTCTGTAGGAGACGGGCAAACAGATTATCGGCCACTTCAAAATTAGGATCGAGATTCGCCTCAATCGGACGCTCCCTCAGCAGGGAACCGCAGAAGGAGTGAATGGTGGTCACCTGCATCCGTTCCAGATCTGAAAGGGCTTCTGAAATACGCTGATGGTCATCGGGATTTGATTTCTCTAAAAGGGCTTTCTCAAGCTCCTGGCGTAATTTTACCTTCAACTCCGCGGCCGCTTTCTCCGTGAAGGTAATGGCAACTACCTCTTCAAGTCCTGCCTCCCCTTTTCTGATCAGGTTAAGAATTCGTTTGACCAGAACTGTGGTCTTTCCGGTTCCGGCAGCCGCCTCAACGAGGTAACTCTTGGAGAAGTCTTCGGCAGCCAGGTTTCGTTGTTTCTGGTCAATGAGGACTTCGTTTGGTCTCATTCCTCAGCCTCTTCGGCCAGTTGTCGAGTGACTTCCAAAAATCTCTTTACCTTTGGATCTTTAAACTTCCGATCGAAGAGGATCGGGGTCCAGGTCCCACAGATCGTCCTGAAATTACAGGATCGGTATTTACAACCCTGGTTGTCTGGTACGGCAATAAAAATTCCATGTTCAATTCCACGGGCGAGGGTTTCAAGGATCTCCTGAAGTTCACCTTCCTTCTCGTTCAATTTAGACTCTTCAAATGAGACTCTTTTTCTTTCTCTCAGGAAACAGTATTCCGCAATCTCAACCCGAATCCCTTCGTAAAGAGGATGGAGTAGTTGTCTGGCCGCATAGAGATAGAGAGGTAATTGGAGTGTCCTTCCACCCTGGAAATCATTTGGTTTGGCTGATACGCTACCGGTTTTGTAATCCCTCACACGCGCTTTTTTCCCATCCCTCGTCAAATCGATTCGGTCAATCCTGCCCTTTAAATGGATGACCTCTCCTTTGAGGGGGAGGGAGAGAGGCTGCTCGGTTGAAATTTCACTTTCCTGAAAATCGAAGGCCTTCATCCCGTATCGGACTTCAAAATAGGCCGGCAGGTACTCGCTCTCCCTAAGTTCGTCGTTAAAGAAGTCCTTCAATTGTTCCATCATCTCTCTCTTTTCCACTTCCCAGAACATCGGATAACCTATGACTCCGGTCTCTTCAAATTCTAAAAATTTCTTTTCCGCTATCTCGATGAGCCTTTTCAAATCTTCAGGAATGAATTGGAACGATCTTCCTCTCTCCTTTTTCAGCTCTGAATAAAAGGCATAGAGGAGGTCGTGAACCAGTTTTCCCTTGTCCAGAGGGGTGATGGTGGTCTCTTTCTCGGGTTCGGTCAGGCCTTCGATCCCAAGAATCCCACTCAAAAAATATTGAAAAGGACAGGAGGCATAGGTTTCAAGACGTGTGGGAGAGATGCTTCGTCTAAGAATCGAATAGTGATCTCGTAAAATCTGTTGGGACTCTTCCGAATCGAGAAAGCCATCATAATGGGTAAATCCCCTCTTTCCCCAACGGGAATATTCCAGTCGAAGGCCCTTTCTAAAGAGGGGGGAGAGTTGCCCTAAATAGAGCAAATGGTCGGCATTCTTGGTCGATAACTTTTCCTGCCCGATGGATAGATCGAACTCGACTTCATCAATGGCCTCCTCCGGTCGTTTTGTTGCAATCTCAGATAGAGGGATTCGGCGAAACCTGGAAAATGCCTCGATCTGATTAAAATCGACGCTCCTTCTCGTGAGGGCTTTAATCAAGGAAAGGAGAAAGGATGAAGGGAGGCGTTCTTTACCCGTTCCGTTTTCAATCCGGGGATAGCTGAGGATCAACTTGTCTCGGGCAGAACCTACGGCCAGGCGAAAGAGGAGGCGTTCCTCACGGAGCCTTCCCTCCGCCTTTAATGGGAGAGGGTCATTCTTTCTCCCACTCAGAAAACGATTAATGGCCATTCTTTCCTGATCGAGCAGGATGGCATCCTGGCGAATAAGGGGCGGAAACGATTTTTCTACCATTCCAGGAAGAAGGACCATTTTAAAGGGAACCCCACGGGCTGCCATCAGATGAACAATCGTCGGTCCCTTTCGCTGAAATCTTCCATGAGGAATCACCCTTTCCTCCAAAATCTGATTGACGAGTCGTAAAAAATCTTCTTGGGAGGGCGTAATCCTTAAATCATCCAGGTCAGAAAGGCTTCTGATTGTTTGTTTAACAAGGAGACCCTCTTCATCCTCCTCGACGAGTTCATCAAATGTGTGGATCAAGGCCTCTATTTTTAACCTCCAGGTATGAGCTCCTACCACTTGGTGGCCGAAGCGAAAAAGTTTCTGGACGAATTGAATCAACTGGTCAAGGCTTGCGAGATCCTCTCTATAGAAACGCCTCTTCCCTTCCTCTTCTTCCTCCGAGTCGAGCTTCTTCAACCAATCTAGCTTGAGCCTTCGGAGTCTCTCCTCCCATTCCTCTTCTCCTTCGACAATTCCTGCTCGTATGGAGAGGGCATCCCATCGAGCAAGTTTCTTTTCAAAATCCCTTTCGTTTGAGAAGAGTTTCCTTCGCAATTTTGCAAAGGTTGTAAATTCCATTACAGATGACCTCGAAAAATTCTGATGGATCACACTTAAGAGGAGTTTCAAGCTTCGCCCTGCCCGTGTCTCAATGAGTGGGATTCCTTCCCGGATATAGGGATCGATTCCAAGAGAGTGAAAGGTTTCCCTGAAGAGTCGGCAATATTCTTCTGGAGTTCTGAGTAAAATCCCTATTTCATGAAAAGGAATCCCCTCTGTCGCCGATTCCTGAAGAATGACCCTCACCAATTCCCGAACTTCTCTGGCCTCCCCTGGAGTAGAAATCATCTCAATCTCTTTGGGCTCATATTTAAAGGGCTTATGGTCACTAAAGAGATGGAAGGAGAGGTGATCAAGAGATTGGGAACGAACAGGAAGGGCTGGCCGGACGGGTTCAATCTCTTTAAACCCTGCTTCCTTAAACCATGTGAAGGTTGGCTTCACATATTCAAAAGCAGAAGTTGGCTCATAGGGAAGAAAGGCTATGGTCTCTTTCAAGGTAAAACAGGCTTGAAGGAACCTTTTTTGTGCTGTATTAAAATCGTAAAATCCATAAATCAGTATCTTTGGCGTCTGTTTTAAAAATATGGACTCCTCTGCCCATTGAGCGGCAAAAACCATTAGGTCTGACTGGTCATACCCCTTAATCGCTTCAAGCCTTTCTTGATAGCCTTTCCAGAGTTTGAGCAAGTCTCTCAATTTGGAGAGATGGACCGGCTTTGATAGTTTGGTTTTAGAAAGAAACCTCTCAAGATCATCAGGCAAGAGGCAACCATCCTTAAGATCTTTGATCGTTGCCGATATCGCCTTATGAAATCCTGGACGGTCGGCAATGTCGCGAAAATAGAATTCTTCCGTTTTGGTAGCAAAGGATTTGGCAAGATCTTCTACGATCAGTTCATCTGCATAAGGGGGGAGTTCTCTTTTCCCCTGGGCCAGAAAATTGGGAGCACTGATCTCCCTGGCAAACTCTTCCAGTGTCCAGAATCGAAGATTGAAATGGGAAAGACCTTCTTCTGCAAGGAGACGTTGCAGGTGAAGTCCCAAGAGTTTTGATGAGACGAGGATCAGAAGGGGCTCGAAGGATTCATGCTCTCGGATGGCTTTAACTTCCCTGACAAAAGAGGCCTCCAGTACAGGATAGTCGGCTGCAATAAGAAATCGTCCTCTCCTCTCAACTCCTCCCATGACCCCTCTATTTTTTTTCCTTTCCTCACCACCAAACGTCTTACGGTATAATTTCCCCCTTTGGCTCTTTATCGTCACACCAGCAGAGCATCCCGCCGTCAATGTTCTTCACATTCTCAAACCCTTTATACTGAAGTTTTAGACAGGCCTCATAGGACCGAACCCCGGAGGCACAGTGAACCGCCATCTCTTTCTTCTTGTCGAGTTCTCCGAGATGTTTTTCTAATTTCCATATGGGGATCCATATCGAACCTAAAATCCGACTCTCCTTAACCTCTTCTTCCTCCCTCACATCCAGTACCTGAAAGGTTTCTTTAGAGGTGGAAAGTTTCTCTTTCACCTCTTCCACTCGGATCCCCTTTACCCTTCCCTCCAGCTTATTCATGATCACATTGGCGGCTACAATGACAGGAGAGAGGACGGGGCTATAGGGTGGAGCATAGGCTAAATCCACATTGGCCAGCTCCCAGCAGGTCATTTTCCCGTGAAGGGCCATGGCGATAATATCGATGAACTTATCCGAAGGCCCTTCTCCGATAGCCTGCCCCCCAAGAATTCGACCTGAGGTTTGATCAGCCACCAATTTTAGAATCGATTCCTTCCCATCGGGGTAATAATGGGCTCGGCCATATCCTTTGACGATGGCCTGAATGGGTTGGAATCCCTCTTTTTCTGCCTCTCTCATGCTCAAACCGGTCTTAGCCACATTAAAGTCAAAGACCTTAAAGATGGTCGTCCCCATCACTCCAGGAAAAGTAGCATTTCCCCCACAGACATTTATGCCCACTACCCTGCCCTGCTTATTCGCGGTGGATCCAAGGGGAATCCAAACCTTTTTTCCTGTGATCAGATGGGTCGTCTCTGCGCAATCCCCTGCCGCATAGATCCCTTCGACGTTCGTCTCCATTCTCTCATTCACCCAGATGGCCCCTGTCTCGCCAATCCGCAGGCCTGCCTTTCTGGCAAGATCTACTTGCGGGCGAATTCCAAGGCTCATCAACACCATATCGGCTTCTAATTCACGGGCAGAGGTTCGAACATGGGTTACTTTTCCATCCTCTCCCTTTAAAGCCTCGATTCCTTCCGACGTATATATCTCGATCCCCTTCTTCTCTAAATATTGACGGAGAATTCCAGCGAAGTCGCCGTCAAAAAGGGTCAAGATCTGAGGGGCCAGCTCGACCATCTTCACCTTTTTCCCCAACTGAATGAACGCCTCAGCCATCTCCAGTCCTATGTAGCCACCGCCTGCAATCACGACGTTTTGAACTCTATTGGACCTCGCTTTCTCAACGAGGGCATCCGCATCGAAGATGGACCGAAGATAGAAGACATTTCCTAAATGGAGGCCTTCGATCTTAGGCTTTATCGGTTGGGCGCCTGTCGCAATAACCAAGCGGTCAAAATGGTCAGAGAAGGCCTCCTCTGATCCAATCTTTCTACCGGAAATGGTTCGGTTCTTGATATCGACCATTTCGACCAGATGATTCTTCCGAACCTTTATCCCATCCTGTGCGAACCTGCCGGGTGTCCGTGAAATCAGTTCGTCTCTCTTCTTGACGATCCCGCTGATAAAGTAAGGAAGTCCACAACCCGCATAGGAAATCTCATCTTCTCCCTGATAGATCACAATTTCCATTTCAGGGTCGCACCTTCTTGCTTTAGCGGCCGCTTTCGGTCCTGCAGCCACCCCTCCGATAACTAAAAGTCTCCTTCCCACTGGACTCCTCCTTTTTAATTAAGACCTATATTTTTAGCACAATTTTAACACATCATTGTCATAACAGGGACATTCCTGCCTTTTTAAGATTCTCCTGAACAAAAGGATAGAGAATCAATTCTTCCTCTTCAAAGTCGTAAAAATTCGTTCTAATCTCTTTTAACCTATTTCTTAAATTGATTATCTCATCTTGAGAAGAAAAGTTAGCCATTACTGCAGGGAAGCAATCTATTCCTTCTCTTACAAGATTTTCAAGGGCTTTTAATTGTAGATCGAATCCTTCTGGGTTGGCATGAGTCAGCATAGCAAAATCTTTTGCTGAAGCCCCTTTTAAACTGACCCGAACATAAAGATTGGGAAATTTGGAAAGCGCTTTAGCGTAAGAATGGTCTTCTCCAATCAATATCCCGTTTGTTTCAAGGATGAATTGAAATTCCTGGGGAATAAGGTGGAGAAGTCTTAATAGATGTTCTCTATTAATGGTGGGTTCATTTCCACTGATACGAATCTGATGAAATCCTTTTTTTCTGGCAATCGAGATCAGGTTTTTAGCTACTTCGTCAGGGGTATAAAATCTCCCTATTTTTTCTGGTTGTGTGATCACGTGCCAAGACCAACAGAATATACATCTTAAGCAACAACCAACACAATCTGCAGTAGCAATCCCACCATAATAAGGAGCAGGACGAAAACGATAGTATTTGCGTTTCTCCCCTAAACTTACAATCTTTTCAACACGTTTAGCCAATTCTAATGGATCTATCAATAAAAATTCCTCTTTTATTCTATTTTATTAGACTCCATATTATTTGTCAAAAGGTCTGAGTAGGGTAACCTCTCTCCCAAATAATGGAATTATTCTAATTTGGAATACCCATCTCCATTCTCTTTGACATTCCGAAGATTAATTGATAAATTAAAATTTATTTAGCCATTCCGGAGTTGTGTTTCATTGAAACTTGGTACAAAATTAACCCTTTACCTTTCCATCATTATCATTTTGATTCTATCGGGATATGGATATTTCCATATTCTTTCTCGGAGGGATATCCTCCTGAGAAAAATGAAGGTCGAGGTTCGAAGTATCAGTCAAACCCTTAGGATTTCTCTCGAAAAGATTTCCATTCCGAGAGAGATGGAGTTTGTCCAAGAATTAATTGATGCGGTGGGGGAGGAAGAAAAGATCCTGGGCATTATCGTCTATTACCGCCCCAAAGGAATCATCTTTCAATCACGTTCATTGGAAGGAGAAACGAAGCCTTATGTGGAATTAATCCAAAAGGCCATGGAGGATGATCTTCCAAAGGGTGAATTTAGGGTTTATGAAAAGATCCCTGTTTTTTCATACTCTTTTCCCCTGAAAGATCGGAAGGGTCGAAACATTGGGGGAGTCTCCATCCTTCAAAATGCTTCATTTGTAGAAATGGAGATAAAAAAGGCAGAGCGGGATATCTTTCTGACCCTTTTTATTCTCCTCTGCGGGACAGTCATCTTCATTCTGTTAGGAATGAAGGAATGGGTCTCTCGCCCCATTTCACAACTGGTTGAGACCACGAAGGAACTGGCCAGAGGAAATCTCAATGTCCATATAGAATGGAAAAGAAGGGATGAGCTTTCCGAGTTAGGGCAAGCCTTTAATCAAATGGCCATGGAGTTGAGGGAGGCTCAAGAAAAAATCATCCAAGAAGCCGATAGGAGGCTGGAATTGGAAAGAACACTTCGACACTCTGAAAAATTGGCCACCGTCGGCCAATTGGCTTCCGGCCTGGCCCACGAGATAGGTACCCCTCTCAATATCATTACAGGAAGGATTGAACTGACCAAAAGAAAAATCAAGGATGAGGAGGTTCAGAAGAATTTAGAGATTGTGGCCCAGCAAACCGATCGGATCACCAAGATTATCAAACAACTCCTTGGGTATGTAAGAAAAAAGAAGACCTTGCAGACGAAATTGAATATCCATGAACTTTTAGAGACGACCCTCAGTTTTATTGATTATCAAATCTTGAGACAGAATGTTAAAGTGATGAAGGAGCTTCCACGAGAGCTTCCTCCAATCTATGGGGATCGGGATCAGCTCCAGCAGGTTTTTCTCAATCTTTTCCTCAACGCCCTTCAGGCCATGCCTCAAGGAGGAACACTCCGACTCTCCGCGTCGTTGAAGCAAATCTCAAAAGAGTGGGGCGAGGGAAACAAGAGGTTCTATGTAGAAATTGACGTAGAAGATTCAGGGATCGGGATGGAAAGAGAAGTCCTGGAAAACATCTTTAATCCCTTTTTCACGACGAAAGATTCAGGGAGTGGATTGGGTTTAATGGTGGCTCAAGGGATCGTTCAAGATCATGAAGGCTGGATTGAAGTCACAAGTGAGGTTGGGAAAGGATCTCAGTTTAAAATTTATCTCCCTGCTTACAGAGAAGAGGAGTAAGAGATGAGAGAAGAGAATCGGCGAATTTTGGTGGTGGATGATGATCCTGAGATGTGCAGGCTGTTGTCAGAATTTCTCCAGGGGGAAGGGTTTCATGTTTCTTCGACAGGGGATAGTTTGGAGGCTTCAAATTTGATTAAGAGAGAGGAGTTCGATCTTCTTATTACCGATCTAAAGATGAAGGGCCTCAAGGGCCTTGACCTTCTTGAAGAGGTTCAAAGGGTCGCTCCCTTAACTCCCGTAATCATCATCACTGCTTTTGGAACCATTGAGTCCGCTATCAAAGCCATAAAGATGGGAGCCTATGACTATATTACTAAGCCCTTTCAAATGGATGAGCTCCTCCTGACCCTTCGAAAGGCCCTCGAGACCCGTTATCTTAAAAAAGAAGTGATTCGATTGAGAAAAGAGGTCGAATCACGATACCAATTTCATCAGATTATCGGGAAGAGTTCCCCGATGCAGAAGATATATGATCTCATTGAAAGGATCAGCGACACCTCCATTAATGTCCTGATCACTGGAGAGAGTGGAACCGGAAAGGAGCTGGTCGCCAAAGCGATTCACTATAATGGAGTTCGTAAGGAGGGGCCTTTCATCGCCGTCAACTGTGCTGCCATTCCAGAAACCCTTCTTGAAAGTGAACTCTTTGGTTATAAAAAAGGAGCCTTTACCGATGCAAAATCCGATAAAAAGGGGCTTCTCTTTGAAGCCCATGAGGGAACGCTCTTCTTGGATGAGGTCACAGAAATGTCCCTTCCCCTTCAAGCCAAATTGCTAAGAGTCATCGAGACTCGTGAGGTTCGTCCCCTGGGAGATACCCGTTCTTATCCTATTGATGTGAGAGTGATCTCTACCTCCAATCGAGATATCGAATCTTTGATCCAACAAGGGAGATTCCGGGAAGATCTCTATTACCGATTAAAAGTGATCGATATCGAGATGCCACCTCTTCGTGAACGAAAAGAGGATATCCCTCTTCTCATTCAAACCTTTATTGAACGATTTAACACCGAACTAAAAAAGGATATCTCTGGAGTTTCTGAAGAGGCGATGAAAATTCTATTGACTTATTCATGGCCTGGAAATGTAAGAGAACTGGAGAATGTGATCCAAAGGGCCGTTACCCTCAGCCATTCAGGAAAGATTCTTCCCGAGGATCTTCCTAAAGGTTTACTCCAAAAGACAGAAGAAAGGCTTTTTGAAAAAGCGATGGAAGAAAAATATACTCTGGATCAATTGGAGAAAGAATATATCAGAAGGGTTCTTCTTGAAACAGGAGGGAATAAATCCAAGGCTGCCGAGATCTTAGGTCTTGATCGAAAGACCCTCTATCGAAAACTTCAGGAGTTGTAGCTCCTTGAGATAACCCCTCAGTCTGTTTTTAATGCCGGCTTTTTTGAGATCCCCCCTCTATCAATTTAATTGAGCATTGTCTTTCCGTTATTTCTCTTCTAAAATTCCTTTTATTCTAAATATCTCTTGGGTGATGGCTCTGAGTTCAGATTGGCTCTTTGTGAGCCTATCCCTTTCAGAACGGATAAAACGAGTATAGGGAGAGAGGGTCTCACGGAGACGCTGCAGGCTCCGATCCATCTCTTTTTCAAAATGGGTTCGCAATGACTGAATGAGTTGTTGGCGAACAGAGGCAATCTTTTCTATGAGCTTTGTTTTTCCTTTTCTCCGTCGTGCAGGAATAATGAACAGCCCTATGGCTGCCATAAAACTGGCCATCAGGACTCCAGTCACATCAGCCGCTGCAGTGGTAGCGATGGTTGTGACCAGGGCTCCCAATCCGATTGCTCCCACTCCTAAAGCCGCAGAGGTAGCCACAGCCGTTTGAGCGCTTTCTGCAATAGCCTTTGCTTCTTGGGTTCGATCATAAGTGTCTACCACCCGCCGGGTTTCACGAAGAAGGGTATTGAGGAGGCCTTGGCGATCATGGTAAAGACGACCCATTTCGACCTCTCCAAGCATCCTCCGTTGATGTTCTTGAGCTCTTTGATTCAAATGCCTTAAGGTTGCCTCCCATTGTTTTAGGTCAGAGTCTACAAGCCAGTGGATAATCTCTTCTACCTTTGCTTCGATGCGTTTTGGAATATCGGAAATAACTTGAAGTTCAAATTCCTTCTGAATCCGATGTTTGGAGAGAAGATCGAATACCCGACCCATGCGGAAGGTTTCTTCAAAGAAGACCTGCCCTCGGCTTTCCATTTCATATAAGAGATTCTCAATTTCTGCCATTCGAGAGGTAAAATGGTGTTTCATATCCTCTTGATAAAGATGGAGTTGCCTTTCCATCTCATCAATGAGATCAAAATCGATTTTAAGAAACTCGAGCTTTGAGGAGAGGGTTTCCCCGTATTTCTGGGCTAAACGGATTCCGACCCCAAGAGGATTAAGCAGTTTAAGACGAAATCGTTCTGCCTCATCCAGGGTATGGAGGATATATTGCTCGACCTCTCCAACCCGACTTTTCTTCCATAAATGATTGTCCCCCTGTTGTTTGGCTTCCATACCCCAACGAGCACTTATAGAAAAGAGGATCGGGCTTTCTCCTAAAAAAGAAGAAACATGATTTTGAATAAAATTTTCAATTTGGATTATTTCCTCATCACTTTTCAAGATATCGATCTTGTTGATTACAAAAACAACTTTTTTCCCCCACTCCCTGATATGCTCCAAAAACTCACGTTCACTTTCTGTTAAAGGACGATCGGCTGAGGTGATAAATAGAACTAAATCAGAGCGGGGGATAAATTGAGAGGTGATGACTTCGTGCTCACGAATAATGGCATTCGTTCCAGGAGTATCCACCATACTGAGATTTAAGAGGAATTCCAGAGGACAAGTCAGATGAATTTGGCGCTCATCTACCGTGTTTCGTTCCTTTACCTCACCATAACGAATGAGGTAGATTTTCGTGGTCGTTGGTGTCACTCCTTCTTCCAGGATTCTTTGACCTAAGAGGGCATTGATGAGTGCGCTCTTTCCCGAGTTAAATTCTCCAACCACCACGATCAAGAAGAGGTCATCGAGCGTTTGGATGGATTGCTGAAGAGCCTTTTGATCCTCTTTTTCTATCCCAAGCCCTTCGAGCATTAATTGAAGATTATTCAAACAGCTTCTTTCGTCTCGAAGCAATTCTTCTTGCCACTTGTTCAATTGAGGCATCTTTCTCCCCTAAGCAAAAATAATTATATCACTCTTTTATTTAAGAGATCAATCTTTTGGATTGAGAATTTTTTAAATTAACATTTGTCCCATTTTGCCACAGCCTGTCCCATTGTTCCTCGGCAGGATTTATTTTTCTGGTCTCCCTAAGTAGCCTAATAAATTGGAATTTAAAGAAATTTTATTTTTGGTACTAAGGCACTTATTTTGCTCTATGATTAGGAATGAATAATGAAAAGGGGCGAATATTGATCATTGAAGACGATGAAGAGATGAGATCTTTGCTCGAGGATTACTTGGAAGAGGAAGGATTTGAGATAAACTCGGTCGGCAATGGTTCAGAAGCTTTCAGAATTTTGGTTCGAGAAATTTTCGATGTGGTCATCACCGATATTCGAATGCCGGGGTTGACCGGTCTGGAAATCATCCCTGGGGTAAGAAAACTCCAACCTGAGACCAGTATCATTGTCATTACAGCCATTGGAAGTGAAGAGGTCCATCAAAAGGCGATCCAAAGGGGAGCCGATTCATATTTAGAAAAACCTCTTCGATTTCAGGAATTAGGGAGAATGATCCATGAGTTATTATCCTCGAAAGAAATAAGGAGGGATAAAGCATGATTGGAATCTTGGTGATCTCTCATGGAAGATTAGCAGAGGCAATTATCTCTTCTGTTCAATTCCTTGTGGGTCATCTGGAGAAGGTTAAAGGGATCTCTATCTGGCCAAAGGATAGAAAAGAGGAGATTCGAGACAGAATCCAAAAAGGAATCCAAGAAGTCGATGAGGGAGAGGGAGTGATCATCCTAACCGACCTTTTAGGCGGGACACCCACCACTCTTAGCCTTTCAGTTTTAGAGAACAAAAACATTGAGGTTGTGACAGGAGTCAATATGCCTATGTTACTGACTCTATCAAGTTATCGAAGGGGGAGATCATTAAGAGAGATTTGTAGATTGACTAAGAAGTCAGGGCGTCGAAGCATTATCCTGGCAAAAAAGTTAATGGGAAGAAAGAAGTTTATTCAAAAAGGGGATTAACCAATGAACATAAGGAGGTGGATTCTATGAGTGATTTTTTTCAACCTGGAGCGATTACGACACTCCACCGACTAAAGAAAGGAAACTTGGAACGGATGGAGATGGAACTGGAGTTTTATTCCAGACACAATCCCATCGCTCTGGTTTTACCCTCTCTTTATTCTGAATTGAAGGAGAAAGCCCTTAAAACAATCGTTTCTGAAATTCAGAAAGTGAAATTTATCAATCAGGTGATCGTCACTCTGGGAAAGGCAGAAGAGAAAGAATTCGAACATGCAAAAGAATTCTTTTCCATCCTTCCTCAGGAGACCGTGGTGATCTGGAATGATGGACCAAGGGTTCAATCCCTTTACCACATTCTGAACAGGAATGATATTTCGGCCGGTGAGGATGGGAAAGGACGTTCGGCCTGGATGGCCTTTGGTTATATCTTAGCAAGCGAAAAAAGTAAGGTGATCGTCTTACACGATTGCGATATTCTCAGTTATGAAAAGGAGTTTTTAGCTCGTTTATGCTACCCAGTGGTTAACCCGAATCTGGGCTATGAGTTCTGCAAGGGATATTACGCCCGGGTCACGAATAAAATGCACGGTAGAGTAACCCGCCTCTTCTTCACCCCATTGATTCGTTCCCTTGAACGGCTTTTAGGGCACCTTCCCTTTTTAGTCTATCTGGACAGCTTTCGTTACCCTTTAGCCGGAGAATTTTCAATGATTACAGATTTGGCGCGGATCAACAGGATTCCCTGGGATTGGGGTCTGGAGGTGGGGGTGCTGGCAGAGGTCTTCCGCAATTGTTCCCTCAGACGGATCTGTCAGGTCGATTTGACTGACAACTACGAACACAAACATCAGGAGCTTTCTTCAGATGATCCCAGCAAAGGACTTCTGAGAATGGCCACCGATATTGCAAAGAACCTTTTTCGAAATCTGGCCAGTGAGGGGATTGACCTTTCAGAAAGCCTTTTAAAGACATTAAGGGCAACCTACTTAAGAACAGCTCAGGAGACCATTATAAAATACCATGATGATGCAGCCATCAATGGTCTTGATTTTGACCGGCATGAAGAAGGTGTGGCTGTGGAGACCTTTACAAAGGGAATCGAGCTGGCCAGCAAGGCCTTTATTGAAGATCCTTTGAGCATTCCCCTTATTCCTAACTGGAGCCGGGTCACCTCGGCTATCCCTGATTTCTTGGAGAGGTTGAAGAATGCTGTCGACGATGACAATACCTAAACTGATCATTTTTACCGATCTGGACGGAACCTTGCTTGACCAGGAAACCTATTCCTTTAAACAGGCGCTACCCGCCCTTGAGGTGATCCAACGGAAGGGAATCCCTCTAATCCTCTCAAGTAGTAAGACCAGGGCTGAAATTGAAGTTTATCGGAGGGAGTTAAGGAATGATCATCCCTTTATTTCCGAGAATGGGGGAGCCATTTTTATCCCTAAAGAGTACTTTTCTTTTCAGTTCCCTTATGATAGAGAATTGGATGGATATGCGGTTCTTGAATTGGGGACCTCTTATCTCCAGATCATTGAGGTCCTAAAATCTATTAAGCGGGAAACTGGGGTTCAAATCATAGGATTTTCTGGTCTTACCGAAGAAGAATTGACCTCCCTTTGTGGGTTGAGCCTTGAAGAATCGAAATTCGCTAAGAAGAGGGAATATGATGAACCATTTATGATTAAGGGTGGGGAGAAAGAGATCGAGACGGTAAAAAAGGAGATCAAAAGGAGGGGGATGGGTTATACTTGGGGGGGAAGGTTTCATCATATTTTCGGGAAAAATAATAAAGGAAAAGCCGTTGAAATTTTAAAAGGGCTCTACAAGAGACAATTCTTCATCATTACTACCGCCGCCATCGGAAATAGCCTAAATGACCTTCCCATGCTCCTCGCAGTGGATCATCCCGTATTTCTAAAAATAGCAGGAGCTCCTCTTCCTGAGGTTCTTTCTTTTAAGAAGAAGGTGAGGGTCATCGATGGGATAGGCCCCAAAGCTTGGAATTTTGCTATGTTAGAAGTGATGAAAGAGCTCAATCTTTGAAAAAGGAGAACGTCCATGCAATTCTTTTATTGGCTCATCTTCCTGATTGCCATTGGAATCGCCACCTTTGCCGTTCAGAATTCCTCAGCCTCTCCAGTGGTGTTAAAGTTTCTTCTCTGGCAGTATGAAACTTCCCTGATCTATACCCTCTTAGGTTCGGTAGGAGTGGGAATCCTGATTACGCTTCTTTTCTGGATTCCCAGGGCCATTCGATCCTCCTTCCAGATAAGAGAGTTAAGGAAGAAGATGGAAAACCTCGAAACTGTTCTTTATAAATCAGATCCACTCTACAAAGAAAAGAACACATCTGGAGGGGGATGAAAAAAGCCATTATTCTTCCTGTTTATCTCAAGCTCAATGCTCCTGAAGAACTCCTCTCTTCAGAAGGTATGAGTTTGACCCAGAGGGCGATTCGAAGCCTTCACATTTTGAAAGATCAAGATTTCACGCTTATCCTCCCCGTGTGTTTCGATCTTCCGAAGAGGGACGAAAAGCTCCATTTAGAATTGGAGGAGATTTTTAAAGATGAGATAGGGGGATTAAGAACTCAAAGAACCCTTCTCTTTTCTTCGGCACGGGTTGAGAGATTGAGGCTTCATCTCGCACAAATAAATTTTAAAGATTATGATAGGCACATTGATCTTAAAGGATTTTCTAAGATTCGGAACACAGGGCTTTTACTCGCCCAGGCCCTTTCCATAGAGATGGTGATCTTCATGGATAACGATGAGGTGATTGAAAATCCCGATTACCTTGATGTGGCCTCAGAGTACCTCGATCAAAGATTCAATGGGAAAAGGGTGGGTGGAAAGGGGGGGTTCTATCTTAATCCTGATGGATCCATCCTCCTCTCTCCGAGGAAGCTCTGGTGGGATTGGCTCTGGGATAAAATCAGGTGGATGAACCAAACCTACTTAGAGATCCTAAAATCCAAAGAGAGGCTTGTTCCTACTCCCATGCTATTGGGGGGGAACTTGGTTCTTCATTATCGCCTTTTTCAGAGCATCCCTTTCGATCCCTTGATTCCGAGAGGAGAGGATACCGATTACCTCATCAATGCCACTCGATTAGGGTTTTGTATTCTCTTTGATCCAAAGCTTCAAATCAAGCATCTTCACCCCGAACGGACAGAAACCTATTTTGAACAAGAACTGAAAGGAGATCTTGAGCGGTTTCTTTATGAACGTCAAAAGGTCAAGGAAGGAATCGGACTTTCTCTTGATCCCTATCCTGGATATTTTCTTAGATGGAGCGTTTACCCTAAAGCCATTTTAACCCTCTTTTCCCTCGCTCTGGATTATTTTTTAAAGGGAAAACGAAAGAGGGCCAGGGACACCCTTTCGATTTTGAAGGAGATTTTTAAGAAGAGGGAGGGGTGGTCCTATTATTTGAAATTTCGGGAGACCTGGGAAAGAGTCATGAAAAGGATCCGAGAGGAAGGGATGGAAGAGCTTATACAAGACTGTTGGATTTAGAGTAATGAGGTCATGGAATATTCTTTTATCAGTCAGCTCAACCAGATTGGAGAGGCCGATTTATTGATCGGCATCCCAAGTTACAACAATGCCCGAACGATTGGTCATGTGGTCCGTGCCGTGATGGGAGGATTGGCCAAGTATTTTCCTAAGGAAAGAGCGGTGATCATCAATTCGGATGGAGGATCTACGGATGGAACTCAAGATGAAGTTCGAAGGGTTCAAATCGAAGACTATCGAGCCATTTTAACCACCCATCCCGTTCATCCTATCCATAAAATTGTCACCCCTTATCATGGCATTCCGGGGAAAGGAAGCGCCTTTCGAGTCATTTTCGAGGCTGCAATAAAACTGAGAGCGAAAGCCTGTGCCGTCGTCGATTCTGATTTGAGATCTATCACCCCTGAGTGGGTGGAATTGCTATTGAGACCTATTTATGAAGAGGGTTTCGATTATGTTTCTCCCCTTTATGCCCGTCATAAATTTGACGGAACCATCACTAACAGTATCGTCTATCCCTTGACCCGTGCCCTTTATGGGAAAAGGGTCCGTCAGCCCATTGGAGGGGACTTTGGTTTTTCTGGAAAACTCGCTCAATTCTATTTGACCCAAGAGGTTTGGGAGACCGATGTGGCTCGCTTTGGGATCGATATCTGGATGACCACACTGGCCATTGCGGAAGGATACAAAATTTGTCAGTCCTACCTGGGGGCCAAGATCCATGATGCAAAGGATCCGGGAAGTGACCTTGGTCCCATGTTTACTCAGGTGATTTCCTCTGTTTTTGGATTGATGGAAACCTATCAAACCCTCTGGAAAGAAATCCATTCCTCCCAACCTGTTCCTACCTTTGGATTTCAATATGAGGTCGGTCTAGAGCCGATCTCTGTCAATGTGGAACGGATGATCCGCAACTTCCGATTAGGGGTAAAAGATTTGATGGAGATTTGGAGGAAGGCCCTTTCGCGTGAGACGGCCCGTAAATTGGAATCTATTGCCCGGTTATCGGATCAAGAATTTGTTTTCCCTCAGGAGTTGTGGGTTCAGATTGTCTATGATTTTGCCATTGCCTATCACCAAGGGATGGTCCATCGAGAGCATTTAATTAAATCCATGATTCCTCTCTATCTTGGGAAGGTTGCCTCTTTTGTGAGAGACAATATGGAGAGTTCTTCCAATGAGGTGGAGAGCAAGATTGAATCCCTATGCCAAACCTTTGAGGAATTAAAACCGGATCTCATTGAGCGGTGGACATAACGTTTAGGCTTTCATCTTTCCCTTGAGGGAAGGGATAGAAAGGAGAGGTGAGAATAATGAGTGAAATCTGGAAAACCGCCATCGTCGATTCATTTAATCGATTCTTGGGGAAGGTCCTTATCTTTTTGCCCAACCTCTTGGCCATGATGACTATCCTGTTGATCGGCCTCTTATTAGCCTGGATAGTTAAAAAAATGATCCTTCACTTTTTAAAGGTCATCCAATTTGATAAGATGAGTGAACAATGGGGTCTGGGGAGGGTCCTTTCCAAGGGAGGGCTCAACTATTCTCCCACCTACCTCTTAGGTCGCTTCTTTTACTGGGTCATTGTCCTTATTGCTCTCATCTTGGGGATCAATGCCCTTGAGGTTGCAGCCACTCAAAGCCTTATTACTCAATTTTTTAACTTTCTTCCTCACCTATTTGCCGCCCTTGGTATTTTAGTCATGGGGTATCTTATCGGTGTCTTTTTAGGACAAGCGACTTTAATTGCTGCCGTCAATGCTCACATGGAGTCCGCTAAGATTCTAAGCCTTGCGGTTCGATGGTTCATTATCATTCTTTCCCTAACCATGGCACTCTATCATCTGGGTATTGCCGAGAAGGTAATCGTGGCTGCCTTCTCCATTATCTTCGGTGGAATTGTTCTTGCTCTCGCCATCGCTTTTGGTTGGGGAGGAAGGGAGTTGGCCAAAGAGTTTCTCGAAGGACTTTCAAAAAGGAGGAAAGAAGAAGGGCGGGATAAGATCTCTCATCTCTGAGGAACTGCAAAAATATTTTGTCCCTTTAAACTGATTTAATGTCATAATAATATGGGTGAGTTAGTTCCCTGACCGAAAAACGTAACGAGAGAAAAAAATACTTTTCTTATCACCGAGGCTTAAACTTTAGAGTCCTCGGTAAGCTCAAAAGAAAATTTACCT